>NZ_JBSFJE010000001.1:0-252598 GCF_053597895.1 Streptomyces sp. NPDC001220
AAACGCCCGGTTACATTCCGAACCCGGAAGCTAAGCCTTACAGCGCCGATGGTACTGCAGGGGGGACCCTGTGGGAGAGTAGGACACCGCCGAACAAATTTTAGGAAAGGCCCACGCCGTCATGGCGTGGGCCTTTCTGCGTTTACGGGTGCGTTTAAGCTCGGTGGTATGCGCTACGACCTGGTTATCTTCGACAACGACGGCGTCCTCGTCGACAGTGAGCCCATCTCCAACCGGCTCCTGGCCGCCTGTCTCACCGAGCTCGGACACCCCACCTCCTACGAGGACTCCATACGGGACTACATGGGATCCGCGATGCACCGGGTCCACGAGCTCGTCCAGGAGCGCACCGGGCAGCGGCTGCCCGACGACTTCGACGACGTCTTCCACGCGCGCGTGTTCGCCGCCTTCGAGGCGGAGTTGAAGCCCGTCGCCGGCGCCGCGGAGGTGCTTGAACGGCTGGCGGCGGACAAGGTCCCGTACTGCGTGGCGTCGTCCGGGAGCCATGAGCGGATTCGCGTGGGGCACCGTACGACCGGGCTCGACCGGTGGTTCGACGAGTCGCGGGTGTTCAGTTCGCAGGACGTGGGGAGGGGCAAGCCGGCGCCGGATCTCTTCCTGTACGCGGCCGAGCGGATGGGGGTCGCGCCGGAGCGCTGTGCCGTCGTGGAGGACAGCCCGCTGGGCGTGCAGGCGGCTGTCGCGGCCGGTATGGACGTGTACGGGTACACGGCGATGACGCCGGCCGACCGGCTGCACGGGGCCACCCAACTCTTCTCCGACCTGGGGCAGTTGGCTGACCTGCTCGAATGACCGAGGGCATCATGGCGGGGCTGACAATTGTCATGCCGAGCTACGGACGATCGTTTCTACTGAAGGACCCGGCCCGGACGCCAGGCTAAGAGCATGACGAAGACGACGAACGCCGGGTCCCCGAACAGCAACCAGGACAAGCGGCAGCCCAGCGTGCTCGACAACCTCAGGCCGCTGATCGTGGACGTGGCGGTTCCCCTCGGGTCGTACTACCTCTTCAAGGGCGCCTTCGGGATGAGCACCTTCGCGGCGCTCGCCTGGAGCAGTGTGGTGCCGGCGCTGCGGACGGTGTGGAGCGTGGCCAGGGAGCGGCGGGGCAACGCGTTCGCGGGGCTCATCCTGCTGGTGAACCTGGTGTCACTGGCGCTGAGCTTCGTCTCCGGGGACCCGCGGCTGATGCTCGCGAAAGACAGCGGGGTCAGCAGCGCGATCGGGATCGCGATCCTGGTGTCGGTGGCGATGGGGCGGCCGATGATGACCGAGGGGCTGAAGCCGTTCGTGCTGAAGGGTGACGCGGCCAGGGCGGCGGCCTTCGAACGCCTGCGGTCCGGGTCGGCCGCGTTCCGGCGGTCCGAGCGGGTCTACTCTCTCGTCTGGGGTGTGCTGCTGCTCGCCGAGTGCGTGGTGCGGA
Source organism: Streptomyces sp. NPDC001220 (assembly GCF_053597895.1). Lineage (NCBI taxonomy): Bacteria > Bacillati > Actinomycetota > Actinomycetes > Kitasatosporales > Streptomycetaceae > Streptomyces > Streptomyces sp. NPDC001220. The sequence continues at coordinate 1,445 of NZ_JBSFJE010000001.1, forward strand.
TCGTGGGGGCGTACACCCTGCCCGTGGACACCATGGTGTGGCTCGGCACGGTCATCCTGGTCGGCGCGATCGGGATCGGGATGGTGGTCAGCGGCGGCCTCGCCGCCGAGCCGATGGCCCGGATGATCTCCGACGAGGTGAAGGCCATGGAGGAGACGTCGGAGGAGACGGCGGGCAGCGTGCAGCGTGAGGTGGCTGTCGCCGCCTGACACCGCCGTAGGTAAAGGTGAAGGAAATTCATCTTTGGCTGGATCTACCCACGAGTACGCCGGGGCCCTACGCTCGCCGCCATGACAGATGTGCTGCGGCGCGGTAGGGCCTCGTTGGCGTTCAGCTTCTTCACGCAGGGCGCCACTTTCGCGCTGCTCGTGACGCGCATCCCCGCCATCCAGGACCGGTACGGCGTCTCCGACGCGCTGCTGCCGGTCTTTCTCGCCGCCGTGCCGATCCTGGCCGGCGTCGGCAGTGTGACCACCGAGCAGCTGGTGAAGCGAATACGGCCCAGCCGGCTGCTGCGCTGGTCCCAGCCCGTGGTGATGCTGGCGCTGCTCGGGGTCGGGGCCGGCGGCCAGGTGGCCGAGCTGGCGGTCGCGCTGGCCGCGTTCGGGCTGGCGGTCGGGGCGTTGGACGCCTCGATGAACATGCTCGGGGTGAGCCTGCAGCGGACGTACGGGCGCAGCATCATGCTGAGCTTCCACGCCGCCTACAGCCTGGGCGGGATTCTGGGGGCCTCGCTGGCCTGGGTGGGGGCGCACTGGCATCTCGCGCTGTGGGTGTCGTACCTGCCGGTCGTCGCGGTGCTGCTGCCGGCCGCGCTGGTGGCGAGCCGGTGGTACGTGGACGGAAAGCCGGCGGAGGACGCCGGGGACGTCGCGGTCGGGGCGGGCGCCGGTGCGGGCGGTGGTGTCGTCTTCAAGCTGCTGCTGCCGCTGTGTCTGGTGATGACGTTCGCCTACATCGGGGACTCGACCGTCTCCAACTGGAGTGCGAAGTATCTGAAGGACGTGCTGGGGAGCAGTGAGCAGCTGGCCACCGTGCCGTACAACGTGTACATGGTGACCACGCTGGTCGGGCGGGCCATCGGGGACTTCGGGGTACGGCGGTTCGGGGCCGTGGCGGTGGTACGGCTGGGGGCGCTGGTGGCGGCGGTCGGGTTCGCGGTGGTGGCGGGGGCGTCCGGGGCCTGGGTCGGGATGGCCGGGTTCACCCTGTTGGGGCTGGGGCTGTGTGTCCTGGTGCCGCAGACCTTCGCGGCGGCCGGGCGGTTGTTCCCGGGGGATTCGGATGCCGCCATCGCCCGGCTGAACATCTTCAACTACGTCGGCTTCCTGATCGGTTCGCCGTTGGTGGGTGCGCTGGGCGACGCGTGGAGCTATCGCGGGGCGATGCTGGTGCCGATGGTGTTGGTGCTGGTGACGTTGGTGTACGCCCGTTCGTTCGCGACTCAACCGGACCGATACGGTGGCGGGCATGAGCGGCCGCGCACAGCTGATGTGGGACGAGGCAGTAACGGGATATGACTTCGGTCCGGGCCATCCGATGGATCCGGTCCGGCTGGCGTTGACCCGGAGACTGGTCGATGCGTTCGGGCTCGACCGGGCGATGGACGTCGTCGCGGCGAAGCCGGCCGGGGAGTCGACGCTTCGGCTGGTGCACCGGGAGGACTACGTCGAGGCGGTGAAGGCGGCTTCGGCCGATCCCGCGGCGGCCGATCAGTCGTACGGGCTGGGGACGATGGACGATCCCGCGTTCGCCGGGATGCACGAGGTGTCCGCGTTGATCGCCGGGCAGTCGGTGGGGGCCGCCGAGGCGGTGTGGCGGGGCGACGTCGACCACGCCGTGAACTTCGCGGGCGGGTTGCATCACGCGATGCCGGGAGCGGCCTCCGGGTTCTGCATCTACAACGACGCCTCGCTGGCGATTGCGCGATTGCTGGAGCTGGGTGCCGAGCGGGTCGCCTATGTGGATGTGGACGTGCACCACGGGGACGGGGTGCAGGCCGCGTTCTGGGAGGATCCGCGGGTTCTGACGATCTCGCTGCACGAGCATCCCCGGACGTTGTTCCCGCAGACCGGGTGGCCGCAGGAGGTCGGGTCCGGGGCGGGGGAGGGCTCCGCGGTGAATGTGGCGCTGCCGGCGGGGACCGGGGACGCGGGGTGGCTGCGGGCCTTCCACGCGGTCGTGCCGGAGCTGGTCGGCGACTTCCGGCCGCAGGTCCTGGTGACTCAGCACGGCGCCGACACGCACTTCGAGGATCCGCTGGCGCACCTCGCCGTCTCGCTGGATGCGCAGCGGGCCGTGCAGGTGGCCTGCCACGAGCTGGCGCACGAGTACGCCGGCGGGAAGTGGGTCGCGCTGGGCGGCGGGGGATACGAGGTGGTGGATGTGGTGCCTCGGTCGTGGACGCATCTGGTGGCGATCGCCGCGGGGCGGGAGATCGCGCCGGAGGAGCTGGTTCCCGAGGCCTGGCGGCAGGAGGTGTTCGCTCGGACCCGGCAGTTGGGGCCGGGGCGGATGACGGACGGGCGGTGGCCGGTGGGGTGGGCGGAGTGGGAGGCGGGCTACGACCCCGCCGACCGCCTGGACCAGGCGGTATTGGCTACGCGGCGGGCCGTGTTTCCGTTGCGGGGGCTGTTGGCCTAGGGGTTGGTTGATCGTTACGCCAACCGTGGGGTGTTGCGCTGCTTCCGGGGTTTTCGGGCGGCCTGATCCCGCACTATTTCTGGCGTGTCGAGTGGTGGTGGGCTTCGGGACTATCTGGTGGCCGTGGGGCTGGCGGGGGTGGTGGCCTCCGCCCGGGAGCGGAGTCTTCGGCGTTATCGGCTGTTCGCGGCTCGGGATCCTCGGGTGTTGATCGGTATTGATCCGCAAGGGGCGTGGAGTGAGCGGGAGTTGATTCGGTTGATGGCGGGCCGGTGTGGAGTTTCGGACGATCCCCGGTGTGTTTCAGGGCATGATGTGATCGATCCTGAGTTGACCGTCGCCGCGCTCGATGCCTTCGCGGAGCGGTTGGGAGATGTCGCCCGGCGGCGGGCGCCCGTGTTGTTCGGGACCGGGCACCCCGACCGGCTGCTCGGCTTCTACGCCGGTCTCGCGGACGCGTTGTCGGCGGCGGGGTGTGAGGTTCTCACCCCCGCGCAGGGTCGCTGTGTCGACATAACGACCCGGTTCGGTCTACGTACGTGCAACCTTGATTACGTACAAGGTGTCGGGTTGGTGCGGGAATCGGGAGGTGAACGCCCCGGTTGTGCGCCGGGTACGCACACGCACTCACCGCTGCCGGTTCGGGTGGCGCTGGATGCGGCGGCGGACGGCGGCGGGCCGTTGCCCGAGCTGGTGGTGGGAGACCACGGGTGGGTCTGCGGTGCTGGTCAGCTCGGGTTCGAGGCCATTGGGCTGGCGGATACGGATGACCCCGCGCTCTTTGTGGGCGAGGCCGAGGGGGTCGTGTCCGTCGCCGTTCCGGTTGATGACGGCGTGCGGTCCGATTGCTACACGCCGCTTACCCGCTACGTACTCAATCGAGCGTGTCTGTCACAGTAGGCCGCCGATGGGTGCACCTCTTCCCCACTCGCATCACCCGCCCCTACATTGGGGAGTGAGCACGCAACGACGAAGAGTCACCGGAAGGGGAAGCCGGTGGCCCGTCGAGTGCGGAAGGTTCAGGTGTGTCATGGCAGCTGGCGAGAGGCCTCTCAACGAGGTTGTGTTCCTTACCGTGGCGGAGGTCGCCGCGGTGATGCGAGTGTCGAAGATGACCGTGTACCGGCTGGTGCACAGCGGTCATCTGCCCGCGATCCGGGTGGGGCGGTCCTTCCGCGTCCCCGAGCAAGCGGTACACGAGTACCTTCGCGAGAGCTATGTGGGGGTGGAGACCGCCTGACGACGGTTTCGGGATACCCGGAGCACCTCGATTACGAGCTCAGCGCTCGGGCGGGTAGGCTAGCCCCTCGTAGGTCGTATGGGCCCATGATGCCCAGCACCGAGTGATGAGAAGTGAGCGAGGGTAGTCGTGGGCTCTGTTATCAAGAAGCGGCGCAAGCGGATGGCCAAGAAGAAGCACCGCAAGCTGCTCAAGCGCACGCGTGTTCAGCGCCGTAACAAGAAGTAATTACGGCGCCGAGCCGCGAGAGCTTGTGTATGGCCCCCCACCAGTACGGTGGGGGGCCATACGCATTTTCCGGCCGCGACGGCTCACCCCGGCCTGCTGGGGGTCATGCCAGCGCAACATCAACCCGCTAAGTTGGCCCGCATACGGGAACACGGAAGAAAGGCGCTGATCTTGGGGAAGGTCGTGCTCGTGACCGGAGTGGCCCGTCAACTTGGGGGCCGGTTCGTACGACGGATCCAGCGTGACCCCGACGTCGACCGGGTCGTCGCCGTGGACGCGGTGCCGCCGGAGCATCATCTGGGCGGGGCCGACTTCATCCAGACCGACATCCGCCAGCCGACCATCGCCCGCATCCTCGCCGAGACCGGCGCTGACACCGTCGTCCACATGGACGTGACCGGTACGCCGCTCGGCAGCGGGAGCCGGGCGACCGTGAAAGAGACCAACGTCATCGGGACCATGCAGCTGCTCGGCGCCTGTCAGAAGTCGCCGAACGTCAAGCGCCTGGTGATCAAGTCCAGCACGAACGTGTACGGCTCCGCGCCGAAGGATCCCGCCGTCTTCACCGAGACGACCCCGCCGAAGTCCCTGCCGAGCGGGGGGTTCGCGAAGGACACGGTGGAGGTGGAGGGGTATGTGCGGGGGTTCGCCAGGCGGCGGCCCGACGTGGCGGTGTGCGTGCTGCGGTTCGCCAATATCCTCGGGCCGACCGCCGACACCCCGCTCGCCTCCTATTTCTCCCTCCCCGTGCTGCCCACCGTCTTCGGGTACGACCCCCGGCTGCAGTTCGTGCACGAGGACGATGTGATCGACGTCCTGCGGATCGCCTCGCACGATCCGGCGCGGGGGACCCTGAACAGCGGCACGTTCAACATCGCGGGCGACGGCGTGCTGTTGCTCTCCCAGTGCTCGCGGCGGCTGGGGCGGCCCACCGTGCCGTTGCTGCTGCCGGCGGTCACCTGGGCCGGGTCCCTGGTACGGACGCTCGGTATGACCGACTTCTCGCCCGAGCAGATCCGGCTGCTGACGCACGGCCGGGTGGTCTCCACCGGCCAGATGCGCGAGACGCTGGGATTCCGGCCGAAGTACACGACGGCGGAGACGTTCGCGGACTTCGTGCGCGCCCAGGCCACGGGGCTGCTGCCGCCGCAGGCGGTGGCCGCGGCCGTCGACCGGATCGCCGCCCTGCCCGTCCTGAGCGGCGGGAAGACACCGACGCAGAGCGCCAACTGAGGAGCGCAACACGATGGCGGACGCCAAGGTCATTCCGTTCGACGACGACCGGTCCCGCGGAGCCGCCGTGCAGCGGCCGGCCCGGCGCCGGGGGCCGGGCAACCGGCGCAAGGACGGCGGCGAGCAGGCGGTGGTGCGCGAGTCCGGGGTGGTGCGTGAGGTCCAGCCTCTCGCCGGGCGGATCCCCGCGCAGGAAGATGTGCATGTGACCCGGGAGAGCGCTGAGACGGACGTGCCGGAGCCGCACGACGACGCCGGCCTGGAACAGCGTGTCGCACGCGGTCTCGCGTTCCTGCGCCGACGGCTGACCGGGGACTACGAGGTCGACGACTTCGGGTACGACGAGGAGCTGACCGACCAGGTCCTGATGTCCATGCTGCGGCCGGTGTACGAGAAGTACTTCCGTGTCGAGGTGAAGGGCATGGAGAACATCCCGGCCGAGGGCGGTGCGCTGATCGTCGCCAACCACTCCGGGACGCTGCCGATGGACGGGCTGATGATGCAGGTCGCGGTGCACGACCATCATCCGGCGAATCGTCACCTCAGGCTGCTGGCGGCCGATCTGGTCTTCGTGCTGCCGGTGGTGAACGAACTGGCGCGCAAGCTCGGGCACACGCTCGCGTGCGCGGAGGACGCGGAGCGGCTGCTGGGGCAGGGTGAGCTGGTCGGGGTGATGCCGGAGGGGTTCAAGGGCATCGGGAAGCCGTTCAGCGAGCGGTACAAGCTCCAGCGGTTCGGGCGGGGCGGGTTCGTCTCGACCGCGCTGCGGCAGGGGGCGCCGATCATTCCCTGCTCGATCGTGGGGGCCGAGGAGATCTACCCGATGCTCGGCAACGCGAAGACGCTGGCCCGGGTGCTGGGGATTCCGTACTTCCCGCTGACGCCGACGTTTCCCTGGCTCGGGCCGCTCGGGGCGGTGCCGCTGCCGACGAAGTGGACGATTCAGTTCGGGGAGCCGATCCGTACGGACGGCTATCCGCCGGAGGCGGCCGAGGATCCGATGCTGATGTTCAACCTGACGGATCAGGTGCGGGAGCAGATCCAGCACACGCTGTACAAGCTGCTCGTGCAGCGGCGGTCGGTGTTCTTCTAGCGGTTCGGTCGTGCGTCGCCGCGGGTCCGGTGGGGGCTGGTCGCGCAGTTCCCCGCGCCCCTGAACGGCGGCTGCGCCGTCTTGGGGACGCGGGGAACATCCGGTCAGCCGTTCGCGTCCTCGCTGTCGATGCCCAGGCCCGGTAGCAGGCCGGGGAGGAGCGGGGGCAGGGTGACGTCCGGTTCGCTGGACGGGCTCTTCGACGGGGACGCGCTGCTGCCGCCCGAACTCCCGGTCTTCGGGGGGTCCAGGAGGCCGCCCGCGGTGCCGCCGATCAGGCCGTCGTCGGCGCTGCCGGAGGCCGAGCCGCTGGGGCTGCCGGTGCCCGACTCGTGGCCCGAGGCGGAGCTGCCCGAGGACGACGGGGCCGTCGACCGGTGGCTGCCGGAGGTGCCCGTGGACGCCGTGCCGGTGCCCTGCTTGCCGGTGCCGCTCCCGGTGCTCTGGGAGGGCTGGGGGAGCAGGGACTGCAGCGGGGCGACCTCTTCGTCTATGGCGTCGAAGACCGACGACACCTGCTGGCTGACGTCCCCGAGCTGGACCGGGAGCCTGTCGCGCAGTGCGCCCCAGGCCTGGCGGTGGGACTGGGCGAAGGCGGAGAGCACCTGGATGGGGCCCAGCGAGTTCGGATCGCGCTCGTAGGCCTCGTGCAGCAGCCGGTGGCCCTCGGTGACGTCGTGCTGCATCCCGGACAGGGTGCGGCGGATCTCGCCGATGGACTCGTGGTCGAGGTGGCCGCCGCGGTCCCGTTCCATCAGCCGGCGGGCCTCCATCAGCCGGGTCGAGGCCTGGTCGAGGTAGGTCTGGCCGCGCTGGTCGTCGCCGTCGGACAGATAGTTCAGCTTGAAGTCCTCGATGCCGCGTTTGAGGCCGTACAGCGAGTCGCCGGGCAGGGCGTCGGAGCTGGCGGCGGCGACCCCGCCGAAGGCTCCGGCGGCCACGCCGACGCTCAGGCCGCCCGCGGCGAGCCCCTTGGTGAGCCGGGAACGCGGTCGCAGTTTGCCCAGCGGGCTGGCCCGGTGTGCGCCCTTGGCCCGGTGGGAGCGCTGCTCGGGAAGCGACGCGTCCGCCGCCCCGCCCAGGGTGCCCTCCGCCAGCATGGCCTCCATAGCGGCCACCAGCTGGGCCCGGTGGACGACCTTGACCTGCGGGTCGAGCACCGGCTTGGGCAGTGCGGCGAGCCCTGTCGCCAGGGCCAACAGCTCGCCCTGCTCGGTCCGTTCGGCCCGGTCCGCGGTGGCCGGCGGATCGCCCGCCGGTACCTCGGACCGCTCGGCCGCCGGGTCCCGGTCGGGCTGCTCCTCCAGGGCCTGGGCGAAGGCGTTCGCCCGCCGGTGCGCCGATACGTTCGCGATCACTGGCGGCACCTCCTCTCGTCATGACGGTCGACTCCCCAGGGGGTCCTGAGGGTTGCACGCCCTCGACCGATCCACACGAACGTGTGATCAGGGTCTTGCTGGACGTGACCACAGGGAGCCTGTATCCCGCACAACGAGTGGCTCGGCACTTGGGTTACGGACGACCGGCGATCGACTGAGAAAGGCAACAGGCTTTCACCGAGCGTGAGTTGGGTGTCGCCGAGTGTGCCCGGCTCAGCGTGCGTCGTCCGGGAGGAGCCGGGCGAGAGTGCGCACGGCCCGGTACTGGAGGGTCTTGATGGCGCCCTCGTTCTTGCCCATCACGCGGGCGGTCTCGGCGACCGAGAGGCCCTGGAGGAAGCGGAGCGTCACGCACTCCTGCTGCTGGGGGTTGAGTCGTCGTACGGCGTCCAGGAGCGCCGCGTTCGAGAGGGACTCCAGGACGGAGTCCTCCGGGGAGCGCTCGACCTCGTTGGCGTCGAGCATCTCGCCGGTGGTGACCTCCAGCCGGAAACGGCTCGACTTGAAGTGGTCGGCGACCAGGTTGCGGGCGATGGTGACCAGCCAGGCGCCGAAGTCGCGGCCCTGCCAGGTGAAGGTGCCGATCCTCCGGAGAGCGCGCAGGAACGTCTCACTGGTGAGGTCCTCGGCGGTCGCCTTGCCGCCGACGCGGTAGTAGATGTAGCGGTACACGGTGTCGCTGTACTGGTCGTAGAGGCGTCCGAAGGCGTCGGACTCGCCGGCCTGGGCGCGCTCCACGAGGTCCATCATCCGAGCGCTGTCGCTGTCCGCGGCAGGGCGGCGGGCGGTGGGCGCGGCGGTGCCGGTGGCACGGCCACGTCTGCCGACGGCGCGCCCGTCGCCCGACCGCCGCCCCTCGACGACGGCGCTGCGCGCCGGCACCTGTTCCATGCCGTCGGCCAGTGCGTAGCACGGGCCGATCGGTGCGGCGGTGGCGGCGAAGGCGGGGACGGCGTACGCGGTCGGGACAAGGCCGCGCAGCGTCTCTTTGACCGTTGCGACAGTTGCGCGCAGCGTAGCCAGGCCCGAGGCGTCAACCCCGACGTGTGGGTACACGGGACTCCCAGAGGCAGAGCTTCCATCACGTGCAGTACGGAACCTTTCACCCGTCGTAGCGACGGAGGGGTACCGGTTTGCGTCTGAGGAGAATAACGCTTCGTGCAGGCACTGCTACACCGAGTTGCTCAAATCACCGATTGCGTCGCTTCTGTAACCGATTTGGGGTGGTTCAAGTGCCGCAGGGTGATCGGTTGTTGATCAGAAAGATGCGTGTTGAGGCGGAGTCGAGGGCGTGTTGGGCTGGCGGCGCGATAATTCGGGCGCGCGAGGTTTGGGCGCCGAGATGTGCGGGTGCGTGGGGGTGGGGGGCTTCGCTTCCCGGCGCTCGCAGGGTGCCTCCCTCAGAGGGGGTACCCCCAGCGCCCACCCGTGCCGTCTGCGGGCACCTCCCAGGCCCTTGAGGCACTGGGGGAGGCGCGACTGCCCGCAGCCACGACGGGCCCCGTAGGGGGCGCGGGGAACTGCGCGAGCGCCACAGGCCACCCGCGGCCGGGACGCGGCCCGCAGTTCTACGGCGCTGTCCGGGCAGGCGTGGCGCTACCGGCGCCGCCGGCTCAGCGCGATCGCCGCCGCCGTGCCGCCGGCCACCGCTCCCACCCCGGCCGCCGCCGGGATGCCCACCTTCGCCGCCTTGCGCCCCGTGCGGTAGTCGCGCAGGCGCCAGTCCATCTCGCGGGCGTGCTTGCGCAGCTTCGTGTCCGGGTTGATGGCGTACGGGTGTCCGACCAGGGACAGCATCGGGATGTCGTTGTGGGAGTCGCTGTAGGCCGCGCAGCGGGACAGGTCCAGGCCCTCGGCGGCGGCGAGCGCGCGTACCGCCTCGGCCTTCGCCGGGCCGTGCAGGGGCTCGCCGACCAGCTTGCCCGTGTAGATGCCGTTGACCGACTCGGCGACCGTGCCGAGCGCTCCCGTCAGGCCCAGCCGGCGGGCGATCACGCCGGCGATCTCCACCGGCGCCGCTGTGACGAGCCACACCTTCTGTCCCGCGTCCAGGTGGGCCTGGGCGAGGGCGCGGGTGCCGGGCCAGATGCGCTCGGCCATGTACTCGTCGTAGATCTCCTCGCCGATGGTCTGCAGCTCGGCGACCCGGTGGCCCTTGACGATGGACAGGGCGGAGTCCCGCGCGTCCTGGATGTGCTGCGGGTCCTCGACGCCGGCCAGCCGGAACCAGGCCTGCTGCCAGGCGAACTTGGCCAGGTCGCGGGTCTCGAAGAACTTCCGCTTGTACAGGCCCCGGCCGAAGTGGAAGATCGCGGCGCCCTGCATGACCGTGTTGTCGAGGTCGAAGAACGCGGCGGCCTTGGTGTCGCCGAGCACCGGGAAGTCCGGTTCCGCGGCGTCCTTGGACAAGCCGTCGGCCGGGGCCGACGCGTCCTCGGCCAGGGCTTCCTGGCTCTTGCGCGCGGCCTCCGCCGAGGCCTCGCCTGCCAACACGCTCCGCGCCGTGGCGGAGCGCCTACGGGGAGTGAGCCATCCGAGAGCGGCCATGTCGTGAGCATAGCCAGTCTGTTCGGTGGTCCCGGAGTCGCGGGAGTTGGGCGGGTGTGAACTCTCCGCGACCGGTCCGTTAAACAAGGCGTCGAACAGGGCGTGGCAGGGCGGGAGAATGGACCGCATGAGTCCTCTCTTCGGCCGCAAGGCACCTGCGTCTCGTGCGCGTTTGGTCACTCTGATCCGTAAGCCGGGTTGTCATTTGTGCGATGACGCACAGGTCGTGGTCGAGAAGGTGTGCGGCGAGCTGGGGGTGGACTGGGAAGAGAGGGACATCACCCAGGATTCGCAACTGCACGATCTGTACTGGGAGCAGATTCCGGTCGTACTCGTCGACGGTGAACAGCACACCTTCTGGCGTGTGAACGAAGAGCGCCTCCGCAAGGCACTGACCGACTAGTCCAAACGGGCCGGAAAGTCGCTTAGGATCGACGGCGGCTTGGTCTCGGGGGCGGGATTCGTGAGGAGTGTGTACTGTTTTGCCCCCATCCGAGATGGAGCGCGAGCGCCTTTGCGCCGGTTCCCCGCGACTGCGCCGGGGGCGCGTGACCCCGGTCACGTTGGCCGGGCAAATCGGACACAATCTTTGTGCACGCGTTCACAAAGACATAGCCTGCTGTCGACGGGGCGGTCTGGGAACGTGTGACCGTCCGCAGCCCCGCTCTACCCGCAGGAGCACCGTGGCAACTGGCCGAACTCACCGACCGGCGACCCGCAGCCGAGGGATCCCCGAGGCCACCGTCGCCAGGCTTCCGCTGTACCTCCGGGCGCTGACCGCACTGTCGGAGCGCTCGGTCCCCACGGTCTCCTCCGAGGAGCTGGCGGCCGCCGCGGGGGTCAACTCCGCGAAGCTGCGCAAGGACTTCTCCTACCTGGGCTCGTACGGAACGCGCGGTGTCGGCTACGACGTCGAGTATCTCGTCTACCAGATCTCCCGTGAGCTGGGCCTGACCCAGGACTGGCCGGTTGTGATCGTCGGTATCGGTAACCTCGGCGCCGCCCTGGCCAACTACGGCGGCTTCGCCTCCCGCGGTTTCCGGGTCGCGGCCCTCATCGACGCCGACCCGGCGATGGCCGGAAAGCCGGTGGCGGGCATCCCGGTGCAGCACACCGACGAGCTCGAGAAGATCATCACCGACAACGGTGTGTCGATCGGGGTCATCGCCACGCCCGCCGGTGCCGCCCAGCAGGTCTGCGACCGCCTCGTGGCCGCCGGGGTCACCTCCATCCTGAACTTCGCGCCGACCGTGCTGACCGTCCCCGACGGTGTCGACGTGCGCAAGGTCGACCTCTCCATCGAGCTGCAGATCCTCGCCTTCCACGAGCAGCGCAAGGCCGGCGAGGAGCACGAGGGGACGGTCGCGCCCGTCGCGGCCGTCCGCCAGGACTCCACCGAGCAGGGACCGGACGGGGACGTACCCGCCGTGATGCCGGCATGAGTCTCCTCGTCGTCGGGCTGAGCCACCGCAGCGCCCCGGTCAGCGTCCTGGAACGGGCCGCGCTCACCACGGACGCCCAGGTCAAGCTGGTCCAGGACACGGTCGCCGCCGAACCGGCCGGCGAGGCGGCGATCCTCGCCACCTGCAACCGCATCGAGCTCTACGCCGACGTGGACAAGTTCCACGCCGGAGTCGCCGAGCTGTCCACCCTGCTCGCCCAGCACTGCGGGGTCGGCCTCGACGAGCTCACCCCTTATCTCTATGTGCACTACGAGGACCGGGCCGTCCACCATCTGTTCTCGGTGGCCTGCGGGCTGGACTCGATGGTCGTGGGCGAAGGACAGATCCTCGGGCAGATCAAGGACTCGCTCGCCCTGGCGCAGGAGACGCACAGCGCCGGCCGGCTGATGAACGACCTCTTCCAGCAGGGCCTGCGAGTCGGCAAACGCGCCCACTCCGAGACCGGGATCGACCGGGCCGGACAGTCCCTCGTCACCTTCGGCCTGGCACAGCTCGCCGCCGGTACCGACGTCGAGACCTGGGCCAAGGGCAGGAAGGCGCTGGTCATCGGCGCCGGTTCGATGTCCTCGCTGGCCGCCGCCACGCTGGCACGGGCGGGCGTCGCGGAGATCGTCGTGGCGAACCGGACGTACGACCGTGCCGAGCGCCTGGCCCAGATCCTCAACGACAGCGACGACACGGACGTGGTGGCCCGCGCGGTACCGATGGACTCGGTGCCGGTCGAGCTGACACGTGCCGACGTCGCCGTCTCCTGCACGGGTGCGACGGGACTGGTGCTGACCGCGGAGGCGGTCGCCGAAGCGGTCGGCGGACGGGTACCGGACGCCGCCGCGGGCCGGGAGCCGGTCACCGGACCCGGCGCCGACGGGTTGCCGCCCGGGTCCGTCCTCTCCCAGTCCCGGCTTCGCCCGACCGGGGGGACCCCGGTCGCCCCGAGCGGCACCCATGCCCGCGGCCTGCCGGACTCCGACGAGAACTGCCCGCTCGACCTCGCGGCCGAGCAGAGTGGTTTCTCCGTGATGGGCGAGGCCGCCGTCGCCGGGATGGCCGCCGCCGAGCTGGAGCAGCACGCGGCCTGGGTGGACAACGCCACCGTCGACATCCGGGAGGCCGGGCGCCGTACGCCCGAGGCCGACGCGGAGCTGATCGGCGCGCTCGCCGCGACCGCCGCCCGGGTGGGGCGCATCCCCGAGCTGCGCAGGCCCGAGCCGGTCGCCGGCCTCGTCCGGCCCGCGCCCGAGCTCTTCCTCCTCGACCTCGCCATGCCCCGCGACATCGACGCCGCCGCGCACCGGCTGGCCGGGGTGCGGCTGGTGGACATCGAGTCGCTGGCGGAGGCGTCCGCGGACGCCCCCATGGCGGCCGACGTGGACCAGGTACGGGGGATCGTCGCCGACGAGGTGGCCGCCTTCGGGGCGGCACAGCGGGCCGCGCACATCACGCCGACCGTGGTCGCCCTGCGCACCATGGCCGCCGACGTGGTGGCCGGTGAGATCGCGCGGCTCGACGGGCGCCTGCCCGACCTGGACGAACGGCAGCGCGGAGAGATCCGGCAGGCCGTGCACCGGGTCGTCGACAAGCTCCTGCACGCGCCGACCGTACGGGTCAAGCAGCTCGCGGCCGAGCCCGGCGGCGCCGGGTACGCGGACGCACTGCGGACCCTGTTCGACCTCGACCCCGAGACGGTGGCCGCCGTCTCCCGGGCCGTGGACAGCACAGACAAGAAGGACCGACCGGCATGAGTGACAACCCACTGCGACTGGGGACCAGGCGATCCAGACTCGCCATGGCCCAGTCCGGGCAAGTGGCGGAAGCCGTGAGCCGGGTGACCGGACGGCCCGTCGAGCTCGTCGAGATCACCACCTACGGCGACACCTCCCGCGAGCACCTCGCACAGATCGGCGGCACAGGGGTCTTCGTGACCGCCCTGCGGGACGCGCTGCTGCGCGGCGAGGTCGACTTCGCGGTTCACTCGCTCAAGGACCTCCCGACCACGCAGCCCGAGGAACTGGTCCTGGCCGCCGTACCGGTGCGCGAGGACCCGCGGGACGTGATCGTCGCCCGGGACGCGCTGAAGTTCACCGACCTGCGGCGCGGGGCCCGCGTCGGCACCGGTTCGCCGCGCCGGGCGGCGCAGCTGAACGCGTACGCACGCACCCACGGGCTGGACGTCGAGACCGTCCCGGTCCGCGGGAACGTCGACACGCGGATCGGATACGTACACGACGGCGAGCTGGATGCGGTGGTGCTGGCCGCGGCCGGACTCAGCCGCATCGGCCGCCTCGACGAGGTGACCGACTTCCTGTCGGTCGACACGGTTCTGCCCGCCCCCGGCCAGGGGGCACTGGCGATCGAATGCGCCGCGGACAACGCGTCGCTGATCGCCGCGCTCGGGGAACTCGACGACCCGTTCACGCGGGCCGCCGTGACCGCCGAGCGATCACTGCTCGCCGCCCTGGAGGCCGGCTGCTCCGCCCCTGTGGGTGCGCTGGCCGACCTTCTGGCCGACGGGCAGATTGTCAAGGAAATGCGCCTGCGTGGCGTCGTCGGCACGACCGACGGCACACGGATGGTGCAGTTGTCCACCACCGGTCCCGTGCCCGAGACAAACGACCAGGCGACGGCGCTCGGTCGCGAACTCGCCTCCGAGATGCTTGCCCAGGGCGCGGCCGGTCTGATGGGGGAGCGAGCACAGTGAGCCCCACCAACCTTCCCGCCGGCCTTGAACACGGGCACGTCACCTTCCTGGGTGCCGGACCCGGGGATCCGGGACTGCTGACCTTGCGTGCCGTGGAGGCACTGTCCAGCGCGGACGTCCTGGTCGCCGAGCACGACGTGCTCGACGTGATCAGAGCCCACGCCAGGCAGGGCGTCTCCGTCGTACCCACGAATCCGGGTTCCTCGTCGGACCCGTATCAGGGCACAGGCACGCCTCAACTAACGGTTGTTGACGGAGCGTCAACCACCGCTGCGCTCCCGCCAGCGCGGGATGCCGCTCATCTTGTCATGGAGGCCGCACGGGGCGGCAGGCGGGTCGTCCGTGCGGTTTCCGGGGACCCGGGACTTGATACGTACGCGACCGAGGAAATGCTCGCCTGCGCCGCCGCCGGTGTGCCCTTCGAGGTGGTCCCGGGTGTCGCGGCGGTGGTGGGCGTACCCGCCTACGCCGGTGTGCCGCTGCGGGACGCCCAAGGCGCGGACGTGCGTTTCGTGGACGCCCGTACCGCCTCCGACCGGTGCTGGACCGAGGTCGGCGCCTCGGACGGCACGGTCGTGGTGTCGACGACCCTCGACTCGGTGGCCGCGGCCGCCGGGGAGCTGGTCGCCGCCGGCCGCAAGCCGGACACCCCGATGACGGTCACGGTCGCCGGCACCACCACCCGGCAGCGGACCTGGAGCGCCACCCTCGGTACGGTCGCCCAGACCCTGAAGCAGGCGAAGGCGCTGCCCTCCCCGGAGGGCGGCCGACCGGTGATAGCCGTGGTCGGTGAGCGGTCCGCCGCCGCCCAGCGCGACCAGTTGTCGTGGTTCGAGTCCAAGCCGCTGTTCGGCTGGAAGGTCCTCGTGCCGCGTACGAAGGAGCAGGCGGCGACCCTCTCCGACCAGCTGCGGTCGTACGGCGCCGTGCCGCACGAGGTGCCGACGATCGCCGTCGAACCGCCGCGCACGCCCCAGCAGATGGAGCGCGCGGTCAAGGGCCTGGTCACCGGGCGGTACGAGTGGATCGCCTTCACCTCGGTGAACGCGGTCAAGGCCGTACGGGAGAAGTTCGAGGAGTACGGGCTCGACGCGCGTGCCTTCGCCGGCATCAAGGTCGCGGCGGTCGGCGAGCAGACCGCGAAGGCGCTGGTCGCCTTCGGCGTGAAGCCGGACCTGGTGCCGTCGGGCGAGCAGTCCGCGGCCGGACTCCTTGAGGACTGGCCGCCCTACGACCCGGTCTTCGACCCGATCGACCGGGTGTTCCTGCCGCGCGCCGACATCGCCACCGAGACCCTGGTCGCCGGCCTGATCGAGCTGGGCTGGGAGGTGGACGACGTCACGGCCTACCGGACCGTGCGGGCGTCGCCGCCGCCGGCCGACACCCGGGAGGCCATCAAGGGCGGCGGCTTCGACGCGGTGCTCTTCACCTCGTCGTCCACCGTGCGGAACCTGGTGGGCATCGCCGGGAAGCCGCACAACGTGACGGTCATCGCGTGCATCGGGCCGGCCACGGCCAAGACGGCCGAGGAGCACGGGCTGCGGGTGGACGTGATGGCTCCGGAGCCGTCGGTGGGCAAGCTGGCGGAGGCGCTGGCGGAGTTCGGGCTGCGGAGGCGCGCGAGCGCGCTGGAGGCCGGGGATCCGGTGACGCGGCCGAGTGAGCGACGGCCGGGGGCCCGGCGGCGCCGCAGCACTACGTGAGGTGAGCCGCGGGGGTCTGGGGGCTGCGCCCCCTGGACCCCCTTCTTTTTTGCGGGTGGGTGGGGAACTGCGGGCCCGGGGGGGCTTGTCGCGCAGTTCCCCGCGCCCCTGTCGGGGCGCGTCGCTGTCGGGCCGGTGACCTCCGTCGGCGGCTGCCGGAGTGCCGACGCCACGTCGGCAAGTGCGGCCAGGTGACGGGCGTAGCGTAGGCGGCATGACGAAGTACGGTTCCTTTCCCGGCACGCGGCCGCGTCGGCTGCGGACCACCCCCGTCATGCGGCGCATGGTCGCCGAGACCCGGCTGCACCCCGCGGACTTCATCCTCCCGGCGTTCGTGCGCGAGGGCGTCACCGAACCGGTGCCGATCGCCGCGATGCCCGGCGTCGTGCAGCACACCCGGGACACGCTGAAGAAGGCGGCCCTGGAGGCCGTCGAGGCGGGCATCTCCGGGATCATGCTGTTCGGGGTCCCGGAGGAGGGCAAGAAGGACGCCCTCGGCACGCCCGGCACCGACCCGGACGGGATCCTCCAGGTCGCGCTGCGGGACGTGCGGGCCGAGGTCGGCGACGAACTGCTCGTCATGTCCGACCTCTGTCTCGACGAGACCATCGACCACGGGCACTGCGGGGTGCTGGACGCCGAGGGCCGCGTCGACAACGACGCCACCCTGGAGCGGTACGCCGAGATGGCCCAGGTGCAGGCCGACGCGGGCGCCCATGTCGTGGGGCCCAGCGGGATGATGGACGGGCAGATCGGCGTCATCCGCGACGCCCTCGACCAGATCGGGCGGGAGGACGTCGCGATCCTCGCCTACACCGCGAAGTACGCCTCCGCCTTCTACGGGCCCTTCCGGGAGGCCGTCGGCTCGTCCCTCAAGGGCGACCGGAAGACCTACCAGCAGGACCCCGCCAACGCGCGGGAGTCCATGCGGGAGCTGGCCCTGGACCTGGCGGAGGGGGCCGACATGGTGATGGTCAAGCCGGCCGGGCCCTACCTCGACATCCTCGCCCGGGTCGCCGACGCCGTGGACGTGCCGGTCGCCGCCTACCAGATCTCCGGCGAGTACTCGATGGTCGAGGCCGCCGCCGAGAAGGGCTGGATCGACCGGGACCGGGCCATCCTGGAGACCCTCACCGGCATCAAGCGGGCCGGCGCACAGAACATCCTCACGTACTGGGCGGTCGAGGCCGCCCGGATGCTCGGCTGAGCCCCGGAGCCAAGGCTTGGTGCCCGCCGCGAGATCTCGCGGCGGGCACCGCCCATTCGGGCCGCCGGCTCACCAGTTGAGGGCGTCCTCGCGGTCCTGCTGCCAGTACGTCACCCGCAGCGAGCTGTCGTAGTACACGCCCTTCGCCGGCAGCGACGGTGTCGCCGAGGCGCCGCCGCTGCTGTTCGGGGACATGCCCTGGAAGGCGACGACCAGCTTGCGGCCGGTCGTCCCGCCGTCGCCACTGCCGTCGGCCGCGGACAGCAGCACGCCCGCGTACCCGGACTCGCCCGGGGCGAGGGTGGTGACCGCCTGCGGGTGGGTCTCCTCCGCGGGCTGCGGGACCCACTGCATCTCGTCGAAGCGGAGCACGGGGTAGTAGGTGAGGTAGCAGGTCCTGCTGCCGGTGTTCCTCACCGTGATCAGCATGTGGTTCAGCGGACGGGAGAGCGGCTGGACGGTGACGGCGGTGTTGGAGCCGTCGCACAGCTCGGAGGTGGACTTGCCGCCGCCGCTTCCGCCGCCGCTCGGCGTCTTCGTGGCCGTGTCGCTCACGGGAGCGGGCGTGGACTTGCCGGTGCCGGTGCCGGTGCCGGTGCCGGTCCCCGTCCCGGTGCCGCCGTCGGCGGTCTCCGAGGGCTTGGGCGTCGCTGCCGTCGGCGCCGACGTGGTCGTCGTCGGCCGGGACGCTCCCTCGTCCCGTGTGCCCGTTCCGTTCTCACAGGCCGTCAGGGCGAGGGCGGCGACGGCGGCGCCGGTGGCGGCGAGCAGGCGGACACGACGGGCGGTACGCATGGCGAATCCTCTTTCGAGTGGCGGCGTGCTTGGATGGCCACAGCCTGTGGGCCGTTCCGTCCCGTCCGCCACAGTTGCCGGACGATCAGGGACGCTGGAACGGCCATATCGGCTTTGACCTGGGAGAACATCCCTTCCCTGGAACGCGGGAACGGGATGCGGGGGACGGAGGAACCGTGTCGGACAGTGCTGCGGCAAGCGGCTTCGCGGAGCTGTTGCGGGAGCTGAAGGACCGCTCGGGACTGAGTTACGGCACGCTCGCCAAGCGGCTGCACATGAGCACCTCGACCCTGCACCGGTACTGCAACGGGGACGCCATACCGGCGGACTACGCCCCCGTGGAACGTCTCGCCCGGCTCTGCAAGGCCGGCCCCGAGGAACTCGTCGAGCTGCATCGGCGGTGGGTGCTGGCGGATGCGGGACGGGGACGGAAGGCGGACGCCCCGGAGAAGGCGGACGCCCCGGACAAGGCGGACGCCCCGGAGAAGGCGGACGCCCCGGGCAAGGCGGACGCTCCGGAGAAGCCGGCCGGGGCGGTCGTGACACCGGCCGAGGCGGTCGTAACAGCGGAGCCGCAGCCGGACCCGGACCCCGTGCCGGAGCGCGAGTCGGACCCCGTGCCGGTGCCGGAGTCGGACCCCATGCCGGTGCCGGAGGTGGTGGTCGGGCCGGGTACCGCCGCGCGGAGCCGCCGGGTTCCGCGGCCCGCGCTCCTCGCCGGGATCGCGGTCGTCGCCCTGTTCGGCGCCGCCCTGGCCGCCGTACAGCTGCCCTCCGGCGGGACGGACGACAAGGGCACGGGGCCGGTGGGCGTCACCACCGCGGCCGGCCCCGTTCCGCACCGCACGCACCGCTCCTCGAAGGCGCCGACGGCCGGCTCGTCCGCCGCCTCGCGGACCCCTTCCGCCTCGTCCTCGGCGTCGGCCGCCGGTCCGGCGGGCCACACCGCGTCGGCCGGCTCCTCGCCCACCGCGGACGACAGCACCGCCGCACCCCCGCTCACCGTCAACACCCGGCCCTACAGCTGGGAGAGCCCCTGCTCCCAGCACTACCTGATCGACCGGGCCCCGGCCGACGTGGCGCCGCCGCCGCTGGAGTCCGACGCGACCGCGTGGGTGACCGCGCACCAGGCGGTCTCCTCGCGGGAGCAGTACGTCACGCTGACCGTGCAGGGCACCGGCAGCGAGTCCGTGGTGCTGGACGGGCTCACGGTCCGTACGGCGGAGCGGAGTTCGCCGCTCGCCTGGAACGACTACGCGATGGGATACCCGGGCGTCGGCTGCGGCGGGAACGTGCCCACCCGCTCCTTCACCGTCGCCCTGGACGCGATGCGGCCGGCGGTCGTGCCGGAGGCCGGGCACCGGGACTTCCCCTTCAAGGTGAGCGAGTCGGACCCCGAGGTGTTCTACATCAGGGCCGACGCCTCGGCGTACTACGTGGGCTGGTACCTCGAGCTGTCCTGGTCCAGCGGGTCGCGGCACGGGACGCTGCGGATCGACGACAAGGGGCGGCCGTTCCGCACGAGCGGGAACAACGGGCGGCCCGCCTACGAGTTCCCGCTGGGCGGCGAGGCCTGGCGGACCGCGTCGTCGGCGGGGTGAGACGGGGACGCGGCCGAGGGACCCTCGTCGCGTACGCCCTCGCCGTCCCGGCAGCCGCTGAGGGCGGTCGCGGTGACCAGCGCCAGGGCTGCCGCCGCCAGGAGACGGCGGCGGCCGGCGGCCGGGGCGGGGTGCTTGGCGGCGGACATGCGAGGGCTCCCTTGACGTCGGCGGCGTGCTCGGCGTGATCGACATGATCACGTGGTCGGCGATCTCGGTGTGTCCCCAGCCTGTGGGCCGGGACGCCCGGATTGCCAGACCTCCCGGACGATTCGGGACGGGTGAGTCCGGTCCACGCCCCCGACCTGCACGGATCCCATCCCGTGGGACGCCGGTACGGGACGCCCGGGCGCCCGGACAGGGGAGCCGGGCGTCGTTCGTCCGTATCGCGGAATCACGGGTGTAGACGGCATCTGTCTCTCTAGGCTCCGGCCAAGACGAGGACCAGCCCGAGGAGCCGTCCATGACCGCCACCAGTGCCCCCGCCGCCCTGCCGCCACTCGCGGCCCGTGCCCGTGCCGTCGGCGGTTCGCCGGTGCGCGAGATCCTCGCGGTGACCGCACGCCCCGAGGTGATCAACTTCGCGGGCGGGCTGCCGGCCCCCGAACTCTTCGACCGGGAGGGCATCGCGGCCGCCTTCCGGGCAGTGCTGGAGGAGTCGCCGGAGCGGGCGTTGCAGTACTCGACCACGGAGGGCGAGCCGGCCCTGAGGTCCGCACTGGCGGCCCGCGTCACCGCACAGGGCCTGCCCACCGATCCCGACGACCTCCTGATCACCACCGGCTCCCAGCAGGCCCTCTCCCTCCTGGCGAGCGCGCTGATAGACCCCGGTGACACGGTCCTCGTCGAAAGCCCCTGCTATCTGGCGGCACTTCAGGTCTTCGGGCTGGCCGGCGCCCGGATCCTGCCCGTCCCGGGCGATGCGGACGGCGTCGACCCGGCCGCCCTGGAGGAACTCATCCGCGCCGAGCGGCCCAAGCTCCTCTACCTCGTCCCGACCTTCCAAAACCCCACCGGCCGCACCATGCCCGCCGCCCGCCGCGCCGCCCTCGCCACCACCGCCGCCCGGCACGGCCTGTGGATCGTCGAGGACGACCCCTACGGCGAACTCCGCTACGACGGCGACCGCGTTCCCTGGATCGCGTCCTTCCCCGGCGCCGCGGACCGGGTGGTCCTGCTCGGCTCCTTCTCCAAGGTGATGGCCCCCGGCCTGCGCCTCGGCTGGCTCCGCGCCCCGGGTGCGCTGCGCCGCGCCTGCGCGGTGGCCAAGCAGGCGGCCGACCTGCACACCCCGACCCTCAACCAGCTCGCCGCCGCCCGCTACCTGGACGTCCTGGACGGCCATGTCGCCACGGTGCGCGCCGTGTACGGCGCACGCCGGGACGCCATGCTGGCCGGCCTCGCCGACGCCCTCCCGGCCGGCTCCACCTGGAACCGGCCCGAGGGCGGCATGTTCCTCTGGGCCCGGCTCCCGGAACCGTACGACACCACCGCCCTGCTCCGCCGGGTGGTGGAGCACGACGTGGCCTACGTCCCCGGTGAGCCCTTCTACGCCGCCGACCCCGACCGCTCCACCCTGCGGCTGTGCTTCGTGACCCAGACACCCGAGGAGATCGGGGAGGGGCTGCGCAGGCTGGCCACAGGGCTCAGAGGCTGAGGCGGATCAGCCCCCATCGGATCAGCCCCCATCGGATCAGTCGCACGGGGTCAGCCCCACCGGATCAGCCCCACCGGATCAGCCCCTCCGGGTCAGTCCCACCAGAAGTGCCACAGCCGCTCGCCGACCAGCTGCTCGGCGTACGACGACAGGGTGTCGTCCGCGCCGGGCAGCACGCTGTACGGGCAGAACGCGAAGTGTTCGGCGGCCACCGCCTCCGCCTCGTCGAGGTCGGCGGGCGGGGCGGCCACGGAGACGGCCAGATGGTCCAGGCCGAGGGCCACCACCCGTACCCCGAAGCGGTCCTCCCAGGAGCGCAGCACCGCGCACAGCCGGGCCACGTCCTCCTCGTAGTCGACCGGCCCGCTCCAGCCGACGGCCGCCGGTATGTCCGCGCTGCGCCGGGCCGACACCAGCGCCAGGTGCGGCTCCTTCAGCCAGGGCCGCCCCTGGCTGAGCGTGTCGGCGACGTCGGCGGCCCGCGCGTCCGGGTCGGCGACCAGCGTCGGGGCGAGGGCCAGCCCCGGCCACTCCTCGCCGTCCGGCGGGTCCTCCTCCCAGTAGTCCTCCAGCACCTCGTCGGCGTCGTGGTCCCCGGGGTACGACGTCTCCTCGGGCGCGAAGTCCCAGTCGTCGATCTCGGAGACGTCGATCAGCACCGGCAGCAGCCCCGCACGGGCGGCAGGCGCACCCAGCGCCGTCCAGGTCCCGGGACCGGCGGGCTGCCCCGCGTACCACAGCAACGGCTGGTGCCACGGGCCGTCCAGGGTCTCGTCCAGCAGTGTCCCGGGCGGGAGTTGGAGCCCCAGGGACCGACCGCTCGGGTCGGTCGCCAGCTTGGGCAGCGGGTTGGGAAGAGTCGCCATGGCACAGACTGTAAGGGCGGCCACTGACAACGACGTTGGCGGCCACGGGAAGCGGTCCCGTCGGTCCCGTCACCCCCCGCCGTACCCCTGCGCCGCGACCACCTCCCGCAGCGCCAGACAGCGCCCGGCCGGTTCTCCGGCCAGGGCACACAGCTGCTCCACGGCCGCGCGTGGCGGCAGGGCACGGCCGCCCAGATAGCGCTGCCAGGACGACTTGCTGAACGTCGTCTTCGCCGCCAGCCCCGCCAGGCTCAGCCCGGTGCGGTCCCGTAACGCACGCAGGGCGGCGGGTACCGCCTCCGCGTCGCCGCCCCGGGCCGCGACCTCGTGCAGCGCGAGCAGCCCCACCGGATCCCCGCCGCCGAGCCGGGCCAGCGCCGCCACCGCCTCCGGGGGCGGCAGCGAACGGCCCGCCAGATAGCGCTCCCAGGACTTCGGGCTGTACCCGGTGTGCGACGCCAGCCGGTGCAGACTCAGCCCGCTGCGCTCCTTCAGCCGGCGCAACCGGACGATCAACTGCCGTAAGCACGGCTCCAGTTCGACAGGCAGCGCTTTCCCGTGCCGCGACATGAACCCCCCGATCGTCGTCCCTGTCCGGCTGACGGATCGGGCGCGGTGCCCGTATGAGTTTGGCGGCGCCCGTCCTGCCGTACCGCCGTGGTGGACGGCTTTCGCGCAGGTCAACGGGTACGGCGTCCCGCCCGGCCGTCACTTGTGGGGGAGGTGTGGCTTCCGCCGGCGTCCGGGCCGCACGCTCGTGTCGATCTGTTCTCGCGACCGGAAAGAGGAACGCATGCGATCGAACGTTGTGGCCCGGACCCTCGTCAGTGTCGCCGCCGTGGCGGGGCTCGCCGCCGGAAGCGTGGCCGCCGCGGGCACGAGTTTCGCGGCCTCGCAGCCGGCCGCCAAGGTGGCGGTGAGTTCCCGGACCGCCGCCGTCCAGGCGGTGAACAACCTCGGCCTGGACACCGCCCACGCCGCGAACTGGCAGTGCTGGATGGCCAGGTGGGGCTACAACCCCGGCACGATCGACGGGCAGCTGGGCACCAACAGCTGGAAGGCGGCTCAGCAGATGTTCAACGACCAGGGCCTCGGCGCCGGCACCGTCGACGGGGTCGTCGGACCGAACACGATCAGGGCGCTGCAGCGCTACCTGAACCAGTACGGCTACAACCTCGACGTCGACGGCGTCGCGGGACCGGCGACCAAGTCCGCGTTCTGGGACTTCAACGCCTACTGCTGAGCCGCCCGGACGGCCCGGGCGGCTCAGGCTCCAGCCTCAGGCCTCAGAGCCGCTCGGGCGTCCGGATGCCCAGCAGGGCCATGCCCTGGTGGAGGGTGCGGGCCGTCATGTCGCACAGGAGGAGGCGGTTCTCCACCTGGGCCGGGGTGTCGGCCTTCAGCACCGGGCACTTGTCGTAGAACGACGTGTACAGCGACGCCAGCTGGTACAGATACGCGGCCAGCTTGTGCGGGGCGTACTCCGCCGCCGCCTCGAAGACCGTGTCGCCGAACGCGTCCAGGTGCAGGCCCAGCGCCCGCTCCGCCGCGTGCAGCTCCAGCTCCGGGTGCGCGGCGGGCCGGACGTCCCCCGCCTTGCGGAGGATCGACTGGATCCGGGCGTACGCGTACTGGAGATAGACGGACGTGTCGCCGTTCAGCGAGACCATCTGGTCCAGGTCGAACTTGTAGTCCCGGCTGGGCGACGTCGACAGGTCCGCGTACTTCACGGCACCGATGCCGACCTGCTGGGCCCGCTCCTGGATCTCCGCCTCGGTGAGGTCCTGCGCCTTCTCCCGGACGACCCCGGCGGCCCGCTGCACCGCCTCGTCCAGCAGGTCCTCCAGCCGTACGGTCTCGCCCTCACGCGTCTTGAACGGCTTGCCGTCCGCGCCCAGCACCGTGCCGTAGCCCATGTTGTGCGCGGTGACGTCGTCGGTGAGCCAGCCCGCCCGCCGTGCCGCCTCGAACACCATCTTGAAGTGCAGCGACTGCCGCACGTCCACGACGTAGAGCAGCGAGGTGGCGTGCAGGTCGGTGACCCGGTTGCGGATCGCCGTCAGGTCCGAGGCCGCGTAGCCGAAGCCGCCGTCCGCCTTCTGCACGATCAGCGGGACCGGCTGGTCGTCCTTGCCCCGGATCTCGTCGAAGAAGACCACGAGCGCGCCCTCGGAACGGACCGCGACGCCCATCTCCTCCAGGAGCCGGGCGGTCTCGGGCATGCCGTCGTTGTACGCCGACTCGCCGACGATCTCGTCGTCCCGGATCTCCATGTCCAGCTTCTCGAAGACCGAGTAGAAGTAGACCTTCGACTCGTCCACGAACCGCTGCCACAGGTCCAGCGTCTCCTTGTCGCCGGACTGCAGGGCGACCACCCGCTTGCGGGCCCGCTCCTTGAAGTTCTCGTCGGTGTCGAAGACCGCCCGGGACGCCTTGTAGACCCGGTTCAGGTTCGACATGGCCTGCTCGCCGTCCGTGTCGGTCTCCGCGGACAGCTCGTCCGGGTTCTCGATCAGGTGCTGGATGAGCATGCCGAACTGGGTGCCCCAGTCGCCGATGTGGTGCCGGCCGATCGTCTTCTCGCCGGTGAAGTCGAGCATGCCGCGCAGGGCGTCGCCGATCACCGCGGACCGCAGGTGGCCGACGTGCATCTCCTTGGCGACGTTCGGCTGGGCGTAGTCGATGACCGTGACACCCGGGTTCTCCTTGGCGGCCACGCCGAGCCGGTCGCCGTCCGCGTACCGCGCGGCCAGGTTCTCGGTGATCGCCCTGTCGGAGAGGGTGATGTTGAGGAAGCCGGGGCCGGAGACCTCGACGTCCTTGATCAGGTCCGCGCCGGTGACGACGTGGGAGACGACCTGGGTCGCCAGCTCCCGGGGGTTGGCCTTGGCCTTCTTGGCGAGGGCGAGGATGCCGTTCGCCTGGAAGTCGGCCCGGTCACTGCGTCGCAGCAGCGGGTCGACGGCGGCCTCCGGCAGGGTTGCCGAGAGGGCGTCCGCGAGACGCTGATTGACGAGATCGGTGAGCGACGTGACCGAGGCCATGGGGTGGGAGCCGTTCTCCTCGTGGGTGCGGGTGGACGCGACCAGTATTTCACGGGGGGTAAAGGGGTTTTTGCGGCTACGAGCTCGGGGGTGTGTGTGGTGGGTGGCCGGGTGCGGCGCCGTGGGGGCTGGTCGCGCAGTTCCCCGCCCCCCCCAAAAGACGGCTGCGCCGCCTCTCAGGGGGCGCGCCCGTAACCCGTTTTCGTGGATTCGGCCTCGGCTGGGAGAATGGAGCGGTCAGCCGTGCGACCGTACCGGCTGTCCCGTGCCAGAAAGAAGGACGTGCCGATCGTGGCTCAGAGCACCGAGACCACCGACTGGGTCTCCCGTTTCGCGGATGAGGTCATCGAGGAGTCGGAGCGTCGGGCCCCGGGCAAACCGGTCGTCGTCGCGTCCGGGCTCTCCCCGTCCGGCCCCATCCACCTGGGGAACCTGCGCGAGGTCATGACCCCGCACCTGGTCGCGGACGAGGTCCGGCGGCGCGGGCACGAGGTCCGGCACCTGATCTCCTGGGACGACTACGACCGGTACCGCAAGGTGCCGGCCGGCATCGCGGGCGTCGACGGCTCCTGGGCCGAGCACATCGGCAAGCCGCTCACCTCGGTGCCCGCCCCGGAGGGGTCCGCGTACCCGAACTGGGCCGAGCACTTCAAGGCCGCGATGGTCGAGGCGCTGGCCGAGCTGGGCGTGGAGTTCGACGGGATCAGCCAGACCGCCCAGTACACCTCCGGGGTGTACCGGGAGCAGATCCTGCACGCCATGAAGCACCGCGGTGACATCGACGCGATCCTCGACCAGTACCGGACCAAGAAGGCCCCCGCGAAGAAGCAGCAGCAGAAGGCCGTCGACGAGGCCGAGCTGGAGGCCGAGGAGGGCTCGGGCGCGGCGAGCGAGGACGACGGTTCCGCGGGCTCCGCCGGGTACTTCCCGTACAAGCCGTACTGCGGTGGCTGCGGCAAGGACCTGACGACCGTCACCGCGTACGACGACGACACCACCGAGCTGACGTACGTCTGCACCGAGTGCGCCTTCACGGAGACCGTCCGGCTGAGCGAGTTCAACCGGGGCAAGCTGGTCTGGAAGGTCGACTGGCCGATGCGCTGGGCGTACGAGGGCGTCGTCTTCGAGCCGAGCGGTGTCGACCACTCGTCGCCGGGGTCGAGCTTCCAGGTGGGCGGCCAGATCGTCGGGATCTTCGGCGGCCAGCAGCCCATCGGGCCGATGTACGCGTTCGTGGGCATCAGCGGGATGGCGAAGATGTCGTCCTCGCGAGGTGGCGTACCCACGCCCGCCGACGCGCTGAAGATCATGGAGCCGCAGCTCCTGCGCTGGCTCTACGCCCGCCGCCGGCCCAACCAGTCCTTCAAGATCGCCTTCGACCAGGAGATCCAGCGGCTCTACGACGAGTGGGACAAGCTGGACGCGAAGGTGGCGGAGGGGTCCGCGCTGCCCGGTGACCTCGCCGCGCACGCGCGAGCCGTCGGCACGGCCGGCGGCGAGCTGCCGCGCACCCCGCGGCCGCTGCCGTACCGGACGCTGGCCTCGGTCGCCGACATCACCGCCGGGCACGAGGACCAGGCGCTGCGGATCCTCAGTGAACTGGACCCGGCCAACCCGCTGGGATCGGTGGACGAGGCACGGCCGCGGTACGACAAGGCCGAGGCCTGGATCAACACCCAGGTACCGGCCGACCAGCGCACCATCGTGCGGGACGAACCGGACGCCGAGCTGCTGAAGTCCCTCGACGAGGCGTCCCAGCAGTCGGTACGGCTGCTGCTTGACGGGCTCGCCGAGCACTGGTCGCTGGACGGGCTCACCCACCTCGTGTACGGCGTGCCCAAGGTGCAGGCAGGGTTCTCCGCCGACGCGACGGCCAAGGAGCTGCCGGCCGAGATCAAGACCGCCCAGCGGACGTTCTTCGCCCTGCTGTACCACCTGCTGGTGGGACGCGACACCGGGCCCCGGCTGCCCACGCTGCTGCTTGCCGTGGGGCAGGAGCGGGTGCGGGCCCTGCTCGGGGCGTAAGGCCGACACGGCGAAGGGGCCCTCCTCGGAGGGCCCCTTCCTCATGTCATGCCGTCGTGCGTCCTACGCGATGTGGTCTTCCTGCAGTTCCGCCGTGTGGCGGTTGGTGAAGCGGTTGACCATGCGTTCCGCGTCACGCTGCGCGAGCGTGATGCCGTAGGTCGCGTCCACGTCGCCCCGGAACTGGCTCGAACTGGGGTAGCCGCCGTCTATGGACTTCTTGAAGACCAGGTAGAAGTCCTCCTCGGTCGGCTCCGGAGAGCCACCGCCCTCGCCGAGTTCACGGGTGCGGCCCGGGCCGGAGGGGATGGGGAAGCTGCCGGTCGTCTCCGACGGGGACTCCTCGGGCAGGCCCTGCCGCTCCGGCGGGAACTGCTCCTCCGCGAACTGCTCCTCCGCGAACTGCGTGGCCGGGAACTGCTGTTGCTGCCTCAGCAGTTCCTGCTGGTACTGGTCCTGCTGGTACTGCTGCTGTGCCTGCCAGGCCGCCGCGTACTGCTCCTCGGTGTACCGGGGCTCGAACGTCGGGTCGTAGTCGCCGTGGTACTCGATCTGCTGGGGGTCCCTCGCGTGCAGCCAGGGGTTCAGCTGAGGGTCGGGCACATATGCGGGCTGCTCGGCGTTGGGGGCGGGGACCAGCTCGGGGCGCTGCTCGCCGGGAGGTGCCGCCTGCTGCGGGACGGGTGCCGCCCCGGCGGCACGGCTGCCCGCGGCCGGGTCGGGAGCGAGTGCGGGCGCTGCGGCTGCCGGAACGGAGCCGGGGACAGCCGCGGGCGCCGGAGCCGGCAGGAGTGCCGGCAGGTCTATGCCCGCCGCAGCCAGGCCCTCCGGAGCCGTCTGGGCCAGGGGGACGCCGTAGCGGGCCAGCCTCAGGGGCATCAGGGACTCCACCGGGGCCTTGCGGCGCCATGCCCGGCCGAAGCGGGAGCGCAGTCTCGCCTGGTAGACGAGACGTTCCTGCTCCAGCTTGATGACCTGGTCGTAGGAGCGCAGCTCCCACAGCTTCATCCGGCGCCAGAGGAGGAACGTGGGGACCGGGGAGAGCAGCCACCGGGTGAGGCGGACCCCCTCCATGTGCTTGTCCGCCGTGATGTCCGCGATCCGGCCGATCGCGTGGCGGGCGGCCTCGACGGCGACCACGAACAGGACCGGGATCACCGCGTGCATGCCGACGCCCAGCGGGTCCGGCCAGGCCGCCGCGCCGTTGAAGGCGATCGTCGCGACGGTCAGCAGCCAGGCCGTCTGCCGCAGCAGCGGGAAGGGGATGCGGATCCAGGTCAGCAGCAGGTCCAGGGCGAGCAGGACGCAGATGCCCGCGTCGATGCCGATCGGGAAGACGTAGGCGAAGTTCCCGAAGCCCTTCTTGATGGCCAGCTCACGGACGGCCGCGTACGAGCCGGCGAAGCCGATGCCGGCGATGATCATCGCGCCGGTCACGACCACACCGATGAGAACGCGGTGCATCCGAGTCAGCTGTATGGGCGCGGCCACCGGTACTCCCCTCCCCTTGCGTGTTGTTGCGCGCAACAGGGTGGCACATCAGTGCGGCGCGCGTGTTGCCGGTCAGCCCTTCTTGGTGGACGACTTGGAAGGCGACGCACTCGCGGAGGGCGACTTGGAGGCCTTCTTCGAGGGCGTCGCCGCAGGTGAACTCGGAGCCGCGGCCGAGCCGTTGGCCGTCGCGACCGAGGCCACCGCCTCCTTGGTGGCCTTCTCCGCGGACTTCGTGAGAGTGCCCGCGTCCGGCGTCTTCTCGCCGGCCAGACCCGCGCCGTTGTAGTCGACGGTGACGACCACGTTGGCGACCCGGGCCACGACCGTCTGCTGCCGGAAGGCGCCTTCCTTCTTCTTCAGGTCGTAGTGCACGACGCCCGCCTGGTCGCCGGTCCCGGTCACCGGCTCCGACTTGGTGTTCTTGGCGCCGGCCACGGACTGCGCCTCCTGCAGCTGGCTCGCGTAGTACTCCTCGGCCTGCTTCTCGCCGGAGCCGCGGCCGGCGTCCGAGTCGAAGCGGAGGAAGGAGATGTTGAGCCAGCGGAACTGCGAGCCCTTGACGCCGTTGTTGTCCAGGCTGCTCCAGGAGCAACTGCCGCGCGTGGCCACATCGTCCGAAGCACCCTTCTTGCCCGACTTCGCACCCTTCGGTACGAGTGCGGTGAGCGTCTTCTTCGACAGCACCGCACACGGGTCCGGCAGCTTCTGGTACTTGGACGCCTGGACGGTCGGCGAAGCGGCGGTACCGGAGCCGGGACCGGTGGGGGCGGTGGCCGGGTTGGAGCCGCCGCCCGTCTCCTTCGCGGCGTCGTCGGAGCCCGAGGAACAGGCCGCCGCGAACAGCGCCACGGCGGGGACGGCGGCCGCACAGACGAGGCCGCGGCGCAGGCGCCCTGCCCGTCGCTGTGCGTTCCGGTCGTTCCGGTCGCGCTGGTCGTCTGGCTGGACTGCTACTCGCTGCATGGTTCCTTCACTCATACGTTCGGGGTTCCTGCGGTCGGATCGGGTCCGAGGGGCCACGGTACGCGGTGAGGGAGCTGTGCGGTTTCGGTTCGCGGGCCTTACGGGAGACGTGCGCAGGGCGTGCCCGGGTGCTCAGCCGTTGAGGGCCTCGGCCAGCTGCGCGGCCAGATTCTGGGCCCTGTCCTGCAGTTCCTTGCTGTCCGGAACGGTCCCGGTGGCCATCGGCTGCTCCTCGTACTCGATGGTCACCACGACGTTGGACGTGCGGAACACCACAGTCACCGTGCGCTGTTCGGCCGTCGAACCGGAGCCGCTGAGCTGGTCGTCGAGGTACGCCTCGTCGCCGAGACCGGCGAGGGCGCGGGGCTGCAGGTCGGCCGGGGGGGTCGAGGCGGACGCCGACGTGGAGGCCGAGGTGGAGGGGCTGGTGGAGGCCGAGGAGGACGCGGACGGGGACGGTGTCCCGGACGCCGACCCCGAAGGTGATCCGGACGGCGATCCGGAGGGGGACTCCGACTCGGTGGCGCTCGGGGGTGCGGACTCGGGGATGTCGGCCGCCGACTCCCGCTGCGTGTAGATCGTCTGCGCCTCGTTGTCGTCGCTGACCGCGTTGTCGTAGGAGACCACGCGCTCGAAGTCGACGGAGAGCCGGTCCGTGGCGTCGGTGGACTCGACCTTCCAGTGACAGCCGACCTTGCGGTCCGTGTCGTAGGTGAGCGCGGCCTCGCCCGCGTACGCCTTTTCGCGCTGCTGCTCGTCGGTGATCTGGGCGATGCCCGGGAGCAGGGAGTCGAGGGTGTCCTGGCTGACCGCGCCGCAGGGCTCGGGGAGGGAGCGGTACTTGCCGGGCTGGGCGGCGACGGTGGAGGTGCCGGTGTCCGCGTTCTTGTCGCTGATGTCGTCGCCACCGCTGGAACCGCTCGTGCAGCCGGCCAGCAGAGCCGCGAGGAGGGCGGCGGTGCCGGTTACGTACGCCTTCCGCTGCACGGTCAGGCTCCCTTCCGTTCACTGGGTCGCTCGGTCCTGCTCCAGTGTCCCCGCTGGTTAATCGCTTGCCGCAGCGGGGCGCCCCCTGGAGACAATGTGTACCGCACGCACTGCCGTGAATGCCGGTCCCAAGTCTGATTTCGGGGGTCTTGGCGACGCATTTGCGTTATGCCTTTATTAGGACTTTTGTCCTTTTTGTTTGACTGTCCGCGGGGGAATGAGGAAGTTATGTCGTACGTGGAGATGCCGGGCGCGAAGGTGCCGATCCGGATGTGGACGGATCCCGCCGCCGTCGAGGAGGTGGCGCTCCAGCAGCTGCGCAACGTGGCGACCCTGCCGTGGATCAAGGGCCTCGCGGTCATGCCGGACGTCCACTACGGGAAGGGCGCGACGGTCGGGTCGGTCATCGCCATGCAGGGGGCCGTGTGCCCGGCGGCGGTCGGCGTCGACATCGGCTGCGGCATGTCGGCGGTGAAGACGTCACTGACCGCCAACGACCTGCCCGGGGACCTGTCCCGACTGCGGTCGAAGATCGAGCAGGCGATTCCGGTGGGGCGGGGGATGCATGACGATCCGGTCGAGCCGCGAGACTTCCACGGGCTGGCGACGGCCGGGTGGGGGGAGTTCTGGGGGCGGTTCGACGGGGTCGCGGACGCGGTCAAGTTCCGCGAGGGGCGGGCGCATCAGCAGATGGGAACGCTCGGAAGTGGCAACCACTTTGTCGAAGTCTGCACGGATACGGCCGGTTCTGTGTGGCTGATGCTGCACTCCGGTTCCCGGAACATCGGCAAGGAACTCGCCGAGCACCACATCGGCGTGGCCCAGAAGCTCCCGCACAACCAGGGGCTGATCGACCGCGACCTTGCCGTCTTCGTCGCGGACACCCCGCAGATGGCGGCGTACGAGCACGATCTCTACTGGGCTCAGGAATATGCGAAGTACAACCGGTCGCTCATGATGGCCCTTCTCAAGGACGTGATCCGCAAGGAGTTCAAGAAGGCCAAGGTCACCTTCGAACGTGAGGTGAGCTGCCACCACAACTACGTGAGCCGCGAGCGGTACGAAGGCATGGACCTGCTCGTGACCCGCAAGGGTGCGATCAGCGCCCAGGCCGGGGAGTACGGCATCATCCCCGGCTCCATGGGGACCGGGTCGTACATCGTGAAGGGCCTCGGCAACGAGAAGTCCTTCAACTCCGCTTCCCACGGCGCGGGCCGGCGCATGAGCCGGAACGCGGCCAAGCGGCGCTTCTCGACCAAGGACCTGGAGGAGCAGACGCGGGGCGTGGAGTGCCGTAAGGACTCCGGTGTCGTGGACGAGATCCCGGGTGCGTACAAGTCGATCGACCAGGTCATCGACCAGCAGCGGGACCTGGTGGAGGTGGTGGCGAAGCTCAGGCAGGTCGTCTGTGTCAAGGGATGACCTGCGGACCGCAGCGCGAAGCCCCGGTCGACGAGACCGGGGCTTCGCGCCGCACGCGGTGGCTGTGCGGTCGGCATGCTCCGCGCCGTCCGGTGGAGTGCCATCCCTGCCGAGTGGCTCGTCCGGTGCTCACTTCGCGTGATGGACCGCGTAGATCATCACGAAGGCGAGGAAGTGGATGCCGAAGAGGAAGTAGGCCAGGAAGTACCAGACCTGGCGTTCGTTCCTGGTCTCCTGCTTCAGACGGCTTTCCTCCAGTTGCCTGTCCAGGGCGGCCGCGGGGTCCTCGTCCGGCTGGCCCCGCATCACAGGTCCCGGTGGACCTTGGAGTTGGAGGCCTGGGCGCGGGGGCGCACCACCAGGAGGTCGATGTTGACGTGGCTGGGGCGGGTCACCGTCCAGGTGATCGTGTCCGCCACGTCCTCGGCCGTCAGGGGCTCGGCGACGCCCTGGTAGACCTTGGCCGCCTTCTCCTCGTCGCCGCCGAAGCGGGTCAGCGCGAACTCGTCCGTCTTCACCATGCCGGGGGCGATCTCGATGACCCGGACCGGCTTGCCGACGATCTCCAGGCGGAGCGTCTCGGCGAGGACATGGGCGCCGTGCTTGGCGGCGACATAGCCGCCGCCGCCCTCGTAGGTGCCGTGGCCGGCGGTGGAGGAGACGACGACCACCGTGCCGTCGCCGCTCGCCTCCAGCCTGGGCAGCAGGGCCTGGGTGAGGTTGAGGGTGCCGATGACGTTCGTCTCGTACATGGTGCGCCAGTCGGCCGGGTCGCCGGTGGCCACCGGGTCGGCGCCGAGGGCTCCGCCGGCGTTGTTCACGAGGACGGCGATCGTCTGGAAGGCGGTCGCGAACTCGTCCACGGCCGCGCGGTCCGTCACGTCCAGCGGGTAGGCGGTCGCCTGGTGGCCGGCCTCGTTGATCTCCTTGGCCAGCGCCTCGATACGGTCCTCGCGGCGGGCGGTGAGGACCACGCGGTAGCCGGCGGCGGCGAGCTTTCGGGCGGTGGCGGCGCCGATTCCGCTGCTCGCACCAGTGACGACGGCGATGCGGGAGGCGGCGGACGGTGCGGTGGCCATGCGGTGCTCCTGAAGCTCGGTGGGCGGTCGGCTCCTTCCAGCGTAGGTGAGGGTCAGCCGCCGTTCCTCGGCGCCCACATGATCACTGCCATGCCCGCCAGGCAGACCGCCGCGCCCGTGAGGTCCCAGCGGTCCGGGCGGTAGCCGTCGGCCACCACGCCCCACAGGATCGAGCCCGCGACGAAGATTCCGCCGTATGCCGCCAGGATGCGGCCGAAGTGGGCGTCCGGCTGGAACGTGGCGACGAAGCCGTAGGCGCCGAGGGACAGGATCCCGCCGGCGATCCAGAGCCAGCCCCGGTGCTCCCGTACGCCCTGCCAGACCAGCCAGGCGCCGCCGATCTCGAAGAACGCGGCGACGACGAAGAGGGCGGCGGAGCGGAGAATGAGCATGTCCGCAGCCTGCCATGCGGTCCGGCTGTCACCTGTTGGAGGGCGCCTGCGGCGGGGCCCGGGTGGCATACATCCGAACGAACGCCGGAGACGGGCGGGACGGACAGCACGGACGGGACGGGTGGCATGGCGATGCGTCGTTACGGGCTTGCGGTGGTCGGGGCGGTTGCGGTGGGCGCGCTGGTGGTCGGGGCGGGCGGTGCCGCGTGGGCCGGGGACGCCGATCTGGAGGTGCACGGGTCGGTCGTGATGACCGGGGACCTGGTGGAGGTGCGGGTGACCCCGCGCAACCTCGGGCCGGAGGACGTCTCCGACGCGACCGTGCGGTTGAGCTGGTCGGCGGCGCTGGCGGACACGCAGCGGCTGCCGGCGGCCTGTGCCCGCACCGGCGACCGGGAGGTGGTGTGCGGTACCGGGCCGCTCGCCGTCGACGTGCCCGGCGAGCAGCTGGTGGTTCCGGTACGGCTGCGGGCGCAGCCGGCGGAGGTGACGCTGGAGGTCGACGTGGCGTGGGGAGGGGGCGCGGTGGACCACGACCGTACGAACGACCGGCAGCGGGTGCTGGTGCTGGCGACCGGGGACCCCTACGCCTTCTGAGGGCGCCTTCCGAGGACGTCTTCCGACCGGCACGCTAGGTCGTGCCGAAGGTCACCCGGTAGTAGCAGGCGCCCTTGCAGGGCATGGTCGCCGCGTCGTCGAAGGCGTACGAGTAGGCGTACGGCGCGGCCCGTTTGAAGACCTGGGTGTAGTCGACGGGCCATTTGGCGGGGACGCAGTGGTCGCGGCCCGCCCAGGCGCCGCGGCAGCAGTACGTGTCGCCGCCGAACGCCGCGCACGGCGGCTTGCAGCCGATCTGCCGACCGCCGGAGAGGGCCTGCATCGCCTTGGGGCAGTCGATCCCCGTGGTGCAGACGCCCCGGTAGCAGCCGGAGTCGCTGACCGGGTCGGTGGTCGTGGTGTGGGAGATGTTGATGTACATGGGCAGGTTGGCGCCGTCGACCATGCTGACGTCGTAGAAGTCCATGCCCGCATACGCGTCGAAGGTGAACTCGCCCAGGGTGGTGGGCGGGTTGGCGCCGGCGCAGACGCTGGTGCAGTCGCCGGAGGCGCAGGGGCCGGCGGCGGTGCCGGTGCATCCGGTACGGCCCCAGATACGGCCGCCCCAGTTGTCGGCCACGGTCAGCGAGAGGCTCTGCCCGGGGGCGAGCCTGCGGCCCGCCGGGTAGACGGAGGTGTTGGTGACGACGGCCCAGACCGGTTGCGCGGTCCGGTTGACGACCGTGATCAGACGCCGGCCGGCCGGGGCCGAGGCGGGGGTCCGCTGTCGCGGCGCGGTGGCCGGCTTCCGGGCGGTGGTGGCCGACGGCTTGGCCGAGCGGGACGCGGACGAGGACGGAGACGGGGACGCGGAGGGGGACGCGGACGCGCTGTGGCCGACGGAAGGGGCGGGCGAGGTGGTAGCCGGTGCGGAGGGGGCGGCCGCGGTCGTCCGGTGGTCCGCTGTGCTCGCGGTGTCGGTTCCGGGTGCCGGTGTCCACGCTCCGTAGGTGATCAGTACGGTGGCCGCCGTCGCGAGGGCGGCGGCCGCGGCGGCGTACCACCAGCGGCGTCGCGGTGGTGTCGCGCCGTGTCTTCTGCGTCCTCGTGCCATCCTCGGGCCTTCCTCGGGCGGTGCCGGATGTGTCGCCTGCCTCTCGGAGACCTCGTGCACGGCGGCCGTACAACATAAATTGCGGACCCGAACAGGTTTCGACGTCGGCCCGCCGGTTTTCTGTTGTCCCCGTGCGTCTCGGGGGGTCTCCGTTCCAAGAGCCGGCCCTGCAGCCGGTCCACAGCCGGCCCCACAGCCGGTCCAAGAGTCGGCCCCACGGCCGGATCCCTGCGCGGAGGAACAGACCCACATGATCGAGAACCACCGGAGGGGGCCCGACCCCGGCCTGGTGACGGCCGCGCGCGCGGGCGACGGGCGGGCCCTGGAACAGTTGGTGGCCCAGTGCCTGCCGCTGGTCTACAACATCGTCGGCCGGGCCCTGAACGGTCACGCCGACGTCGACGACGTCGTACAGGAGACGCTGTTGCGCATGGTGCGGGGGCTGCCGAAGCTGCGGGATCCGTCGGCGCTGCGGTCCTGGCTGGTCGCGATCACGATCCGGCAGGTGCGGAACCGGGAGAGCCTGCGGGCCACCGACCGCGACCGCCGGGCACAGCTGGAGGACGCGGAGGTGCTGGCCGACCCCGACCTGGACTTCGCCGGCCTGACCATCCTGCGGCTGGGCCTGACCGAGCAGCGCCGGGAGACCGCCGAGGCGACACGCTGGCTCGATCCGGACGACCAGGAACTGCTGTCCCTGTGGTGGCTGGAGGAGACCGGTGAGCTGGAGCGCGCCGACCTCGCCGGTGCGCTGGGGCTGTCCGACCGGCATGCCGCCGTGCGGGTGCAGCGCATGAAGAAGCAGATGGAGGTCTCGCGGTGCGTGGTGCGCGGGCTGGGCGCCGATCCGCGCTGTGCCCGGCTGGACGAGATCGCCGCGCCGTGGGACGGCACGCCGAGTCCTCTGTGGCGTAAGCGGTTCGGCCGCCACATACGTGGCTGCGGCGGGTGCGCCGGCCTGGAGCGGGGGCTGTTGCCGATGGACCGGCTGCTGAGCGGTCTGCCGCTGGTGGCGGTGCCGGCCAGCCTTGATCCGGCGCGGGTGCTCGCCCACGTCATGGCGTCCTCCGGTACTCCGGGTGCTTCCGGTACCTCGGGTACGTCCGGCGCTCCGGGTACGTCCGGCGCTTCTCGCGGGCGGCACGGGCATCCGGGCCGGCGCATCCGGCGGGGCCGCCGGGTGGTGAGCAAGCAGGTCGTGGCCGGCGGCTCGGCGGCGGTCGCGGTCGTCGCGGTGGCCGCGCTGGTCGCGGCCCGGCTGACGGCGGGCCCGTCGGCCCCGGTGGCCCAGGTGGCTCCGCGTCCGTCCGCGCCGGTGGCGATCGCCTCGCCGAGCCCTACGCACTCGCCCTCGCCGTCCCCGTCGCCTTCCCGGTCCGCCAGGCCGAGCGCGTCCCCGAGCCGGTCCGTGAAGCCCACTCCTTCCCCGCGCACGGTGGCCCCCGTGCAGGTCGCCTCCAGCGCCCGGAAGGGTGTCGGTGTGTGGTCGTTCGACGGCGTGAGCCAGGCGCTGGCCGCGAGCGGGGCGAGCTGGTACTACACCTGGAACACCCAGCACCAGGGCGTGACGACCCCGGGCGCGGCCTCCTTCGTGCCGATGATCTGGGGCGCCGCCTCCGTCACCGACGCGTCGCTCGCGCAGGCCCGTGCGCAGGGGCCGTACCTGCTGGGGTTCAACGAGCCCGACATGGCGCAGCAGTCGAACATGACGGTCGAGCAGGCGCTGGAGCTGTGGCCCAGGCTGATGGGGGCCGGCAAGGTGCTGGGCAGCCCGGCGGTGGCGTACGGCGCGGACACGGCCGGAGGCTGGCTGGACCGGTTCATGTCCGGGGCGAAGACGAAGGGGTACCGGGTCGACTTCATCACGCTGCACTGGTACGGCGGCGACTTCCGCACCCCGCAGGCCGTGCAGCAGCTGACCTCGTATCTGGCGTCGGTGTACGAGCGGTACCACAAGCCGATCTGGCTCACCGAGTACGCGCTGATCGACTTCTCGCAGGGGACGCGCTTCCCGTCCGCGCAGCAGCAGGCGGACTTCGTCACCGCGTCCGCGAAGGCGCTGGACGCGCTGCCCTACCTCCAGCGTTACGCGTGGTTCGGGCTCGGCGCCGACCCGTCGAAGCCGAGCAGCGGGCTGTTCACGAACGGTACGGCGGCCACGGCGGCGGGCCGGGCATTCCAGTCGGCGCGCTGAGCGGAGGGAGCCGGTGCGACCGCCGTGCGGCGGTGGGCACCGGCCCCTCGGGGTCATGGGCTCACGCCCCGTGGGCTTACGTAGGGGAGACCTGGGCGGGGGTGGCGGGACAACGGAAACGGGGTGGCCGGTGCGGGTGTGCGGGTGTGCGGGTGTGCGGGTGTGCGGGTGTGGGGTGGTACGGGCCGGTGGGGGCCGGTCGCGGGTTGTGGGGTGGTGCGGGCCGGTGGGGGCCGGTCGCGCGGTTCCCCGCGCCCCTGGAGGGCGCGGTTGTGGGGTGCGTGCGGGCCGGTCGCGCTGTTCCCCGCGTCCCTGGAGGGGCGCTTCGGTCACGGGGTCTTCCTGTGCCGCCTCCATGGCGAGGCGTGGGGAATACCGGCGGGTGCGGGCTCGTTCTCCGGGTATAGTTGAACCGTAAACAACCTGGAGGGTGAGCGAGCATGCAGTTCGGGATCTTCACGGTCGGCGATGTCACGCCGGACCCCACGACGGGTCGGACGCCGAGCGAGCGGGAGCGCATCAAGGCGATGGTCGCGATCGCGCTGAAGGCCGAGGAGGTCGGGCTGGACGTCTTCGCGACCGGTGAGCACCACAACCCGCCGTTCGTGCCCTCGTCGCCGACCACCATGCTCGGTTACGTCGCCGCGCGCACGGAGAAGCTGATCCTCTCCACCTCCACCACCCTGATCACCACCAACGACCCGGTGAAGATCGCCGAGGACTTCGCGATGCTGCAGCACCTGGCCGACGGCCGGGTGGACCTCATGATGGGGCGCGGCAACACCGGCCCGGTCTACCCCTGGTTCGGCCAGGACATCCGGCAGGGCATCAACCTCGCCATCGAGAACTACGCCTTGCTGCACCGGCTGTGGCGCGAGGACGTCGTCAACTGGGAGGGCAAGTTCCGCACACCGCTGCAGGGCTTCACCTCCACCCCGAGGCCGCTGGACGGGATCGCCCCGTTCGTCTGGCACGGCTCGATCCGCTCGCCGGAGATAGCCGAGCAGGCCGCCTACTACGGTGACGGCTTCTTCCACAACAACATCTTCTGGCCCGCCGACCACACCAAGCGGATGGTCGAGCTGTACCGGGCCCGGTACGCCCACTACGGGCACGGCACGCCCGAGCAGGCGATCGTCGGCCTGGGCGGCCAGGTGTTCATGCGGCACAACTCGCAGGACGCGGTGCGCGAGTTCCGGCCGTACTTCGGCAACGCGCCGGTCTACGGCCACGGGCCCTCCCTGGAGGACTTCACCGACCAGACCCCGCTGACCGTCGGCACGCCCGAGCAGGTCGTCGAGAAGACGCTGGCCTTCCGGGAGTACGCCGGCGACTACCAGCGCCAGCTGTTCCTGGTCGACCACGCGGGGCTGCCGCTGAAGACGGTCCTGGAGCAGATCGACATGCTGGGCGAGGAGGTCGTGCCGGTGCTGCGCAAGGAGTTCGCGAACGGCCGTCCGGCAGACGTCCCGGAGGCGCCCACGCACGCTTCGCTGCTCGCCGCGGCCGCTTCGGAGGCCTCGGGGGCTTCGGGCGCGGAGAAGAAGGAGGTCGGGGCATGAAGCTCGTCGTCGTCTCGGCGGGACTGAGCGTGCCGTCGTCCACCCGGCTGCTGGCCGACCGGCTGGCGGCCGCGGTGGGCCGGCAGGCCGACGGTGTCGAGGTCGAGACGGTGGAGCTGCGCGACCTCGCGGTCGAGATCGCGCACAACTTCACCAACGGCTTCCCCGGACGCAGGCTGGCGGCCGCGCTGGAGGCGGTGACCGAGGCGGACGGCGTGATCGCGGTCACGCCGGTGTTCACGGCCTCCTACAGCGGCCTGTTCAAGTCGTTCTTCGACGTCCTGGACAAGGAAGCGCTGGTGGGCAAGCCGGTGCTGATCGCGGCGACCGGGGGCACGGCCCGGCACTCGCTGGTGCTGGAGCACGCGCTGCGGCCGATGTTCGCGTACCTGCGGGCGGTGGTCGCACCGACGGGCGTCTACGCGGCGTCGGAGGACTGGGGCGCGGAGGGCCTGGAGGACCGGATCGAGCGGGCCGCGGGGGAGCTGGCGGCGCTGATGACGGGGCTGACCGCTGCGCGGCCGGCGCAGCCGGAGGCTCTGCCGGTGGTGCCGTTCGAGGAACAGCTGGCGAGGCTGGCGGCGAGCTGAGGTCTGTGGATGCCCCGTACCCGTAAGGGGCGTGGGGCACTGCGCGACCAGCCCCCACCGGGGGACAGCGAAAACTCGACGCCCGTTGCCTCCGTGACGGTGAGAGCCAGGTAAAAAGGGTGATCGTAGGCCCGCTCACCCCGGCCGAACCGCCGGAGGCCTTGGCAGACTGGGTGCGTGTCCCAGACTGTGCTGCTCGCCGAAGACGACCGCGCCATCCGCCACGCCCTGGAGCGGGCCCTCACCCTGGAGGGTTATGAGGTGACGGCGGTCGCGGACGGTGTGGAAGCACTGGCACACGCCCACCGTGTCCGGCCCGACGTCCTCGTCCTCGACGTGATGATGCCCGGCATCGACGGCCTCCAGGTCTGCCGCGTCCTGCGCGCCGGCGGCGACCGGACCCCCATCCTGATGCTGACCGCGCTGGTCGAGACCGCCGACCGGATCGCGGGACTGGACGCCGGAGCCGACGACTACGTCGTCAAGCCCTTCGACGTCGAGGAGGTCTTCGCGCGGCTGCGGGCGCTGCTGCGGCGCACCTCCCCGGTGACCACCGGCGGCGGCTCGGGCGGCGCCGCCCCCGAACCCGGCCGGGAACCGCAGATCTCCGACCGGCAGGTCGAGGCGGCCGGGCTGCGGATGGACCTCCAGGCCCGCCGGGCCTGGCGCGGCCGGCGCGAGCTGGAGCTGACCCGCACCGAGTTCGAGCTCCTGGAACTGCTCGCCCGCAACGCCGGGATCGTCCTGGACCACTCCACGATCTACGACCGAATCTGGGGCTACGACTTCGGCCCCGGCTCCAAGAACCTCGCCGTCTACGTCGGCTACCTGCGCCGCAAGCTCGACGAGCCCGGCGCTCCGCAGCTGATCCACACCGTCCGGGGCGTGGGTTACGTGCTGCGGGAGGACTGAGTGGGCCGCCTCCAGCGGCTCCGGCGGGTGCTGGTCAGGCGTCGGCCCAGGCTCGTCTCCCTGCGCACCACCTTCGTCCTCTCCTTCGCGGCGGTCACCGCCGCCGTCACCATCGTCGTCGGCATCCTGTCGTACAACGCCGCCGCCCGGCTGGTCCGTGTCGACGAGCAGTCGGTGTTCACCCAGGTCGTCTCCGACGTGCAGGACGAGGTCAAGCAGGACCGGATGGTCCCGCAGGACTTCTTCTCCTCCTCCCGGCCGGGACACGACCTGGTCCGGCCGGTCCGCACCGACGTCCAGGTGCTCGGCGCGCGGGGCGAGATCGTCGACCACGGCAGCCCGGCGCTGCCCGTCACCGACACGGACCGGGCGGCCGCCATGGCCGCGGCGGCCGGGACGACGGCCCAGCACAAGGACGTCCGGGTCGGCGACGACCTGTACCGGATCGCCACGGTGGCGCTCGGCGACGGCCGGGGCGCGGTCCAGGTGGCGCAGGAGTTCAGCGACACGGAGGACCTGCTGCAGGCGCTGCAGCAGCGGACGCTGGCACTGATGGCGGCGGTGGTCGTGGCCGCGGGGCTGTTCGGCTGGTGGCTGGCCCGCCGGATCACCCGCCGGCTGGTGATTCTCACCTCCGCCGCGGAGGACGTGGCCAGGACCCGGCAGCTCGGCATCCAGGTCCCGGTGACGGGACTGGACGAGGTGGGCCGGCTGGGCAGGGCCTTCGACCGGATGCTGGGGCGGCTGGCCCAGTCGGAGGAGGACCAGAGGCGCCTGGTCCAGGACGCCGGCCACGAACTCCGCACCCCCCTGACCTCGCTGCGCACCAACATCTCCCTGCTCCGCCGTATCGACGAGCTGCCGCCCGCCACCCGCGACGAACTCGTCGCGGACCTCGGCCAGGAGGCCCGCGAGCTGACCGACCTGGTCAACGAGCTGGTCGACCTGGCGGCCGGGCAGTCCGATATGGAGCCGCCGCAGCGCGTCGACCTGGCCGACATCGCGGAGGACGTCGCCGGGCTGGCCCGCCGCCGCAGCGGCCGCGAGATCCTGCTGCGCGCCGCCGGTGACACGACCACCGACGGCCGCCCCGGCATGCTCCAGCGGGCCGTCTCCAACCTCGTCGAGAACGCGGCCAAGTTCGACCGGGACGGCAAGGCGCCCATCGAGATCAACGTCACCGGCCCCGCCCGGCCGGGCACGGTCCGCGTCGAGGTCCTCGACCGCGGCCCCGGTATCGCCGAGGGCGACCTGATCCGCATCTTCGACCGCTTCTACCGCGCCGCGGACGCCCGCTCGCTGCCCGGCTCCGGCCTCGGCCTCTCCATCGTCCGGGAGGTCGCGATGGCCCACGGCGGCGCCCCCTTCGCCTTCCGTCGAGCGGGCGGCGGCGCGGTGATCGGCTTCACGGTGGGCGGGGGGTTCGCGGGGGGCGGAACGCCGCGCGGGTGAACCGCCGCTCTCCGTCCCCCTCGGCCGTACGGTCGGGCCGAACCCTCTCGTCACGACCCCCAGGGAACCGTGAGGAAG
This sequence comes from Streptomyces sp. NPDC001220, assembly GCF_053597895.1. NCBI lineage: Bacteria > Bacillati > Actinomycetota > Actinomycetes > Kitasatosporales > Streptomycetaceae > Streptomyces > Streptomyces sp. NPDC001220. The sequence continues at coordinate 43,643 of NZ_JBSFJE010000001.1, forward strand.
CCCTCCGCCCGGGCGCTGGCCAAGCCGATGCGGGGGATGTCGCTGCTCCGCGCGAACAGCAGGTAGCGCGGTTCCCATATCGGGCGGTATTTCGCGTTGGCCCGGTACAGGGACTCGATCTGCCACCAGCGGGAGAAGAACGTCAGGGTCGCGTGCCAGAGGCGCAGGACCGGGCCGGCGCCGAGGCGGGAGCCGCGTTCGAAGACCGAGCGGAACATCGCGAAGTTCAGCGAGACCCGGTCCACCTTCAGGTCGGGTGCCTTGAGGAGGAGTTCCACGACCATGAACTCCATCAGGCCGTTCTCCGCGTCGCGGTCGCGGCGCATCAGGTCCAGGGAGAGGCCCTGTTCGCCCCAGGGGACGAAGCTGAGGAGGGCGCGGGGCACGTCGTCGGCGTCCCGGCACTCCAGCATGACGCAGCGGCCGTCCGCCGGGTCGCCGAGGCGGCCGAGCGCCATCGAGAAGCCGCGTTCCGTGGTGCCGTCGCGCCAGTGGTCGGCCCGGTCGATCAGCAGGGACATCTCGTCGGGCGGGATGTCCTCGTGGCGGCGGACGCGGACCGTGTAACCCGCCCGCCGGACGCGGTTGTGGGCCTGGCGGACCACGCGCATCGCGCGTCCCTCCAGGGTGAAGTCGGCGATGTCGACGATCGCCTCGTCGCCCAGTTCCAGGGCGTCCAGGCCGTGCCGGGCGTAGATCGTGCCCGCCTCCTCGCTCGCGCCCATGACCGCGGGGGTCCACGCGTGCTGCCGGGCCTCCGTCAGCCACGCGTCGATCGCGCCGGGCCACGCCTCCGGGTCGCCGATCGGGTCGCCGGAGGCGAGGCTGACCCCGCCGACGACGCGGTAGGTGACCGCCGCCTTGCCGGTGGGCGAGAAGATCGCCATCTTGTCGCGGCGCAGGGCGAAGTAGCCGAGGGAGTCGCGGGCGCCGTGCCGGTCCAGCAGACCCCTGAGCTTCGACTCGTCCTCGGCACTGAGCAGGCGGCGGCCGCGCGGGGAGCGGAAGCCGGCGTACAGGACCAGGCAGAAGGCGGCGGCGAGGAGGGCGTTGATGATGACGTCGGTCCAGCGCGGGGCGTGCACCGCGGTGACGTGGTCGGCGAGCGGGCCGACGCTGATGCCCCGCAGGAGCGTGTAGGCGATCTCGTCGGGGATGGTGGCGCCGGGGAGCTTGTTCGTGGCGTGGACGAGGAGCGTGCCCAGGACGCCGGTGACGGCCACGCCGCCCACGCCCACCGCCAGCGCCAGCCTCGGGTTCGACGGGTCGCCGACCGCGTCGAACTCCCGGCGGCTGACCAGCAGCGCGGCCACGAAGAGGCCGGTGAGGGCGGCGGAGGCCCAGTTGAAGGCGTGGGCGCGGTACTCGTGCTGGGTCAGAGCGAGGACGTAGAGGGCGAACAGGGGGGTGGACAGGACGACGTTGACCACCCACGCGGCGCGCTTGCGGCGACGCATCACCAGCACGAAGAAGATGGCGAGGGCGGCCGAGACCAGGCCGGCCGTGGCCAGGTACGGGGTGAAGAACTGGCCGGAGTGGTGGGCGTGCTGCCGGTGGAGGTGCAGGGTGAGGCGGCCGTTGTTGTGCTCGTCGACCTCCTGCCGGAACGGCAGGGACATGACCGCCGCTATGTTCAGTACGGCGATCAGCCGCAGGTACCAGACGGTGGCGTCGGCGGCCCGCCTGCGGAGTGCGCCGCCGGGGGTGGCGGCGGGACCGCGGCGGTCGGCGGACGCGCGCGCGGGGATCAGGGTCGACTGCTGTGCGGGCATGGGGACCGGTCACCTTGGGGGACGGGGACGGGGACGATGGCGGAGGGAGCTGACCCTACAGTCCGTAGGGTAACGGCGAGAGTCGGTGGGGAGGCCGGCCGTGGTGCGGAAGCGGTGCGGAAAACGGTGTGAAAGGGGGAGCCCCCCTTCTTACGGACGCTCCCGCGATTACGGATCCTCCCGCCCTTTCGGATGCTCCCGTTCCTGCGGACGTTCCCGTCCTTACGGATGCTCCCGTCCTTACGGATGCTCCCCTTCTGCGGATTCTCCCGTCCTTTGGGATGCTTCCTTTCCTGCGGACGTTCCCGTTCTTGCGGACGTTCCCGTTCCTGCGGCCGCTCCCGTTCCTACGGATGCTCCCGCTCGACCCGTCGTCGGGCCGCCAGTACCCACGCGAGGTTCCCGATCGCCGCGCCCGCCGCCACCGCCGCGACGATCACCCCGCCCGTCGCCAGCCCGTCGCTGAACAGGTGCGGGCGCCGGTCGAGGCTGTGCAGGCCGAAGCCGGACAGCTCGTACACGCCCACCGCCGCGACCAGCAGGCTCGCCACCAGCGCCGCCACCGTGGGGGCGAGGCTGCGCCGCGTCTCCTGTGTGTCCGTGCCGTGCATGAGTACCCCCGATGAGCTGACGAGCCGCCGTGGCCGATGGGGAACCTACAATACGTAGGGTCGGGAGAGCCTCAGGACGAGCGTATTCACGTCAGCGTGGACACGGGGGGCAGCGCGCCCCGGCCGGTGTCCTCGGTGTTCTCGGTCACAGCTTCCTGCGGTCGTGGTCCGCACGGGTGACGGCACGGCGTACGCGGGGCTGACGGCGCCGGACGAACCGGTGGTCTCCGCACCGGTACGGCTCGCCGCCGGGTCCCCTCCCTCGAGGAGCCCGGCGGCGGTGGAGCGTGCTGCTCTCGGCGGGGCTCAGCCGAACCGGCCCGCCACGTAGTCGGCCGTGCGCTGGTCCTGCGGGGAGTTGAAGACGGCGTCCGTGGCGCCGTGTTCGACGATGCCGCCCGGGGTGCCCTGCTCGGCCAGGAAGAACGCGCACTGCTGGGAGACACGCGCAGCCTGCTGCATGTTGTGGGTGACGATCACGATCGTGACCTGGCCGGCCAGGTCGTGGATGGTCTCCTCCACGCGGCGGGTCGAGGTCGGGTCAAGGGCCGAGCACGGCTCGTCCATCAGCAGCACCCGGGGGCGGACCGCCAGCGCCCGCGCGATGCACAGGCGCTGCTGCTGGCCGCCGGAGAGCGCGCCGCCCGGCTGCCGGAGCCGGTCGCGGACCTCCTTCCACAGGCCCGCGCGGGTCAGGGACTCCTCGACCAGCTCGTCCTTCTCCCGGCGGTTCACCTTCGTGCCGGTCAGCTTGAGGCCGGCCACCACGTTGTCGTAGATCGACATCGCCGGGAACGGGTTCGGCTTCTGGAAGACCATGCCGATCCTGCGGCGGGCGTCGGTCAGCCGCCACGACGGGTTGTAGATGTCCTCGCCCTCGAAGAGCACCTCGCCGCCGAACTGCGCCGAGGGGATCATCTCGTGCATCCGGTTGAGGGTGCGCAGGAACGTCGACTTGCCGCAGCCGGACGGGCCGATGAGTGCGGTGACCTCGCCCGCGGGCATGGTCAGCGACACCCGGCTGAGCACCTGGTGGGAGCCGAACCAGGCGGAGACGGCACGGGCTTCGAGGGTGGCGGGGGCGGGGCCGTCCACCACCGGGACGGCGGCGGGCAGTACGGCGGTGTCGGTCATGGCGGTGTCGCTCGTCGCGGACTCGGTCGTCGCGGTCTCGGTCATCTCATTCACCTGGTTCACAGCAGATTCGGCAGCAGTTCGGTGGTCCGCGTCGCGACCTGGAGGCCGAGCACCGCGACGACCGGGGCGAAGACGATCCATGTCTGGTGGCGGCCCCAGCGGTGCCAGGCCCAGACGGCGGCCACGGCGGTGAGCAGCAGCGCCTGCAGCCACATCACCAGCGGCCACGGCACCCCGGAGGGGCGGGCGAGGGGCTCCTCGGAGGCCGGCAGGGTGCCGGCGCGGATCACGGCCGACGGGGTCTGGAACGCCTCGGAGACCAGGTCGGCGTCGACGCGCAGGATGCCCGAGGGGGCGAACTTCGGGCCCGTCGCCGTGATCAGGACGAGGCGGCTCTTGCCGGCGGCGAGCGCGGTCGGTGCCGGGTCCCCGGCCCGTCGTACGTCGATGACCTGGAAGTCCGCCTTGCCCTGGCCGGTGATCACGGTGAAGGTGTCGCCGCTGGTCAGCTCGGAGAGCCTGCCGAACGGGCCGCCGTACGCACCCGCCCGGCCCATCAGCACGCTGGTGCCGGCCTGGCCGGGCATCGGGGTGTCCCGGCGGTGCCCGGGGCCGTCGGTCAGCACGGCGGAGTCGGTGCCCTCCAGGACGACCTGGCTCAGGCCCAGCTTCGGGATCTTGACGATCGCGAGCGGCGTGCCCGGTGCCAGCAGCTTGCCGTCCTGGCCGGTCTGGGCCACCGGGGCGGTGCCGAGGGCGAGTTGTTCGCGCAGCTGGTCGAAGTCGGCGTGCTGTGCGGCGTGTTGCTGGGCCCCGCTGACCACCAGCAGCTGCACGGTGATGCCGAGCAGCAGGGCGGCGAGGCTGAGCAGTCCGCCGCGCGAGAGGTGGCGGACGACGGTGAGGCTGCGGACGGGCCTGCGCGGCACGGCCGCGGCCAGAGCTTTCGGTGTCGGTACGGCGACGGTCACGGGGCCCGCCTCCTTCAAAAGACGAGTGCGGGGCCGCCGGGAACCTCGAGGCTCCCGGCGGGCCCGTCAGGGGGTTACTTGGAGGTGATGGTGAAGTTGGCGCCGGCCTTCGAGTTGACGGTCGAGGAACCGACGTAGAAGGCGTGCAGGGTGTGCTTGCCCTTGGCCAGCTTCGGCAGGGTGATGGTGACGTGGCCGCCGCTCAGGGTGCCGGTCGCGATGACCTTGGTGCCCTGGTAGATGCGGACGGTGCCGCCCGGGGTGGTGCCGGTCGCGGTGACCTTGACGGTGACCTTGCCCTTGGCGGTGTGGCTCACCGAGGTCGGGTGCGAGGTGGAGACCGCCGCCGACGCCTTGGTGATCTTCAGGGAGACGAGCGTGGAGGACGCGTTGAGCTTGGAGGTGCCCGGGTACGACACCGACAGCGAGTGCGTGGCGACCTTGAGGTGGTTCGACAGGCCGATGGAGACCTTGCCGGACGAGTCCAGGGTGCCGGTGCCGACGACCGTGGTGCCGTCCTTGACGGTGACCTTGCCGGTCGGCTTGACGCCGTGCGTGCCGGTGACCGTCACGGCGACCTTCGGGGTCTTGCCGTAGGCGGTGGTGGCGGTGGTGGCCTTGGTGGTGCTGGCGTACTTGACCGCACCGGTCCAGGTGGCCTCGGTGCCGGCGCCGACCAGGTTGTTGGCGGTGACGGTGACGCTGTAGGTGCCGGTGGCCAGATCGGTGAAGGAGAACGACGTCGTGGACTTCGGCAGGTCCTTCGTGCTGATGACGCCGCCGTCCGCGTCCTTCAGGGTGACCCGGTAGTCGGTCACCGGCAGGGCCGGGGTGATGGTGCTGGGGGTCCAGCTGAGCTTGAGGCCGGCGTCGCCGACCGTGGTCTTCAGGGTGGGCTTGTCGGGCGCGTTGCCCGTGGTGGTCGACTCCAGACCGCCGACCTTGGCGTGCTTGGCCAGGTTGATCGAGCCGTTGTACGACTCGTTCAGGAAGCCGAAGTCCGCGATGACGTCCTCGGCGGTGTCCGTGGCCATGGCGGCCTCGTGGTCGCCGCTGGTGACGAAGACGTCGTAGATGTCCTTGTTGAAGAAGATGCTGGTCGGGTCGATCGCCCGGCTCGGCACGACGTTGTAGACGTCACGGCCGAAGGTGGAGTTCTCGTAGTAGTGCGAGACCGGGGCGAGCTTGCCGTCCACGGTGGTCACCGGGCTGGTGACGCCACCGGTGTCGCCCGGCAGCTGGACGCTCGCCAGGTGCCCGCCCGCGGCGACCGCGGCGGAGCTGAAGTCGGGGGCGACGCCGTTGTTCTGCGCGATCCAGCTGCCCACGGAGAACGGGGCGAGCGCGCCGTCCTGGGTGAGGGCGGCGTTGGCCTGGTTCTCCTGGACGGTCGGCAGGGTGGTGTCGACCGTGCCCTCGGTCAGGCCGATCGCGGCGAGGAAGAACTTGCGGGTGCCGGAACCGAGCTGCGGCAGGACCGGGTGCAGGGTCTGGCCGTTCAGCGTGCGCGTGCCGCCGGCCTTGTAGATGTCGAACAGCTGGTCCTTCGTCAGCGTGTCCAGGCCGGTGCCGCGGACCGCGACGCCGACCGCGTCCCGCGCGAACGGGATGTAGGTCAGGGCGTTGCCCACCAGGTTGCTCGGGCCGCCGGAGGAGCGGGCGAAGTCCACCTGGCCCGCGACGGTGGTGTCGTTGAACTTGTCACCGGTCAGCGAGTCGCTGAGCGCCGTACGGCCCGGGCCCGAGCCGTTGGGGCGGTTGAAGGACGGGCCGCCGGAGCGGGTCTGGATGGTGGCGGAGCCGATCGCGTCGTAGGAGGCGAGGCCCGCGCCGGCGGACGACTTCACGGCCTTGTCGGCGTAGGAGGTGCCGTTGACGGTGTCGCCGGCCAGGGCGTTCATCACGTCCTGGGTGGTGTCGGAGCCCACGCCGACGAGCTGGCGGAAGGTGCCGGCGGGGGTGGGGTCGGCATACGCGGGGCTCGCCAGAGCCAGGCCGCCGGCCACCACTGCGGCGGCGACCAGGGCCGCCGTGGAGCGCGTTCTGCGCATCGAGTGTCTCCGTGACTGTGTGAAGGAGCGAGGAGAGAAGGGGATCTGGCAGGGTGGTGCGGGCCGTCCGCCCCGACTGCCTTTCGGGGCGGGCGGCCGTCTGTGGGGAGCACTTGGGCTCCGTGGGGCTTGTGACGCCCCTGAGGGAAGCGCCCCTTAGGGGCGCGGGGCCCTATCCATGTGCGGCTCCGCCGCGTGGGCGCGACCAGCCACGACGCACCCGAAGACGACGTAGCGTCGTTCGAGCGGTACTGATCGACAGCCGACGTCCGCCCGCGAAGGGCGCCCCGGCACCGGCGACCGCTCCGAGCGCGGCCCCCGCCGGAACGGCGTACCGCAGCGGGTTCGCCGGGTCCGCCGGGGTGTTGCCGGCCGCGGTTGTTTCCAACGCCGTGCCGCCGCCGAACGACGCCGACGCACTCGGCGAGGCGCCGGCGCCACCGGCCCCGGCGCCCGTGCCCGTGCCGCCGACGGCACCCGTGCCTCCGGTGTCCCCTGCGGAGCCGGGCGCGCCGCCACCGGAGGTGTCCGTGCCGCCGCCGTCCGCCGAGCCGCCGTCGTCGGCCGGGCTCGGACCGGTGTAGTGGATCAGTGCGTCGGCCGCCTTGTCGGTCCGGGTGCGCAGCTTCTTCGGCAGCGGGGCGTAGCCGACGGGCAGCCGGCCCGGGTCGTCGCCGGTGATCTGGCCGTTGCCCGCCGCGTACTTGAGCAGGTAGGCGTAGTCTTGGCGGGCGGCCTTGCTCACCTTGCCGGGGCGGACCGCCGCGTAGACCAGCTGGGCCAGCGGGTAGGCGTCCTTGGCCGTCGCCCCGGACGGAGTGATCTCGGCGAGTCCCTTGCCGGAGGCGCTCGCGGCGGCGGACGTCAGGGCGTTCTCCGTCGGCCCGACGAACTTTCCTGCCGCGTTGCGCAGGCGGGCGGTCTGCAGACCGTACCGGGTGGCGGACGCCGCGTCGGTGACGGTGATGAGGAACCGGGAACCCACGGTCTGCGGGCCGGGGCTCTTGTACGCGGGCGGGGTGGCCAGCGGGTCCCAGGTCGACTTCCACAGGCCGTCGGCGCGACGGGTGTGCAGCGCGCCGGCGTGCATGTCGTCGACGTACGGATGGAAGTCGATCATGCACTGCTTCTGGGTGGCGCCGCTGCCGGCCGGGATGGTGCACCAGGGGTCGCTCTTCGGGTAGTCGTCCGTCTGGGACGGGTCGAAGGCGACGCCGGTCGGGTTGAGGTCGGTGTTGGTGGAGTAGTACGGGTTGATCCGCATGCCCCAGTCGTCCGGGACACCGGCGAGGAACTGCCGGGCGTCCTTGTCGGACACGATCCACTGCCACAGCGCGCGGGCCGAGTCGGAGTGGCCCAGCGAGGTGAGCAGGTCGGTGTCGGTGGCGGGGGTCTCGGCGACCGACAGATGGGCGAACTCGGGGTTCAGTTCGATGAACTCGGGGTCGGTGGCGAGACCGGCCGGGTTGTTCTTCGCCCAGCCGTACCCCTTGGCGGCGGTGCCGTTGATCACCGCCTGCCAGGCGGAGTTGCGGTACGACTCGGTGAGCAGTTTGGCGGCCAGACGCGGGGTGATGTCGATCGACTCGATCTTGGTCCCGGCGAGTTTGTTCTCCGACTCGGGAGCGTCGGACCTGGGCCTTCGTTCGATCGTGAAGGCGATCACGGTTCCCGAGAGCGCGACCGGCGCGTACGACGTCGTACCCGGGGGCGCGGTCGTGGCCAGGTCGGAGCCCAGCGCTCGGGTGGTGAAGGCGAGGCCGAAGGAGCCGTCGTTGCCGAGCCGGGTGCGGGCGTCGGGTTCGCCCATCTCCGTGTAGCCGTAGACCTTGCCGGCCGCGCACAGGGCGCCCTGCCAGCTGGTCATGGCGTCGGCGGCGAGTTCGCTGCCGGCGGTGGGGCGCTCGTCGGCGCCCAGGGCGCAGTTGGTGCCCACGCTGTTGAAGTCCAGCTTGACGGCGATCCGGTTCTTCCAGTTGGTGGAGGAGACCGGGGAGCCCGCGTTGACCTGGCTCTGGTCGGCGTACGGCTTGCCGTCGAGGTCGAGACGACCCTGCGGGACGATCACCAGCCAGCAACTGCGCGGCTTGGTGGCGCCGTCGACCGTCACGGGCATTCCACAGCCCAGATGCGGTGCTTCGTTGGCGGTCTGGACCTCGAAGAACTCCTTGCCGGTGCCGTCGGCACCGGTGCGGGCGAAGTCGACCTCGTTGGTGGTGTTGTGGTTGAAGTAGGGGTTGTTCTGGGTGTTGCTGGTGACGATGTCGCCGCTCACCGGCTTGAAGGGGACCTCGCCGGGGGCGTTGGGGTTGCCGGCGCCGAAGCGGTTGTCCTGGCCGTAGTTGGTGGGGTCGGCGTTGTAGAAGACCCGGCGGGTGTCGTCGTAGTCGTTGCCGGGCCAGCTGCCGCGGTCCGTGGTCGGCGAGGCGCCGTACTGGCACTGGGTGCGTGCCGGGCCGGGGTTGGACGGGACCGTGCCGTCGTCGTCGCCCCAGCACTGCATGATCTGCACGAAGTCGGTGTTGAACTGGGTGCCCGCGAAGGTGGTCGGGGCGCCGCCGGACCAGCTGACCGTGACGGCCTGGCTGGTGAGGTGGGTGGTCTGGGAGACCGTGAACTTCATGTCCTTGAACTCGCCGCGCCCGGAGACGGTCACGGCGGAGCCGGTGGCCGCGGTGGCGGTGGGGGCGGTCTGGGCGACCGCGAGTCCGGCGAGGGCGCCGATCGTGGCGCCGGCGAGCAGGCGTATCAGCGCGTTGCGCATCCGGGCGCGTCTCATCGCGAACTCCCGTCCTCGGAGCGGCCGTTGCCGGTGCCGTCGGCCTTGCTGCCGACCAGCCGGGAGACCAGCGAGGGCAGCAGGAGGAGGCCGAAGACCAGGACCGCGGCCAGCAGCATCAGCGTCTGGGTGGCCGTCCAGCCGTGCGCGGTGGCCACGGCGACCGGCTGGGCGAGGGCGACGGTGCCGCCGGCCGTCGTACCGCCGGACGAACTGGTGCCGCCGGAGCCGGTGCCGTCCGGGGAGATGGTCTGCCCGGTGTCGGGGTCGACCGAGGGCGTGGCGCTGCTCCCCCCTGCGGAGCCGCCGCTGTCGGAGCCCGTGCCGCTCGCGCCGCCGGAACCGGTGCCGCCGCTGCCGCCGGAGGCCCCGCCGCCGTTGCCGCCGGTGCCGGACTTGGTGCCGCCGGTACCCGTGGTGCAGGGCGCGGCGCCCTTCTTGTCACAGGCGGCGGGGTAGGGCGCGGTCTGGGCGAGCCGGTTCTGGCCGCTGGCCGTGAAGGTCGGGTTGTTGCAGTTCTTGATGTTGATGTTCCGCGCCTGCACACCCGGGATCCGGCGGATCTGGTCGAAGCCGGCCTGCACGAGGTTGATCGGGAGCGGCGAGTAGCCGAGCTTTGGTGCCTGTTGCTGTCCCTGGCACATGAAGTAGTAGGAGAAGGCGCCGAGCGTCTTGCCCTTGACCTTGGTGAAGGTGCCCTGCACCTTCAGCGGCAGGATCATGTACGAGTAGCTGGACAGCGGGTAGTTGCGCTTGTCGGAGTCGTTGTAGACGCCGTCGAGCTGCTGGGTGAGGTAGTCCGCCGAGCTCTTGTTGGTGTTGATCTTCGCCTTGAGGAGCGAGACCGCCACGTTCTGCGGGGTGGGCTCGGTGTAGTAGCCCGCGTGGTTCAGGACCTTGGCGACCGGGTAGTGCGCGTTGAGCGCGTAGGAGTAGTTGACGTACCCGATCGCGCCCTCGCCGTAGTTCTGGGCGACGTAACCGGCGACACCGAGGTCACCGGACTGGGCGATCATGCCGGAGACGGTGGGGTAGTACGAGGTCTGCCCGCAGGAACCGGACCGGCCGACCTTCGCGCAGTACGCGTTCCACAGCGACCTGTGCTGGTTCGCCATCCACATCGTGAACTGGGCGGTGGAGCCGGAGCCGTCGGAGCGGACCACCGGGACGATGACGCGGTGCGGCAGCTGGAGGCCGGGGTTGTCGGCCTTGATCACCGGGTCGTCCCAGGTCTTGATCGCCCCGGTGAAGATCTTGGTGACCACGTCTCCGGAGAGGCGGAGGTTGGTGACCCGCTTGCCGTTGACGGTGAGGTGGTACATGAAGACGGTGCCGCCGGCGACGATCGGCATGTAGGCGTAGGAGCCGCTCGCGGGGCGCTCGGCCGCGCTGCCGTCGGTGGGTCTGGTCTGGAAGGGGATGTCGGAGACGGCGAAGTCGACGGTCCCGGAGAGGAACTGGCGGCGGCCGTCGGAGGAACCGGTGCCGGCGTAGCTGATCCGCATGCCGTACTGGTTGACGGCGCGACGCCATTCGTCGACGGCGTTCTCGGCCCAGGTCGAGCCGGCGCCGGCGATGGGGGTGTAGCTGTCGGCGGACGCGCTCTGCGTGAGGCCGATGACGGTGAGGGGGGTCAGGATGCTGAGCAGCGCGGCGAGAATGCCCAGCCGTCTCAGGGCGTTGAGGAGCTGGCTGGACATCAGTGGCTGTCTCCGTCCGTGGGGCCGTGTTCGGCCTCGTTGTCGGGTGCGGGTGTGTGGGGGCTGGTCGCGCCGTTCCCCGCGCCCCCTTCGGGGCGCTCGGTCTCAGCGGCGTCTTCGGAGGAAGCGGGCTCGAACAACTCCGGTCCCGGCGTGCGAAGTTCCGTGAACCTCTGCGCATCCCTGCGCGAGGCCCGCGCCGCCCTCTTCGCCTGGCGCTTGTTCTGGTGACCGGGGCCGCGGCCACCGATCACCCGGGCGATCGCGAAAAGGACCAGGACCAGGGCCATCAGGACCGCCGCCGAGCCGAAGCCGCGGGCGATCATCGTCGGCTCGGGGGACTTGACGAAGTTGAAGACGGCGAGCGGGAGGGAGATCATCGGGCCGCTCGTCGGGTCGGCGTTGAGCGCCGCCGTGAAGCCCGCCGTGAGCAGGACCGGGGAGGTCTCGCCGATGCCGCGGGCCGTGCCGAGGATGACGGCGGTGGCGAGACCGGAGCGAGCCGTCGGCAGGACCACGTGCCACACCGTCCGCCAGCGCGGGGCGCCGAGGGCCTCCGACGCCTCGGTCAGGTTGCCCGGCACCAGGCGCAGCACCACGTCCGCCGCGCGGATCACGATCGGCAGCATCATCACGCTGATCGCGAAGCCGGCCGCCAGACCCGACTTCTGCATGCCGAGGCCGAGGATCCAGACCGCGTACACCATCAGACCGGCCACGATCGACGGCAGCGCGGTCATCGCCTCGACGATCGTACGGACGAACCGCGAGAAGCGGCCGCGGATCTGGTTGAGGTACACCGCGCAGGCCAGTCCCAGCGGGACCGTGATCGCCAGCGCGATGGTGATCATGATGAGGGTGCCGAGCATGGCGTGCGCGATGCCGCCGTGGGTCAGCGGGTCCAGCGGGCCCGCCGCCTGCATGTCCTGGGTGAAGAAGTTGCCGTGCGGCAGGGCCTCCCGGCCGCGCCACGCGGTGAAGCCGACGACCATCGCGAGCGCGAGGAACATCAGCCCGCCCGCGGTCCACAGGACGACGGTCATCACCCGGTCCCGTACCGCCTGCCCGTCCTCCTCAAGGCCTGTCAACACCGCGTAGATACCTACGAATGAAAGGTATGCGGTGACGAAGAATCCCAACGCCCCGGAGAACGGGGCGAGTTCACCGAAGAGCAGGACGGCGGTGCACAGCCCGGAGGCGGCCGCGCCGAACAGCGACAGCACCCCGGAGCGGGTGAGCCCGCCGATCCGGCGCGGTACGTCGGGGAGTTCGGCGGCGATGTCGTGCGGGGTGCCGTCCGCGGGCACGTCCCGGGGGGCGTCCTGCGGAACGTTCTTCTCAAGGTCTACGACGGTCATCGTCACGCCTCGCTCTGCGCGCCGGACCGTGACCGCGCCACGATCGAGGAGGCGGTGAAGTTGACCGCCAGGGTGAGCAGGAACAGCGCCAGACCCGCGGCCATCAGCGCCGACATGCCGAAGGTGGAGGCATCGCCGTAGTGCAGGGCGATGAGGGAGGAGACCGAGTTCGAACCGGTCTGCAGGATGTGCGGCTGGATCACGAAGACCGGGGAGATGATCAGGTAGACCGCGATGGTCTCGCCGAGCGCCCGGCCCAGGCCCAGCATGGTGCCGCCGATGATCCCGCCCATGCCGTACGGCAGGACGACCGCGCGGATCATGCCCCAGCGGGTGGCGCCGAGCGCGTAGGCGCCCTCGCGTTCACCGGCCGGTGCCTGGGCGAACACCTCGCGCATCACCGAGCACTGGATCGGCGCGACCATCAGGGCGACGACGATTCCGGCGACGAAGGTGGAGGCGGTGTAGACGCTCTGGGAGGAGAGGGGTTCGCCCGGCTGGACGCCGTCGACGTGCAGGAACGGGATCCACCCGAACCAGTCCGACAGCCAGCGGGAGAGCCCGATCACGTGCTCCTGGAGGAAGAACAGTCCCCACAGGCCGTAGACCACGGAGGGCACGGCGGCCATCAGGTCCACCATCGTGACGAGCGTGCGGCGCAGGGGCCGGGGCGCCACGTCCGAGATGAACAGGGCGGTGCCGAGGGCCAGCGGCACGCTGATGGTGACCGCGACGGCGGCGATGAGCAGCGTGCCGGTGAGCACGGCCGCGATGCCGAACCGGTGCACGTCCGGCTGCCATTCGGCGGTCGTGAGGAAGGCCCAGACGCCTCTGGCCCGCAGCGCCTGCCCGGCCCGGAGCAGCAGGAACAGCCCTACGGCGGCCATGATGGCAAGGACGATGCCACCCGTGGCCGTCAACTGGTACCGGAACATCCGGTCCCCGAGCCCCCGGGCAGCGGACAGCCGCCTGGGCACGGGTCTTTCGGATTCCGCCCCGGCGGAACCCTCGAGCGCGGACACCACTGTGCCCCCCCTATACGAAACGATTCTCCCCACACGGCCCCGAATGGGGTGCCGCGCGGGGAGAGTCAATGGCCGGTTCCTTGCGCACCAGCGCGTCGAATGTGGAGAACAGGTGAACTGTTCATGCCATTTCGGTGGGGGAGATGTGGGCGCTTGTGTACTGGGGGGTCAGGCGGGACCGACGCCGGCGGGGCGGTGTGCCGGTGTGGAGGCGGGTGCGGGCGGGGCCGGTTCGGCCCTGCGCCGGGCCGGGCGGTTCGGCCGTGGGCCGGGAGACCGGGCCGGGGCTCGGGTGTGGCCCGGCTCAGTGGCCTGCGGCGGCCTTGTCCAGGGTGCGTTTGACGGCGTCCTCGTTTCGGCCGAGCACCGCCTTCTCCAGGCTGTGGTCGTCGTGCCGGGAGAACCGCTCGCCCTCGGCCACGTCCTCCTTGCTCAGCACCCGTCCGCACCACTCGCCCTGGTCGCCGGTGTGGTCGTCGAAGGGCACGGCCCCGCCCTCGCCGAGGACCACCCAGCCGCCCTCGCGCCAGCGCAGGGCGAGCAGATAGGTGTGGCCGGCCTGGAGCCGGGGCGCGTCGGTGGCCAGCTGTGCCACCCGGGTGCCGCTGGACCGGTAGACCTCCCAGCCCGGTGCGACCATGTCGAATTCCGAGCCGACGGTGTGCCGGGGTGAGCTGCGGGACCACAGGCGGCTCTCGGTCCGGAAGCTCACCAGCCGGTCCATCGCGTACGCGATCGACCCCTTGCTGTAGTTCCGCCGGTTGGTCTCCCGCTCCCGGACCGGGCTGGCGACGACGACATGATCGGCGTACGACACCCAGTCCCGCGCGGTCTGCGACGGATAGAGGTCCCCCGACGTCCCGCACCCGGCCACCGACTCCAGCCCCGGTCCGCCGACCAGCACCCCGGCGACGATCCCGACGGCGGCCAGAACCGCGGCGACGGACCGCCCCGGCACACGCCGAGGCATGACAGACCGTTCCCCCATGATGAAAACGCCCCCCAGTGCGCAAGAACCAGTCCCCGCGGAGCCGGACCCGGTCAAGATCCGCAACCGCGATGATCACCCTAGGCACGGTCCGGCGAAAGTGAACAAGAGTCACCTCGGTCCGGCACAGAACTGTGACGCGGGGCGGTATGCCAGGCGTGTCACAGGCGACCCTGATGCGAGCGCCGGGCGGGCCGGGTATAGCGTCGCGCAGTGGGTCTGACCGTTTCGTCCCGACGGTGGGGCCGTAGGGCCATGAGGCCGTGGGGCCGAGGGACCCAGAGACCCGAGGAGGGTGAGCGGGATGGCCGAGCTGACCGCGGGCCGGCTGCTGACGTCGTGGCAGCTGGACGTACCGGCGCTGCTGCTGGTCGTGGTGCTGGGCGGGCTGTACGGCTGGGGCGTGCTGCGGGTACGCGCCAAGGGCGAGCCCTGGTCGCCGGCCCGCACCGCCGCCTTCACGGTCCTGGGCCTGGGCGCGCTGGTGGTGGCGACGATGTCGGCCCTCGCCGTCTACGACCACGCGCTGTTCTGGCCGGCCGCCGTCCAGAACATCCTGCTCGACCTCGTCGCACCGCTGGGCCTGGCGCTGGGCGACCCGCTCCGTCTCGCGGTGCAGGCGCTCCCGGAGCCCGCGGCGGCCCGGCTCCGCCGCACGATGACCGGCCGGGTGCTGCGCCTCCTGACCTTCCCCCTGGTCAGCACGGCGCTGGTGCTCGCCACCGAGCTGACCATCTACTTCACCCCGTACTTCGGTACCGCCCTGCGGGTGGGCTGGCTGCACGAGCTGATGTACCTGCACCTGCTGGCGGCGGGCTGCCTGTTCGTCGTACCGGTGCTGACCCGGGAGGAGACCCTCCCCGCCTGGTGCACCCACCCGGTCCGGGCGGGCCTGGTCTTCCTGGACGGCGTGATCGACGCGATCCCGGGCGTGGTCGTCATGACGCACGGCACGCTGATCGCCGGTGCCTGGTATCTGCACCACCACCCGTCCTGGTCCCCGGACGTCCGGCAGGACCAGCAGATCGGCGGCGGCGCGATGCTGAGCATCGCCGAGCTGGTCGCGCTGCCGTTCCTGCTGACGATCCTGTTCCAGTGGGCGCGGGCGGAACGGGTGCAGACGGCGGCCCTGGACCGCCACCTGGACCAGCAGCACGCCGCCGCCGCGGTCCCTGCCCCCGCTCCGTCCGCCCGGCCCGCCGCGTCCGCCCAGCCCGCCGCGTCCGCCGAACGGGTCCGTCCCTGGTGGGAGACGGAGAAGAACGAGGTGGCCGCGAGGATCCGCCGCCAGCACGGCGAGCCCGACGAGCAGTGACGCGATGCGAGTGACTGCGATGCGAGTGGCTGTGAAGTGAGTGGCTGTGAAGTGAGTGGCTGCGATGCGAGTGGCTGTGAAGTGAGTGGCTGCGATGCGAGTGACTGCGATGCGAGTGACTGCGATGCGAGTGACTGTGAAGTGAGTGGCTGTGATGCGACTGACTGTGAAGTGAGTGACTGTGATGCAGGAGTGACACCAGAGGTGCCCGGAACTGCAACCCCGGTGGGGGAAAACGCGTCCAACTGACGTGGCTCAGTTGCTCGATGAAATGGACGCGATGGAACGCCCCCTGGCTCGCCGGATCGCGGGGTGGGCTCCCGGGCGTCCCCCCGTCGACGTCCGCGAGCGACTTGTCCCGCCGTTTCCGGAACCGTCACCCCGCCTGGGGACGCTTGCCGGGCTCGCGCCCGCGGCGGCGGTCCGCGTCGCGAGGGCGATGGAGTGGCTGGGGCCGGTACTGGTCGCCGTACTGGCGGGGGCGATCCGGTTCTGGCGGCTCGGCCGGCCGCGGGAGATCGTCTTCGACGAGACCTACTACGCCAAGGACGCCTGGTCGCTGCTGCACCTCGGCTACGAGGGCACCTGGCCGGACCGCAAGATCGCCGACCCGCAGATCCTCGCCCACCCGCAGGTGATCCCGCTCTCCGACGCGGGCTCCTTCGTCGCGCACCCGCCGACCGGCAAGTGGGTGATCGCCCTGGGCGAGGGGCTGTTCGGCCTCACCCCGTTCGGCTGGCGCTTCATGACCGCCCTCCTGGGCACCCTGTCGGTCCTGATGCTGTGCCGGATCGGGCGCCGCCTGTTCCGGTCCACCTTCCTGGGCTGCCTGGCCGGCACGCTGCTGGCGGTGGACGGCCTGCATGTCGTGATGAGCCGTACCGCGCTGCTGGACCTCGTCGTGATGGTCTTCGCCCTGGCGGCGTTCGGCTGCCTGCTGGTCGACCGGGACCGGGCGCGGGCCCGGCTCGCGGCGGCGCTGCCGGCCGGCGCGGACGGCCGGGTACGGCCCGACGGAGACACCGGGGACCGTGCGGGAACGGGCCGGCGGCCCTGGCGGCTCGCGGCCGGTCTCTTCCTGGGCCTGGCCGCCTCCACCAAATGGAACGGCCTGTACTTCCTGGCCTTCTTCATGGTCCTGACCGTGCTGTGGGACGTCGGTGCGCGCCGGGTGGCGGGGGCCCGCCACCCGTACCGGGCGGTGCTGCGCAGGGACCTCGGCCCCTCGCTGCTCTCCCTCGCGCCGGTCGCCGTCGTGACCTACCTGGTGACCTGGACCGGCTGGTTCCTGTCCGACGACGGCTGGGGGCGTCACTGGGCGGACGGCCGCGGCGGTACCTGGTCGTGGATCCCGGCCCCGCTGCGCAGCCTGTGGCACTACGAGTACCTGGTGTACCAGTTCAACGTGGGGCTGCACACACCCCACAAGTACCAGTCCAATCCGTGGAGTTGGCTGGTCCTCGGCCGCCCCGTGCTGTTCTCCTACGACTCGCCGGAACCCGGCGAGGACGGCTGCCACGCAGCGTCCGCCTGTACCCGGACGGTCCTCGCCCTGGGCACCCCGGTCCTGTGGTGGGCCGCGTGCTGCGCCCTGGTCTATCTGCTCTACCGCTGGGCACTGCGCCGCGACTGGCGGGCCGGCGCCGTCCTGTGCGCGGTCGGCGGCGGCTATCTGCCGTGGTTCCTGTACCAGGACCGTACGGTCTTCTCCTTCTACGCGGTCGTCTTCGTGCCCTACCTGTGCCTGGCCGTGACGATGATGATCGGAGCCGTACTGGGACCGCCGGGCTCGGCGGAACGGCGGCGGCAGACCGGCGCGGTGGCCGCGGGCGTACTGGTCCTGCTCATCGCCTGGAACTTCGTCTACTTCTTCCCGATCTACACCGGCCAGACCATCCCGTACTCCGGCTGGCAGGCCAGGATGTGGCTCGACAGCTGGATCTGAGGGCCGGAGTGAGCGCAGGCCCCGCGCTTCCCAAGTCGGCCCCTGTGCAAGGCAGATGAGGAGCCCGAGTACGATCACGGCGAACTCGCTCTGCACTTCTCACCGGCGCGATGGAGTTGCCATGACGACCGACCCTCAGCCGTCCGTGTCGATCGACACCGGCAGGGCGCACCCCGCACGGGTCTATGACTGGCTGCTCGGCGGCAAGGACAACTACCCGGTCGACGAGGCGGTCGGTGAGAAGCTGCCGCCCGAGGCGAGGGACGCCGCCCGGCAGAACCGTCAGTTCATGCACCGGGCCGCCGCGTGGCTCGCCACCCAGGGCGTCGACCAGTTCCTGGACATAGGCACCGGAATCCCCACCGAGCCGAATCTCCACCAGATCGTGCAGAACGTCGTCCCGTCGGCCAAGGTCGTCTACACCGACAACGACCCGATCGTCCTGCGGCACGCGGAGGCGCTGCTGATCAGCCGGCCGGAGGGGGTGACCGACTACATCCAGGCGGATGTGCGCGACCCGGAGGCGATCGTCCGGCACGCCCGGCACGTCCTGGATTTCGACCGCCCGGTCGCGCTGTCGCTCATCGCGCTGATGCACTTCATCAGCGACGAGCAGGACGCCCACGGCATAGTCCGTGCCCTGGTCGAGACGCTGCCGTCGGGCAGCCATCTGATCCTGTCGCACGCCGCGTCCGACATGTTCCCGGACCTCGTCGAACAGGTCGTCGCCGAGTACGCCAAGGGCGGTATCCAGCTCGCCTTCCGCACCCGTCCGGAAGTGGAGCGGTTCTTCGACGGCATGGATCTCGTGTCCCCCGGCCTGGTGACGGCGACGGAGTGGTTCCCCACCGCCCCGACCCAGGAACCGGAAGGCAGCGGCATCTACGCGGGCGTGGCCCGCATCCGCTGAACCGGGCCCCTCCGGGCACACGAAAGAGGCGGGGTTCGAAAACCCCGCCCGCCCGCTCTGCAGCCCCGGCTCAGGGCCACACCAAGCAATACGGCTGATGCCCCGCCTCGTGCAGCCGGTGCGAGAAGTCCTGCCACTCGTGCAGCAGCTGGTACACGTTGAACGCGTCCCTCGGGCCGCCCCGGTCCGGGACCGTCGACCAGATGAAGGCGGCCGCGCCGACCGCTTCCTCGCCTATGCCGCGCAGCGGGTCGACGACCGTCATGGGGAGCTTGACCACCGCGTAGTCCGGGTGCAGGACGACCAGCTCCAGGGGTGGCACCTTGTTCAGAGGCACGCCTTCGATGCCCGTCAGCACCATCGCGGCCATGGTCTCCGGCTTGATCTTCGTGAACATGCCGTTCATGCCGAGCTCGTCGCCGCCGAGTTCCTCGGGGCGCATCGAGATCGGGACCCGGGCCGCGGTCGCGCCGTCCGGTGCGCCGAAGTATTTGTACGTCACCCCCACCCGACCACCATTCCTGCTCCCGCTCTCGAGACGGTCGATTCCGCGATCGATCCGCCGGGCCCTCTGGTCCCACTGATCGATACGTCGGTCGCGCCGCTCGGACTCACTCGGTACGCCGCCCTGTTCCTGACGTGCTGCCTCAGCCGCTTCCTCCGCGTCGCGTCGGTGCCTTCCCCGCCGGGCACGTCGAGGACCCAGGTCATCAGTCCCCTCGCCCAGTCCGCCACCGCGATGCATATCTCCACCCGACTGCTTTTCTAGGACGCGTGGCCTCCGCCGCGCAACCCGATCATCGTGTCAGTGACCTCCCCCACGGCCGCCCGCCGAAACGTGCGTCGAAACATCAGTCCGCAGGATCTTTACAGCCTCCGGCCGGCTACGTACCGGATGAGCTGGGTGTATCGGGTCACAGTCTCGCAGATGCCCCGGGCACCGCGAGGGGACCGCCGTCTTCCGCTGCGAGAAGACCGCCGTGACCGCCACAGGGGGCCGCCGACCACCCCCTCCGCCCCCGGAAGCCCACCGTCGCTGCGAGCAGAGCACCCTCCTCCGCCTACCCTGAGGAGGTCACCCAGCAACCGGAGTCCGAGAAGCCGGAGAAGCCGCACGTCATGAGCGCCCAGAGCGAAACGCCCTATCCCTACGACGCGCCCGCCTCACAGGCGCTCTTCGACCGCGCCTCCGCGGTCACGCCCGGCGGCGTGAACTCCCCGGTGCGCGCCTTCCGCGCCGTCGGCGGGACCCCCCGCTTCATGGTCTCCGGCAAGGGGGCCTACCTCACCGACGCCGACGGCCGCGAGTACGTCGACCTCGTCTGCTCCTGGGGACCGATGATCCTCGGGCACTCCCACCCCGAGGTCATCGCCGCCGTCCAGGACGCCGTCTCGCGCGGCACCTCCTTCGGTACGCCCGGCGAGGGCGAGGTCGCCCTCGCCGAGGAGATGGTCGCCCGGATCGACCCCCTGGAGCAGGTGCGGCTGGTCAGCAGCGGAACCGAGGCCACCATGAGCGCCATCCGGCTGGCCCGCGGGTTCACCCGGCGCACCAAGGTGATCAAGTTCGCCGGGTGTTACCACGGTCACGTCGACTCGCTGCTCGCCGCGGCCGGGTCGGGGGTGGCGACCTTCGCGCTGCCCGACACCCCCGGTGTCACCGGCGCCCAGGCCGGGGACACGATCGTGCTGCCGTACAACGACCTCGAAGCCGTGCAGGAGGCCTTCCACCGGCACCCCGGGGAGATCGCCTGTGTGATCACCGAGGCCTCGCCGGGCAACATGGGCGTCGTGCCGCCCGCGCCCGGGTTCAACCAGGGGGTCAGGGACACCTGCCACAAGAACGGCGCCCTGTACATCTCCGACGAGGTCATGACCGGGTTCCGGACGAGCCGGGCCGGGTGGTTCGGGATCGACGGGGTGGTGCCCGACCTGATGACCTTCGGGAAGGTGATGGGGGGCGGCTTCCCGGCCGCCGCCTTCGGGGGCCGGGAGGACGTCATGGCGCACCTCGCGCCGGCCGGGCCCGTCTACCAGGCCGGCACCCTCTCCGGGAACCCGGTCGCGACCGCCGCCGGGCTGGCCCAGCTGCGACTGCTCGACGACGCGGCGTACGAGAAGGTGGACGCCGTCTCCGCGCAGATCCAGGCGCTGGTCACCGAGGCGCTCAGCAAGGAGGGCGTGGCGCACCAGGTGCAGACCGCCTCCAACATGTTCTCGGTGTTCTTCACCAACCGTCCGGTGCGTAACTACGAGGACGCGCGGGGCCAGGAGTCCTTCCGGTTCACCGCCTTCTTCCACTCCCTCCTCTCCGACGGCGTCTACCTGCCGCCGTCGTCCTTCGAGTCCTGGTTCGTCTCCACGGCCCACGACGAGCGGGCCATCCAGAAGATCGCCGACGCCCTCCCGGCGGCGGCCCGAGCGGCCGCGGAGGCCACGGCAGCATGAGCGAGCAGCAGGACATCACCCTCGTCCATGTGATGCGGCACGGCGAGGTCGCCAACCCCGACGGGGTGCTGTACGGCAGACTTCCCGGCTACCACCTCTCCGAGCTCGGCCGGCAGATGGCCGACCGGGTCGCCGAGCACCTCTCCTCGCGGGACGTGACGTACGTCGTCGCCTCGCCGCTGGAGCGGGCGCAGGAGACCGCCACCCCGATCGCCAAGGCGCACGGGCTCGACCTCGCCACCGACGAGCGGCTCATCGAGGCGGAGAACATCTTCCAGGGCAAGACCTTCGGCGTCGGTGACGGCGCGCTGAAGAAGCCCGCCAACTGGAAGTACCTGGTCAACCCGTTCCGGCCGTCCTGGGGCGAGCCGTACGTCGACCAGGTCGTCCGGATGAAGGGCGCGCTGGACGCGGCCAGGGACCAGGCACGCGGTCATGAGGCGGTGCTGGTCAGCCATCAGCTGCCGATCTGGATCCTGCGGTCGTACGTCGAGAAGCGCCGGCTCTGGCACGACCCGCGCAAGCGGCAGTGCACCCTCGCCTCCCTGACGACTTTCACATACGAAGGGGACAGGATCGTGTCCGTCGGATACAGCGAGCCGGCCATCGACCTCGTCCCGGCCCACCTCCGCGCCGGCGCCAAGCCGGTGAAGGGGAAAGACAAGGCCTTCGGGGCGTAAAGCCCCCCCTGATATACGGTACTTATCCGCCTCTTCGTCGCATTCGGCTTGAAACAGCGAAGAAGTGAAGGAACCCGATCGTTCGTCGCGCCCTCTGACTGGGTGACCACCAGAGGATGCGACGAATCGGGGAACCATGCGGACCTTCACCCGAAGGGGAATGCTCGGCGTCGGCGCGGGCGCCGCGGCCGGACTGGGCCTCGCCGGCTGCGGGACCACTCACACTTCGTCGGACGGCACGACCCATGCCGGCGGTTCCAGCGGGTCGCCCTCCGGAACGCCCAAGCCCAAGCCCACCGCCCGCCCCCTCGGTGACGGCTCCACCTCGAACACCGGCAAGCAGCCGCACCAGCCCGGCGCCCCCGAGCCGCTGGAGCCGGGCCAGACCCCGCCGCAGTTCGTGATCTTCTCCTGGGACGGCGCCGGCGAGGTCGGCAACGGCCTCTTCCCCCGTTTCCTGGACCTCGCCAAGGAACACGGCGCGTCGATGACCTTCTTCCTCTCGGGTCTCTATCTCCTCCCCGAGTCGAAGAAGCGGCTGTACAACCCGCCGAACAACCCCCGTGGCGCCTCCGACATCGGCTACCTCACCGACGAGCACATCAAGGCGACGCTCACCAACGTCCGCCGCGCCTGGCTCGAAGGGCACGAGATAGGCACCCACTTCAACGGGCACTTCTGCGGCGGCTACGGCACGGTCGGCAACTGGACGCCCAAGCAGTGGCGCAGCGAGATAGACCAGGCCAAGGCGTTCGTGAAGGAGTGGCGGACCAACAGCGGCTGGACCGACCTGCCGTCCCTGCCCTTCGACTACGACAAGGAGCTGGTCGGCGGCCGTACCCCCTGCCTCCTCGGCCAGAACAACCTGCTGCCCACCGCCCGCGAGCTCGGCTGGCGCTACGACGCCTCCTCGCCGGGCGGCCGCCAGACCTGGCCGGACAAGAAGCTGGGCATCTGGGACCTGCCCCTCCAGCAGATACCGTTCCCCGGCCACTCCTTCGAGGTCCTGTCCATGGACTACAACATGCTCGCCAACCAGTCGGTGAACTCGACGAAGGCCCCCGCCTACAACTACCCGGGCTGGCGACGGCAGTCCGCACAGTCGTACATAGCCGGATTCGAGCGGGCGTACACGACAAACCGGGCACCGTTCTTCATAGGCAACCACTTCGAGCAGTGGAATGGCGGCATCTACATGGACTCCGTCGAGGAGGCCTTCAAGCACATCGCCCGCGAGAAGGAAAAGGGCGCCGACGTACGCATGGTCTCCTTCCGTCAGTTCGTGGACTGGATGGACGTACAGAAGCCCGAGGTCCTGGCGAAGCTGCGCACCCTGGACGTGGGCCGGCGGCCGACGGGGGGCTGGAAGACCTTCCTCAAGCAGGGGGCCGCGGCCTGAAAGGGCCGTTTCCCGGACCAAGGGGGGTGCGCAAGATCCTCAGAACGGGCATGCGAAACTTTTCACATGAGTACCCGTAGCCGCGCCGTCCTGCTTGGCGCCATGGCCGCCGCGGCGGCCCTGACCCTGTCCGCGTGCGGCAACGGCGGCACCTCCGGCGGAGGCGGCAACACCAACTTCGTCACCGGCAAGGACGGCATCGACACGGTCGCGAAGGGCCACCGCGCGGCGGCCCCCGACCTGTCCGGCAAGACGATCGACGGCAGCACGCTGGACGTCGCGAGCTACAAGGGCAAGGTCGTCGTCATCAACGTGTGGGGCTCCTGGTGCAGCCCGTGCCGCGCCGAGGCGCCCTACTTCGCCTCCGTCTCCAAGGAGTACGCGAGCAAGGGCGTCCAGTTCGTCGGCATCAACACCCGCGACACCAGCACCGGTTCCGCGGTCGCCTTCGAGAAGCAGAACGGCATCGGCTACCCGAGCCTGTACGACCCGACGGGCAAGCTGATGCTCCGCTTCAAGAAGGGCACGCTCAACCCGCAGGCCATCCCCTCCACCCTGGTCCTCGACCGGCAGGGCAACGTCGCGGCGCGCTCGCTGGCGGCGCTCAGCGAGGAGAACCTGCTGAAGATGATCAAGCCGGTCGTCGCGGAGAAGTGACGTGAGTGCACTCCTGACGCTCGCGGCGGAGACAGGCAAGAACGAGACCGTGTTCAGCGGCGCCCTGCTGGTCGCCCTGCCGGTAGCGCTGTTCGGCGGACTCGTCTCCTTCTTCTCCCCGTGCGTCCTGCCCCTCGTACCCGGATACCTCTCCTACGTGACCGGGGTCGCCGGCACGGATCTCGCGGAGGCCCGGCGCGGCCGGATGGTCGCCGGCGCCTCCCTCTTCGTGCTCGGCTTCACCGCCGTGTTCGTCTCGGGCGGGGCGCTGTTCGGCTATTTCGGCCAGACCCTCCAGGAGCAGTCCGGCACCCTCGGCAAGGTGCTCGGCGTGCTGATGATCGCCATGGGCGTGTTCTTCATGGGCCTGATGCCCTGGTTCACCCAGCGGGAGTTCCGCTTCCACAAGCGGCCGGTGACCGGTCTGATAGGGGCACCGCTGCTCGGCGCGCTGTTCGGCATCGGCTGGACCCCGTGCATCGGCCCGACCCTGGCGTCCGTCACGGCCCTGTCCTTCAATCAGGCCAGCGCGGGACGCGGCGCCATACTGACGGTCGCCTACTGTCTGGGACTCGGCGTGCCGTTCGTGCTGGCGGCGGTCGCCTTCCGCAAGGCGCTCGGCGCCTTCGGCTGGGTCAAGCGCCACTATGTCTGGGTGATGCGCATCGGCGGCACGATGATGATCGTGACCGGTGTGCTGCTGCTGACCGGGGCCTGGGACAGCCTCGTACAGGACATGCAGGGCTGGTCCGACGGCTTCACTGTAGGGATCTGATCGATGAGTACGACTCCGAAGAACGCGTCCGACGATCAGGATCTCGGCGCGGCCGGCTCGCAGCTGTCCACCGCGCCCTCCCAGGACGAGCCGCCGATCGTCCCCGGCATCGGTGTCATCGGCTGGGCCCGCTGGTTCTGGCGGCAGCTGACCTCCATGCGGATCGCCCTGCTGCTGCTCCTGCTGCTGTCGCTGGGCGCGATCCCCGGCTCGCTGATCCCGCAGTCCGGCGCCGACATCTCCAAGGTCGACGACTTCCGCAAGGCCCACAAGACGCTGTCGCCGGTCTACGACAAGCTCGGCCTCTTCCACGTCTACAGCTCGGTGTGGTTCTCGGCGATCTACATCCTGCTGTTCGTCTCGCTCGTCGGCTGCATCATCCCGCGCGCCTGGCAGTTCGTGGGCCAGTTGCGCGGCCGTCCGCCGGGCGCCCCGAAGCGGCTGAACCGCCTGCCCGCGTACACCACCTGGCGGACCACGGCGGCACCCGAGGAGGTCCGTGCGGCGGCGCTGAAGCTGCTGAAGAAGCGGCGCTTCCGCGCCCACCTCGCCGGGGACGCGGTCGCCGCCGAGAAGGGCTACGTCCGCGAGTTCGGCAACCTCGCCTTCCACATCGCGCTGATCGTGCTGCTGATCGCGTTCGCCTCCGGCCAGATGTACAAGTCGGACGGCACCAAGCTGGTCGTCGAGGGCGACGGGTTCGCCAACTCGATCCTCCAGTACGACGACTTCAAGTCGGGCTCCCTGTTCAGCACCGACGACCTGGTGCCGTTCAGCTTCGACCTGAAGAACTTCCACGCCAGCTACCAGACCAGCGGCCCCAGCAAGGGCACACCGGTCACGTTCAGCGCGGACATCGACTACAGCGAAGGCGCCTACGGCAAGCCGAAGCGGACCGCCATCAAGGTGAACGAGCCGCTGCACATCGACGACGCCAAGGTCTACCTCGTCAGCCACGGCTACGCCCCCGTCATCACGGTCCGCGACGGCAAGGGCGACGTGGTCTACCACGACGCCGTGCCGCTGCTCCCGCTCGACGCCAACGTCACCTCCCAGGGCGTGGTCAAGGTGATGGACGGCTACAAGAACGCCCAGGGCGTCGGCGAGCAGCTCGGCATCTCGGCGTTCTTCCTGCCGACCTACGGCGGTGGCGCCTCGGTCCTGTCCACGTTCCCGGCGCTGGAGAACCCGGTGCTGAACCTGACGCCGTACCACGGCGACCTCGGCGTCAACTCGGGCATCCCGCAGAGCGTCTACCAGCTCGACAAGACCCACATGAAGGAGTTCAAGGACTCCAAGGGGCAGCAGCTGCGCGACAACCTCAAGCCCGGGCAGACCATGCAGCTGCCGAACGGCGCCGGTTCCGTGACGTTCGAGAAGGACGTCAAGGAATGGGCCGGCTTCGAGATCGTCCAGGAACCCGGCAGCGGCTGGGCGCTGGGCGGTGCCCTCACCGCGATCTTCGGCCTCGCCGCCTCGCTGTTCATCCAGCGCCGCCGTGTCTGGGTGCGGGCCGTGCCGGGCCCCGACGGCGTCACCGTCGTCGAGATGGCCGGCCTCGGCCGCAGCGAGTCGGCGAAGGTGCCCGAGGAGCTGGGCGACCTCGCGGCAATCCTCTACGACCAGGCGCCGGGGGCTCCCGACCCCGACGAAGACGACCGTTCCGCAGAATCCCCCGTACCTGCCGAAGGGGCTGAGAAGCGATGACTTCCGCCGCCGCAACCACGCTCGCCGCGACCAACGAGCATCTCGCCAGCATGAGCAACACGCTCATCTACTCCTCGATGGCCGTCTACACGCTGGCCTTCTTCGCCTACATCTTCGAGTGGCTGCTGGGCAGCCGCAGCCGCGTCGCGCGTACCGCCAACGCGCTCACCACCGAGGGCGCGGCGAAGAAGGCGCCCGCGGTGACGGTCAAGAAGGCCGGCGGCACCGCCGTACTGGAACGCCCGAAGGTCGTGGTCCGCGCCGCGGCCGGCTCGCGTGACGTGCCGGACGGCCCCGGCGCCCACGGCGGCGACGAGCAGGGCGACCTCTACGGCCGGATCGCGATCTCCCTCACGGCCCTCGCCTTCCTGGTGGAGCTCGCCGGGGTGGTCACCCGGGCGGCCTCCGTGCAGCGGGCGCCGTGGGGCAACATGTACGAGTTCAACATCACGTTCTCCACGGTCGCCGTCGCCATCTACCTCGGGCTGCTGGCCCTGAAGAAGAACGTCCGCTGGATGGGCCTCTTCCTCATCACCACGGTCCTGCTCGACCTCGGTCTCGCGGTCACCGTCCTCTACACGGCGAGCGAGCCGCTGGTCCCGGCCCTGCACTCGTACTGGCTGTACATCCACGTCTCCACCGCGATCTTCTGCGGCGCGGTCTTCTACGTCGGCGCGGTCGCCACGATCCTCTACCTCTTCAAGGACTCCTACGAGAACAAGCTGGAGACCGGCGGCACCCCCGGCCGCTTCGCCGCCTCGGTCCTGGAGCGTCTGCCGGCATCGGCCTCGCTGGACAAGTTCGCCTACCGCGTCAACGCGGCGGTCTTCCCGCTCTGGACCTTCACGATCATCGCGGGCGCGATCTGGGCGGGCAGCGCCTGGGGCCGCTACTGGAACTGGGACCCCAAGGAGACCTGGTCCTTCATCACCTGGGTCGCCTACGCCTGCTACCTGCACGCCCGCGCCACCGCGGGATGGAAGGGCCGCAAGGCCGCCTACCTGGCGATGCTCGCCTTCGGCTGCTGGCTGTTCAACTACTACGGCGTCAACATCTTCGTCACCGGCAAGCACTCCTACGCGGGCGTGTGAGCCGCCGAGGGGCGAAACTGATGCCATGGCCGTCCTTCAGCTGCTGATCCGACTGCCGAGGCCCATGGGCCAGGTCTGGCCGAGCCTCTCCACCCCGGAGGGCCTGGCCGCCTGGCTCGCCCCGGTCGACGTCCTGCAACCGAGACTGGACGGCACGGTCACCCTTGGTGAGCTGGGTACGGGCAGGGTGACGGCCTGGGACGTCGACCGGATCGCCGAGTACACGGTGGCCCCCGGCGGCCGCCTCCGCTTCCACCTGGAACCGGACGGCGAGTCCGGCACGGCTCTGCGCTTCACCCACGAGTCCGAGGGCGGGACGACGACAGAGCCGGAGTGGCGGAGTCGTTTCGAACGTCTGGCCGATCAATTGGCGGCATGAGAACCGGGGCGCGCAGCGCCCGATTTTCAGGGGCGCGGGGCCGTGCCGGTGTGCGGCTCCGCCGCGTGGACGCGACCAGCCGCCACCGGCCCGCAGATCAAGACGGCGGCAAGCACTCCGCCCCCGGCGGCTTCCCCTCCGGCCAGGCGATCTTCACGAACCGCGACCCGCCCTCCGGGCGCAGCTCCACCACCGGCACCGCCTTGTCGTACGGGTTCCCGTGCGCGTCCAGGCAGATCCACCCACTCGCCCCGTCCACCCGCAACGACCCCTTCACCTGGGGCCACTGCAGCCCCACGTCGGCGAGTGTCGGCACCGACCTGCCCTCCGGCACCGCCTCGCGGATGCCGTGCACCGCGAGCCGCGTCGCGTCGTACGCGATGATCAGCTGCCCGTCCTCCAGGGCCACCGGCCCGATCGGCCCCACCGGTGACTTCTCCGCACCCTTCAGCAGCCGTGTCAGCGTCGCCATGTCCGCCGCCGAACCACCCGTCCTCGGGCTGCCCTTGTCCCACGCGTCCGGATGGGCCAGGGCGGTGTAGCGGACCGAGAGGTTGTGCCGGAGCGCGTCCCGGTCCAGGTCCTTCTCGCCGGTGAGGTACGACCCCTCGTCCCCCGTCAGCACCGTGAACTTCCGGTCCTGGCAGCCCCGTCCGCCCAGCGCGTTGATGAACTGCCGCAGCTGCGTGTGCCGGCCGGCGAACAGGATCGTGTCGGTCGACCGCGAGGTGTCGCAGACCAGGTTGGTGATCTGCCGGAACGTGTTCGCGGTCGTCCCCTCCTTGCTGCGGTCGGCCGGCGGTGTGAACGGCTGGGGCTCGTAGGGCGAGCCCTTGATCAGCGCGGCGAACGACGTCTGGAGCGTCCGCGTGTACGGGTCGCCCGGCTTGTCGTAGACCAGCAGCGCCCGGCCCGCGCCGACCTCGGCGAAGGAGGCGAGCGCCCGGGCCTCGTCGGTGTTGGTCGGGGACACCCGCGCCAGACCGGGGTAGGGGTCCTTGCCGGCCTGCCCGTTGGCGAGATCGTCGGCGGTGATCGACGAGCCCACCACGGGGATCCCCAGCCGGGTCAGCTCCTTGACGGCCTTCTTGTTGTCGTCGGTGCTCTGCCCGACCCCGGCCACCGCCCGCAGCCGGTCCGTGGAGCCGGTCATCCGAGCCAGCTGCGCGACCATCTTCCGCCAGTACTGACTGGTCGCACCGGGGTTGGCCAGCACCAGCCGGATCGCCGGGGACTCCCCGTTGGAGTCGTGGTTGGCCTGGTACTGGGCCAGGTAGGCGCCCTGGAGCTCGTGCTGGATGTCGGCGAGGCTCGCCGCCGCCGTCGCGGTGTACGGCAGCATCACCGCCACCGTCACATAACGCCCGGGCCTGAGGCGGGCGTTCTCCCGGGCGATCGCCCGGACCGTGGCCCGCAGCTGCGGGTGCCCGAAGTCGAACGCCGTCGTCGCCACGCCCACGCACTCGTCGCTGTCCTCGGGGCGGGCCACCCCCGGCGCGCAGGACCGGTCGTCGTGGACGGCCGCCCGCACCCCGACCACCAGGCCGGCGATCAGCCCCGCCGTGACGAGCAGGGCGAGATAGCGGCGCAGCGGGATCTCCCAGACGCCTTCGCGCAACCACGTGCCCACACCCCGCCGCGCCATCACGCCACCCCGCTCCGCTCGTCGTCGCCCTCGTCGTCCTCCGGGTCGGCGGGCGGCCGGCCCGCCAGCGCGGCCGTGGGCCAGTCCCGGGAGGCCCGCCACAGCAGCGCGTTGCCGGCCGGCCGCAGGTTGGACAGCTGCTCCAGCTCGAAGCGGAGCCGGTCGCCCACCTTCGGGTCGGGCAGTACCAGCGGATCGGTCAGATGCCACACCGCGTGCAGCAGCCGCCGGATGCGCAGATGCAGAACGGGATCCACGTCCTCCGGTACCCGCTGTCCGGCGTCCGTGCGGCCCAGCGCCACCGCCGCCCGCCGGTCGCCGTGCCCGGCGAAGTCGCGGCCCTCGGCGTCGTGGGCGTGGAAGTAGGGCGCCGAGGCGACGAACCGCAGGGTCCCCAGCCAGGCACGGGTGTCCAGGACCGGGAAGGTGTCGCGGAGGTGGGCGACCGCCGACTCGGTGCGGCCCAGGGCCAGTTGGTGGTGGAGCCGGAAGCGGGCCTGCCCGTCCGGGCGGTCCTGCGTGTAGTACGCGACCAGCGTCTCGTGGGCGGTGCGCCAGCCGCCGTGGTCGGGGTCCCGCAGATGAAGCCGGAGCAGCAGCAGGGTCCGTACGAAGGGGTCGCCGACGAACTGCCCGGGCACCACCGGCAGCCCCTCCCCGGCCAGCCGGCTCTGCAACGCCCGTACGTCCGCCGGACCGAAGTCGTCCGGGAGCAGCGCCGCGGCCAGCGCGCACGCCGAGCCGTGGTCGTGGGCGGCGGCGAGCACGGTCAGTTCGTCGAGCCGGTCCCGCGGGACCAGCCGGTCGAGGAGTTCGCGGTAGACCGGGGCGGACGGTCCGTCCTCCGTGCGGCGCACCTCGGCGGTGAGCAGGTCGCCCAGCGCGCCGGCCCGGTCCGGGTGCTGGGCCGCGGCCTCCGCCAGCACGGCGATGCCCAGCGGGTTCCCGCCGGTCAACCGGTGGACGGCGTGCGGAAGTTGGGGTGCGGCCGGGGTGGCGACGAGGTGCAGGGTGTCGTCGGGGGAGAGCGGCGGTAACGCCACCAGCAGCGCCCGCGAGGACGGAGCGGCCGCGTCCGGGGCCCACTCGGTGCGCCGGGCGACCTCGGCCAGCTCCCGTCGTACGCCGTTGCGCAGCAGCTCCCGGCCGTCGCCGCGCAGCCCGGCGACGAACGCCACCTGGTCGGCGACCCCGTCGGCGCGGTCGCGCAGCACCGCGTCGAGCAGGCCCGGGCCCGGCCCGGTCCCCGCGTCGTCGACCAGCACCAGCGGCCGGCCGAGCCGCTGCATCCGGGGCAGCACCCCGCTGTACGCCTCCGTCAGGTCGGCGAGCAGGGCCCGTACGAGATAGCGCTCGGCGTGCTCCCGTGAGGTGCCGCCGGCCCGGAAGTGCCCGGACAGCAGGATCAGCCCGCGCTGCGCGTGGCCGCCCGCGTTGGGGTACGTGCGGTACCAGACCGACGCCTTCTGGTGCCGGCGGCTGGCGAAGCCCTCGGCGATCGACTCCAGGGTGGCCTCGATGGCGCCGGAGACCAGCGGCCCGGTGCCGGTGCCGGTGGCGGCGGCGACCACCTTCGCGGCCACCTTCCCGGCCCACCGCCCGGCGAACCCGCTGATCCAGGAGCCGCTCTCGTTCAGCAGCAGGATCCGCTCCACCTCGCGCCGGATCCGCTCCGAGTCGGCGTCGCCCCAGCCCCCGGCGGCCACCGCGACCAGCCCGGACATGAGGCGCGGGAAGGTGATCCGGCCGGCTCCCGTCACCGGTTCCGCGAGCTGCTCGGCGACGACCAGCAGGGCCTGCGCGACCGGCGACCAGGACTCGGCGGGCCGCTCCGCGGGCGGCGCCGCGAACTGCGCCTCCGCGCAGTCGACGAGGGCGACCGGGGTGTGCCCCTGGTAGGCGTCCCGTAACTCGCCGAGCACCGCGCTCTTGCCGAGCCCCCGGGCCCCGGTCAGCACCACGAACGGCAGCTCGCCGGGGTGTTCGAGGGGATGGGCACGGTGCTGGTGCGGCCGTAACCCGACGATCCTCGGTATGAGCCCGGCCGGCTCCGCGTCGAACAGCGCCCCACGCCCGTGCAACCGTCTGTGCAAGGCATCTCCCCCCTGACGCCAGTGTAGGAAGGGGTAGTTGCTTCGGGCCAGACCGAGTGATGTCCGTATGGTTACGAAACCGGTACCGGGAGTGACATCGCCGCTCGTGGTGGTGGTCAGCCGACCGTGATGGAGTCCAGCTTCTCCCGCAGGTAGACGTGCGAGTCGACCGGCGGGTACGCCACCCGGCCGACCGGCGCCGGGACCGACTCGACGGTGGTGCCCGGGGTGCACTCGCCGAAGTAGACGAGGGACATCAGTTCCTCGGCGGGCGCGTCGGTGGGCGGCGGCAGTACCCGGTGCCGTCCCGAACGCCACCGGTCGCCGGTCCAACGGGCCATCAGGTCGCCGATGTTGATGGTGAAGGCGGCCGGGTCGAACGGGGCGTCCTCCCAGCCGCCCTCGTCCGTGAACACCTGGAGCCCGCCCTTGCCCGCCTGCCGGTCCAGGATGGTCACCGTCCCGAAGTCGGTGTGCGGTCCGATCCGGAACTGCCCCGGCGCGGGCTCGCCGAGCACCTCGGTCCCCGGATACCAGTTGATGTTGAAGCCGTACGTCGGATGGTCCATGTGCCGGGAGAAGAAGTCCCGTTCGAGCCCGAGGGCGTACCCGAGGAGGGACAGCAGCTCCTTCTCCAGCTCGGCCATCCGGTCCAGGTACTCCGCGCAGAGCGTCCGCAGCTCGGGCACCTCCGACGGCCACACGTTGGGCGCGTACCACTCGGCGTTGACCAGCGGGTCCTCGAACGGCTCGTGGGTCGCGAAGGTCAGCGACTCCTTCAGGTCGGGCGGGGTCTCGGTGCCCTCCGAGTAGCCGTTGGCCTCCGCGCCGGGCCCCAGCCAGCCGCGGCCGCCGACCTTCGCCTCGTACGCCTGCTTCACCTCGTCGGACAGCGCGAAGAACCGCCGCGCGGCCTCCCGGACCCCGTTCCGCAGCTCCGCGTCGACCCCGTGCCCGGTGACGAGCAGGAAGCCGGCGGTCTGCAGGGCACCGTCGACGGTCCGGGCGATCTCCCGCCGGTCGTCCTCGTCCCCGTCGAGCCAGGGCCGCAGATCGACGGTGGGGATACGGGGGCCGGGGCTGGTCGTGTCACTCGTCACCGATGTCCTCGTTCCACAGGGCCGGATGGTTCTTGATGAAGGCGCGCATCACGTCGACGCACTCCGGGTCGTCCAGCAGGACGATCTCCACACCGTGCTCGGCGAGCCAGTCGTGGCCGCCGTGGAAGGTGGTCGCCTCGCCGATCACCACCCGGGAGATGCCGAACTGGCGGACCAGACCCGAGCAGTACCAGCACGGCGACAGGGTCGTCACCATGGTGGTGCCCCGGTACGACCGCTGCCGCCCCGCCGCGCGGAAGGCGGCCGTCTCGGCGTGCAGGGACGGATCGCCGTCCTGCACCCGCCGGTTGTGCCCACGCCCGAGCAGTGCGCCGTCGGCGCCGTAGAGCGCGGCGCCGATCGGGATGCCCCCCTCGGCGAGCCCGGCGCGGGCCTCGGCGACGGCGGTGGCGAGCCAGGTCCGTGCTTGCAGCTGATCCATGTCTTCACTCTCCTGTGGCCGAAACACGAGGGCAACGTGCGGAAAGTACCCTCCGGGCAACCCGCGGCAGGACGAAATGTCAGCGCCCGTGCCCGTCCCCTGGAGGTCCCCGTGCCCGCACTCACCCTCCGCGAAGTCCTGGCCCTCGACCCCGTGCGGGCGGCCCGTCCCGAACTGCTCGCCGGGGAGGGCGCCCTGGACCGCCCCGTGCGCTGGGTGCACTCCAGCGAGGTCTACGAGGGGGCCAACTTCCTCGACGGCGGCGAACTGCTCCTCACCAACGGCTTCGGCCTGACCGACGCCGCCGACGAGGTCCGCCGCCGGTACGTGCGGGAGCTGGCGGCGCGCGGTGCGGCCGGTCTCGCGGTGGAGGTCGGGCGGGCCCTGCCCGGCATGCCGCCCGAAGTGACCGACGAGGCCTGCCGCCTCGGCCTGCCGCTGCTCGCCCTGCACCGGGTGGTGCCCTTCGTCCGGATCGCCGAGGCCGCCAACCGGGCGATCGTGGCCCGGGGGCTGTCCGGGCGTGCGGTGGTGCGGCCCTGGGGCGACGATCACACGGCGGCCCTGCTGGCCGACCTGGCCGACCGGGCCGCGCTGAACCAGCCGGAGGTGGAGGCCCGCTCCGCGCTCGCCGGGTTCCGTCCGGGGCCGGGGGCGTGGCTGATCGGGGTGTCGGTGCACGGGACGCGGGAGACCGGAGCCGTGGACCGGGCGGTGCGGCTGCTGGGCGGGGCGGGGGCGATGCGGGCGGCGTTCCCCGGTGACGTACTCGCGCTGGTCGTGCTGCCGGGCGCCGGCGGCCGTGTGGGCGCCGGCCGGGGCGGCCCGGGTGCGGGCCTCGGCGCGGGGCTCGGCTCCCGCGACCCCGTCCGCGCGGTCCAGGAGGCCTTTCGCACGGTCGCCGGCGCCGGGCTCACCGTCGCCGTCGGGCACGCCGTCGACGCGGGCGGCGGCTGGCTGCACTGGAGCGAGACGCTGCGCGCGGCCCGCACCACCCTCGAACTGGCCCTGACCGTGCCGCCCGCGGAACCGGCCCCGGCGCAGGGCCCGTTGGTGACCTCCGCCCGCGCCCTCGCCCTGGAACGGGAGCTGACCCGGGGCGGTGTCGCCGCCAACCGCGACCGTCTCGCCGCTCTCGTCCAGCACACCCTCGGCCCGCTGCTGGCCTGGGAGGCCGCCCACGCCAGCGACCTGGTCCGCACCCTGGAGGTCCACCTCCGCCACGGCTGCTCCCCGACCCGCACGGCGGCCCTCCTCCACATCGGCCGCCAGTCCCTCTACCAGCGCCTGGAACGCATCGAGGCCCTCCTCGGGCTGGAGATCGACGACCCCGACCTGCTGGGCGAACTGCTGACGGCTGCCTGCGCGCACCGGGTGGTGCGGGGGACGGCGGTGGCGGTGAGCGGGCTGCGCACGGTGGCCTGAGCGAACCGGCTCTCACCCGTTGGTGGCCGCCCCGCCCGGCATCCGGGCGCTTCCGCGTGCGCGGACCGGGGACCGCACGGACGCTGGGACCGTGGCCGACGGGATCAGCGGTGAGGCGATGATCGTGACGATGGTGTCGGTGCCGGACGGGGGCACGACGCGTATCTCGGTGCCGGAGGCCCGTCGGCGGCTTGCCGGGGACCCGTTCCTGATCCTCGGGATCCAACTGCCGCAGGAGGCCGACCCGGCGGAGGAGCCGGTGGCACGGCGGCTCGGGCTGGACGACGAGGACCTGGACTGGTTCGGTGTGCCGGACGAGTCGCCGCGGGCCGAGTTCCTGGGGGACATCGCCGGTTTCGTCGTGCCCGTGGTCGTGGAGGACCGGGTCACGCACGTGCACGCCCTGGCCGGCGAGCGCTTCCTGGTGGCCGCCCACTGGGGCCGGGCCGTCCTGGCGCCGGGCCTCAGGGCCCAGCTGCGGCGCGAGCGGCCCCATGACGCCGTGGCCACGCTGTTCCTGCTGCTCCAGGAGGCGCTGGCGACGTTCCGCCGCGCCACGGTGGACGCCCTGCTCCAGGTGGAGGAGCTGGAGGACGCCATGTTCGAGGACCGGCACCCCGAGCAGATCTACCTGCTGTCCCAGCTGCGCCGCCGCGCCGCCCTCCTGCACCACTCGCTGCTGCCCTACCTCCAGGCCGTCGACGAGGTGGTCACCCGCCGGATGATGAGCAGCGACTTCCCGGTCGAACGGCAGCGACTCGCCCAGGAGTTCGCCCGCGCGGCCCGTCTGGTCCGCACGGACATCGAGTCCCTCCAGGACGCCGCGCGCCGCGCCCTGGCCAGCTACTCGTCCCTGGTCGCGGGCGAGCAGAACGGCGTGATCAACCGGCTGGCCATCGTGTCGGTGATCTTCCTGCCGCTGTCGTTCCTGACCGGGTTCTTCGGCATGAACTTCACCTTCCTGACGAACCGGCTGGAGACCCGGGACGAGTTCTGGCTGCTCGCCGTGGGCCTCCAGCTGGTCACCCTGGCCGTCGCCGTCTACGTACTGCACCGCACCCGCATCTGGCGGCGGCTGCGGGACGACGGCTAGCCGCGGCGGACCGTCACCCGGGTGGTGTATCCGGATCGTTACGCAGGGCGACGGGGGTGGCAGGCTGATTGCGCCGAACCGACCTCGAAGGAGCCGCGCCATGTACCCGTCCGACTGCAAGTACACCCGGGAACACGAATGGATCCGCGTGAACGGCGGCTCCGCCGAGATCGGGATCACCGAGTTCGCCCAGAAGCAGCTCGGTGACATCGTGTTCGTGGAAGTGCCGACCGTGGGCCACACGATCGACGCCGGCCGGGAGTTCGGCACCGTGGAGTCCGTGAAGGCGGTGACCGAGGTCTACATGCCGGTGGGCGGCAAGGTGATCGAGATGAACGAGGACCTGAACTCCGAACCCGAGCTGCTCAACAGCGAGCCGCACGCCGCGTGGGTGATCAGGATCCAGGTCTCCGACAAGAAGGACCTCGACGACCTGATGAGCTCCGAGAAGTACGAGGAGTACCTCGCCTCGAGGGACGCCTAGCACCGCGACGGCGCTGGGCTCCCGGTCGGCCGGGCCGGGTCACGGTGTCCGCCGGACCCGGCCCCGCAGCGCCGCGTACAGCAGCGCGCTCACCGCGAAGCCGACGACCGGCGTGATGTCGCCGAAGGCGGGGTGGTGCTCGGGCACCCAGCCCACGTAGTCCTCCTGGTTGGAGAAGAGCGGCACGGAGACCGCGACACCGGTCAACAGGGACGCGAGCCCCGGCCAGTTGGTGAAGGAGCGGTCGGTCAGGCGGGCGGCGAGCTGCTCGTCGGTCGCGGTACGGCGCTGGAGCCACCGCTCGACCAGGACGACACCCAGCCAGGGCGCCACCCAGTACGCGATGACCAGCAGGAACGCCTCGTACGCGGCCCCCGCGTCGTCCAGCGAGGCCCAGGCCGCCGCCGTACCGGCGATGCCCGACACCACGACGAGCGCGCTGCGGCTCAGCCAGGTGGGGAGCTTCAGGCCGAAGGAGGCGATGGAGATCGCCCCGGAGTACACGTTGAGGGCGTTCGCCGAGACCCCGCCGAGCATGATGGCGAGCAGGACGAGGTCGCCGAGCCAGCCGGGCAGGTGACCGGTGAAGGCCGCCGTCGGGGTGGCGTCCTTCGGGGCGATGATCGTGGCCGAGGCGGCGCCGACGACGGCGACGATCGAGACCGACACGAACAGGCCCAGCGCCGGGTAGAGGATCGTCCTGACCTTGTTCGCGGTGCGCGGGAGGTAGCGCGAGTAGTCCGTGGCGTACGGGTTCCAGCCGGCCGCGTACCCCCAGGCCGCGCTGAACGCGAGCAGGAAGCCGCCGACACCGCCGCCCGAGCCGCCCCCGCCGAGGTCCGCGTCCTTGAAGGTCCACACCCCGGCCAGCAGGAAGATCACCGCGAGGGCCGGGAACGCGTACTTCTCGAAGGTGTGCACGAAGTTGTGGCCGATGAAGCCGATCAGGATCTCCGCGACCACGACGAGGAGCAGGGAGGGGAGCGGTCGCAGCCCGGTCAGCGTGTTCAGGGCGAAGGCCGCGCTCACGCTGTTCACCGCGAACCAGCCGACGCCCGCGAGCAGGCCGTTGGCGGCGGAGGGCAGGATGTTGCCGAGGTGACCGAAGGAGAAGCGGCCGACCACCATCTGCGGGACGCCGAACCGTGGCCCGTCCAGCGACAGCACGCCCTGGGTGACCGCGCCGATCGCGGTGCCCAGCAGGATCGCGGCGGTGGCCGTCCAGAAGTCCAGGCCGAAGAAGAGGACCGCGATCACGCCGATGTAGACGGTCGCGAACTCGATGTTGGGAGAGGCCCAGGTCCACAGGAGCTGGAGCGGGCCGCCGTGGCGTTCGGCGTCGGGGATCGGTTCCGAGCCCGCCGCCTCCACGGCGATGACCCGGTCGCCGTACTCGGGCGCGATACTGGTGGTGGAACCGGCGGGAGCAGTCGTCATACGAGGTAAGTGTCGGGTTCGCGTCCGGTCCGGCCCAGGGGCGCATTGTCCGTCTCGGACGGCTCACCGGCGTACAAGCTGCACGCATGCGGAAGCTTCCGGAGGCGGGTCGGTCCTCCGGAAGCTTCCGCGGGCGGTGCTCCGGCCGGGTCAGCCGTTGGTGCAGGAGCTGGCGGCCGCCGGGTTGAGCAGGCCGATCACGCTGATGCTGTCGCCGCACGCGTTGACCGGAACTTCGATCGGGAGCTGGATGACGTTGCCCGACACCACGCCCGGGCTGTTGGCCGCGGAGCCCGTGGCGTCGGCACCGTTGTCGGCGAAGGCGGCGGTGGTGCCGCCGAGGACGAGGGCGGTGGCGAGGGCGCCGGTGGCGGCGATGGCTCGGATGCGCATGAAGGCTCCTTGGTAGCGAGGTGACAACGCGTCCATCACAACCGCCCGCCACCGGGCCCGCATCCGGAGCTGGGCCGATCGGCCCAAACCGCTCCGCCGGGGTCGCTACGCGGCGAGGCGGCCGGCCAGGTCCTTCGCCTTGTCGGCCGCCTCCTGGAGGGCGCGGTCGCGGGAGGCCTCGTAGAGCGGCACGAGCTCGGCCATGGCCGGGTTCTGCGGAGCCATCGTCAGTTCCGGCACGATGAAGTCGACTTCGAGGCCGAGACCGTCGGCCAGGACCGCGCTCAGGTAGTTCTGCACGTACTCGAACGGCTCCCGCGGGGTGCCCGGCGCGTACGAACCGCCGCGGCTGGCCACGACGGTGACCGGGGTGCCCTTGGCGGAGGGGTTCTCGCCCATCGTGCGGTTGAACAGGACCACGTTGTCCAGCCACGCCTTGAGCGTCGACGGGATCGTGAAGTTGTACATCGGCGCGCCTATGAGGATCGCGTCCGCCCGCTCCAGCTCCTCGATCAGCTGCACACGGTCGGCGAAGGCCGCCGCCTGCTCGGGGGAGTGGGTGGCGGGGTCGACGAAACCGGCGCTGTGGGAGGCCGCGGTGATGTGCGGCACCGGGTTCGCCGCCAGGTCGCGGTAGATCACCGTGCCGTCGGGGTGCTGCTCCTCCCATGCCGTGCGGAAGGCCTCGGTGACGGCACGGGAGGCGGACGCCGCGCCCGGCATGAGCGACGAGTCGATGTGGAGAAGGGTGGCCATGGGTGTCTCCAGACACAGGGGTAGCGAGCCCGGCGCGAGACGCGAGGGGCTGAGAATTCGTACTCAGCTATAGATAACACAGGTGCTTACTTTTTTTCAGCCCCGCCCCGTGATGGACCTGTACCCTGATTCCATGGCGGTGGACCAGGTGCACGACCCGGAGCAGTGCAAAGGTGTGGATGTCGGCATCACGCGCGTCTTCCAGGTGCTGGGAAAGCGCTGGAACGGCCCGATCCTGTCCGTCCTGATGGATCAGCCGACCCACTTCGCCAACCTGCGCCGCGCCATCCCCGGCATCAGCGAACGCATGCTCTCCGACCGGCTCACCGAACTCGGCGCCGCCGGACTCGTCGTGCGCGAGGTCGACGAGGGCCCGCCGCTGCGGGTCTCCTACCGCCTGACCGCGGCGGGCGCCGCGCTCGAGCCGTCGCTGAAGGAACTCGGCGAATGGGCGAAGGAACACCTGCCCGATGCGCCCTGCTGACCCGCCTCAGGGCCGCGCGCCCTCCGGCTCCAGCACCGCGTAGTCCGTGAAGCTGCGCCGGTAGCTCGGGTGGTGGGTGTCCTGGTCGGGGCTCGTCGGCGGCCGAGACGGGTGGCGGCCCCTCCGACTGGTTCCCGGGCTCGGTCAAGCAGGTGCGGGTGTTCCAGCGGGAGCTGACCGCGGCTCAGGTCGGGGCGGTGGTCCGGCGGGACGCGACCGGTCAGTCGGTGCGCGGATCCTCCGGCTTCAGGGACTTCAGGAACTCCGGGTTGTCGTCCGGCGCGACCCACCGCTCCCGGGGCTGCCGGGCCCTGCCCGCGATCAGCCAGGCCACCGGGCCGACCAGCACCTCGCCGAAGAGCAGGATGATCAGCACCCACACCAGTTTCGGCAGGGCACGGACCTCGTCCTCGGGGGTGTTCAGGCAGTCCACGAAGGCGTAGATCCACAGCGCGAGGACCAGCAGAAAAGGCAGATACCTGAGCATGGCGGCCAGAGTAGCGGGTGGCCGGCGTCCGCCGCCGGGGCCGTGGGCATGATGGGCCCCCTCGATTCTGAGGGGGATCCGTGAGGGTGCGTAGGTGGTCTCGCCGGGGGCGGACGGCGGCCGGTGTGGTCGCGGCCGGTCTGCTGGCCGGTGCCGGACTGGTGGCGTACGAGCTGAGTTCGCCGGTGTTCGGCCTGGCACAGGGACCGCTGGCGAAGGACCCGGCGTGCGCGCGGATCGCCGACCGCTACCCCGACCGCCTCGGCGGCGCCGACCGGGACCCGGTCACCTTCGAGGGCCTCGCGGTCTGGGGCCACGGCGCGGTGGAGCTGCGCTGCGGCCTCACCCCGCCCGCCCCGACGACGGACGCGTGCGTCAGCGTGGACGGCGTGGACTGGGTGTGGCGGGACCGGGCGGGGGACCGCAGCGGGGACCGCAAGTACCTCGTCACCTACGGCCGCAGCCCGGCCGTGGAGGTCTCGATCGCGGACTCGGTGACCCGCCCGGACGCGGTGCTGCTGGACCTCAGCCACCTGGTGGCGCCCGTCAGGGCGAGCGCCAAGTGCCTTGAGAGCAACGGTGACTAGTCACGTCTTCTCGGCCAGCAGCGGCTGGACGACGGTGCGCACGTCCGCCGCCGTGAGCGGGCTCAGGTACTTCGCGGCGATCCTCCCGTCCCGGTCGATGAAGAGGGTGTACGGCAGCGCCTGCGGCGCGTAGCCCCGGGGCAGCCGGAGCAGCTTGCGGCTGCCGGGGTCGTGCAGACTCGGGTAGGCCAGCCCGTGCGTCCGCTCGAACGACCGCCCCTTGTCCCGCCGGGCGTCCGTGTCCACCCCGAACACCTGGACCCCCTTGGCCGCCAACTCCTGCTGAACCTTGGACAGTTCGGGCGCCTCGGCCCGGCAGGGCCCGCACCAGGACGCCCACACGTTCAGGACGACGACCTTGCCCCGGTAGTCGGCGAGCCGTACCGCCCTGCCGTCCAGGCCGCTGCCCGACAGGTCGGGGGCGGCCTCGCGGTCGGCGGCCGGCACGCGGGTCAGCGGGGAGACCGGCGAGCCGCCGGTGTCCTGGCGCGGCGCACAGGCGGCGAGCACGAGCAGCAGGGCGAGCAGCGGTAACCGGCGTATCCGGCGGCGGACGATCATGGCCGACGAGTATCGCAGGGGGTATCGCAGGGGGCGGTGACCGGGCCCGGGCCCCGGGTGGCCGATACTGGGACGCATGGCTTACGACGATCTTCGCTCCCTGCTCCGGGCACTGGAGCGCGAGGGAGACCTCAAGCGTGTCAAGGCCGAGGTCGACCCGTATCTGGAGGTCGGGGAGATCGTCGACCGGGTGCAGAAGGCGGGCGGACCGGCGCTGCTCTTCGAGAACGTGCGCGGCTCCAGCATGCCCCTCGCGATGAACGTCTTCGGCACCGACCGGCGCCTGCTCAAGGCCCTCGGCCTGAAGTCGTACGGCGAGATCTCCGAGAAGATCGGCGGGCTGCTGCGCCCCGAACTCCCGCACGGCTTCGTCGGTGTGCGGGAGGCGTTCGGGAAGCTCGGCGCGATGGCCCACGTACCGCCGAAGAAGGTCAAGGAAGCGCCGGTCCAGGAGGTCGTCCTGCACGGCGACGACGTCGACCTGGACCAGCTGCCGGCCCTGTTCACCTGGCCGCAGGACGGCGGCTCCTTCTTCAACCTGGGCCTGACCCACACCAGGGACCCCGAGTCCGGCATCCGCAACCTGGGCCTGTACCGGCTCCAGCGGCACGACCGGAACACCATCGGCATGCACTGGCAGATCCACAAGGACAGCCGCAACCACTACCAGGTGGCGGCCCGCAGGGGCGAGCGGCTGCCCGTCGCGATCGCCTTCGGCTGCCCGCCCGCCGTCACCTACGCCTCCACCGCCCCGCTCCCCGGCGACATCGACGAGTACCTGTTCGCCGGGTTCATCGCGGGCCGGCGGATCGAGATGGTCGACTGCAAGACGGTCCCGCTCCAGGTCCCGGCCAATGCCGAGGTCGTCCTGGAGGGCTGGCTGGAGCCGGGCGAGATGCTCCCCGAGGGCCCCTTCGGCGACCACACCGGCTTCTACACCCCGCAGGAGCCGTTCCCGGCGCTGACCATCGACTGCGTGACGATGCGGAAGCGCCCGCTCCTGCAGTCGATCGTGGTCGGCCGCCCCCCGACGGAGGACGGCCCCCTCGGCCGCGCCACCGAGCGCTTCTTCCTGCCCCTCCTGAAGATCATCGTCCCGGACATCGTGGACTACCACCTCCCCGAGGCCGGCGGTTTCCACAACTGTGCGATCGTCTCGATCGACAAGAAGTACCCGAAGCACGCGCAGAAGGTCATGCACGCGGTCTGGGGGGCGCACATGATGTCCCTCACCAAGCTCATCGTGGTCGTCGACTCCGACTGCGACGTCCACGACCTGCACGAGGTCGCCTGGCGAGCCCTCGGAAACACCGACTACGCCCGTGACCTCACGGTCGTGGAGGGCCCCGTCGACCATCTCGACCACGCCTCCTACCAGCAGTTCTGGGGCGGCAAGGCGGGCATCGACGCGACCAGGAAGTGGCCCGAGGAGGGCTACACCAGGGACGGGGGCTGGCCGGAGATGGTCCTGTCGGACCCGGATACGGCGGCGACGGTCGACCGCCGCTGGAAGGAGTACGGACTGTGAGCTCCGCTTCCGCAGCGCTCCCGCAGCCGGGACGCACGAAAGCCTTCCTCCGTCTGGTGATGATCGAGCACTCGGTCTTCGCCCTGCCCTTCGCGTACATCGCCGCGCTGACCGCGATGTTCGAGTGGGACAGGAACATCCACTGGGCGCGGCTGCTCCTGGTCACGATCTGCATGGTCGGCCTGCGTACCTTCGCGATGGCCGTGAACCGGATCATCGACCGCGAGATCGACGCCCGGAACCCGCGCACGGCCCACCGTGAGCTGGTCACCGGCGCGATGAGCGTGAAGCACGCCTGGACCGGCGCGCTGATCGCGGTGGTGGTCTTCCTCGGCGCCGCGGCCCTCCTCAACCCGCTCTGCCTGGCCCTCGCCCCCGTCGCGGTGATCCCGATGGTGGTCTACCCCTACGGCAAGCGGTTCACGAACTTCCCGCAGGCCATCCTGGGTCTCGCCCAGGCCATGGGCCCGATCGGCGGCTGGCTGGCGATCACCGGCGAGTGGTCCTGGGACGCGGTGATCCTCGGCCTCGCGGTCGGCATCTGGATCGGCGGCTTCGACCTGATCTACGCCTGCCAGGACGTGACGACCGACCGCGAGATCGGCGTCAGGTCGGTCCCGGCCCGCTTCGGCATCCCGGCCGCGATCTGGGGCGCCCGCGCCTGCCACCTGGTCACGACGGCCCTGTTCGTCTGGTACGCCGTGGCGACGCACGCGGGCGGGTTCTTCTGGCTGGGCCTGGTGATCGTCGCCGGCGCCTTCGCCTACGAGCACTCCATCGTCCGCCCGCACGACCTCTCCCGCCTCAACCGCGCCTTCTTCAGCGTCAACGGGTTCATCGGCATTGCCCTCTTCGTGTGCGCCCTGCTGGACCTGCTGGTCCGGGGCCTGACGGTCTGAGTACCGTCGGCCACCGCGGCCCCGTCCTGAACTCGGTCGGGCGCGCCGGTACGCTCAAGGTGTGAACGCAGGAGAAACACAGCGCGTGCCTTGGATCGTGGGGGTGTCCGGGGCGTCCGGTACGCCGTACGCGGCCGCTGTGCTGCGTGCGCTGCTGGACGCGGGCGAGAGCGTGGACCTGGTGGTCAGCCGGGCGTCGCGGCTCACCCTGCTGGACGAGACCGGGATCTCCTTCCGGGACGCGCACTGGCAGGACGACCTGGGGGAGTGGCTGGCCCGGGGGGCCGACGGCAAGCCGGGGACCTTCCAGGCGGACCTGGCGCGGGTGCGGTACTGGAACGCCGGGGACCTGGCCGCCGGGCCGTCCTCGGGGTCGTACCGGACCAAGGGCATGCTGATCGTGCCGGCCTCCACCGCCGCCGTCGCCGGGGTCGCGCTCGGGCTCTCCAAGGACCTGCTCCAGCGGGCGGCCAGTGTCAACCTGAAGGAGCGCCGGCCGCTCGTCGTCGCCGTCCGCGAGACCCCGCTGAACGGCCAGACCCTGCGGCACCTCGTCACCCTGGACGACCTGGGGGCGGTCGTCGTCCCCACCTCCCCGGCGTTCTACGCGGGCGCGACGCACATCCAGGACCTGGTGGACTTCGTCGCCGGGCGGGTGCTGGACGCGGCCGGTGTGGGGCACCGGCTGTACCGCCGCTGGGAGGGCGACCTCGGGGGCGGCAGCAGGTAGCAGGCCCCTGCACCACCCGGCACCACCCGGCACCACCCGGCACCACCGGGGCAGCACCACCCGGCATCACCCGGCACCACCTCTGCAGTACCTCTCATCTACTTCGGGAACTTTCA
The DNA here is from genome assembly GCF_053597895.1 of Streptomyces sp. NPDC001220. Classification (NCBI taxonomy): domain Bacteria; kingdom Bacillati; phylum Actinomycetota; class Actinomycetes; order Kitasatosporales; family Streptomycetaceae; genus Streptomyces; species Streptomyces sp. NPDC001220. The sequence goes on from NZ_JBSFJE010000001.1 coordinate 87,601, forward strand.
GCGGAAGGCTTCGATCGCATGGACGCCGTGGACAGGCAGCTCATCCAGGCCCTGAGGGAGAACGGCCGGGCCTCGTACGCGGAGCTGGGGCGCCTCGTCGGACTGTCGGGACCAAGCGTCACCGACCGCATCAACCGGCTGGAGGCGGCCGGTGTCATCACCGGCTACCGCGCCACCGTGAACGCGGCCTCGCTCGGCCTCGGTGTCATCGCCCTGATCGGCATCTCCCTGTCCGACGCGGCCGACCACGAGGACGTGGCGCAGCGGCTGCGGGACCTGCCGGAGATCGAGGACTGCTGGTTCATCGCCGGCGACGACTCCTTCATGCTCAAGGTGCGCTCGACGGACGTCGACGGCCTGGAGAAGACCATCCGGCGGCTGTCCGGGACCAAGGGCGTCTCCCGGACCCGTACCACCATCGTGCTGTCCACGAAGTGGGAGAACCGGGTCGGGGAACTGCCCGAAGAGGTCTAGCCGTACGGTGGGGTGGTCGTGGTCGTGACGAAAGGTGTGGGCATGGACGTCGGGCTCAAGCGTGAGCTGGAGGAGAAGGTCAGGGCCGGTGAGCGGCTGACCCGCGAGGACGGCATCGCGCTGTACGAGTCGGACGACCTGGCCTGGCTGGGCGGCCTCGCGCACGAGGTGCGGACGCGGAAGAACGGTGACGTCGTCCACTTCAACGTCAACCGTCACCTCAACATGACCAACGTGTGCACCGCGTCCTGCGCGTACTGCTCGTTCCAGCGCAAGCCGGGCGAGAAGGACGCGTACACGATGCGCATCGAGGAGGCGGTGAAGCTCGCCAAGGCGATGGAGGGCGAGAACCTCACCGAGCTGCACATCGTCAACGGGCTGCACCCGAACCTGCCGTGGCGGTACTACCCGCGGTCGCTGCGGGAGCTGAAGGCGGCCCTGCCGGACGTCTCCCTCAAGGCCTTCACGGCCACCGAGATCCACCATTTCGAGACGATCAGCGGGCTGTCGGCCTCGGAGATCCTCGACGAGCTGATCGACGCGGGCCTGGAGTCCCTCACCGGCGGCGGCGCGGAGATCTTCGACTGGGAGGTCCGCCGGCACATCGTGGACCACCGCACCCACTGGGAGGACTGGTCCCGGATCCACCGGCTGGCGCACGAGAAGGGCCTCAAGACGCCCTGCACGATGCTCTACGGCCACATCGAGGAGCCCCGCCACCGGGTCGACCACGTGCTCCGGCTCCGCGAACTCCAGGACGAGACGAACGGCTTCCAGGTCTTCATCCCGCTCCGCTACCAGCACGACTTCGTGGACATGAAGGACGGCAAGGTCCGCAACCGGCTCCAGGCGCGCACCCAGATGGCGACCGGCGCGGAGGCCCTCAAGACCTTCGCGGTCTCGCGTCTCCTCTTCGACAATGTGCCGCACGTCAAGGTCTTCTGGGTCATGCACGGCGTCCAGACGGCGCAGCTGGCGCTCCAGCACGGCGCCGACGACATGGACGGGTCGGTCGTCGAGTACAAGATCACTCACGACGCGGACAACTACGGCACGCCGAACAAGCTGACCCGCGAGGACCTGCTGGACCTCATCCGCGACGCGGGCTTCCGCCCGGTGGAGCGGAACACGCGCTACGAGATCATCCGCGAGTACGACGGCCCCGACCCGGCGCGCCGGGAGTCTCCGCAGCCGATGCGGGTCTGAGGGAGCCGGGGGGCGTTCCCGGGTGCGGGTGCGGGTGCGGGTGCGGGTGCGGGTGCGTGGGGGCTGATCGCGCAGTTCCCCGCGCCCCTGAAAGAAGGCCCGCTGCAGTGCGCCCCCTTGGAGGCGCGGGGAACTGCGCGACAAGCCGCGACGCACCCGCAGTCGACAGCGCACCCCGGTCCGCATGGTGAATGGTCGTCGCACCCGCCTCCGTGTAAGGGATAGCATCCTGACGTGTCCCTTACCTTTACCCTGGACCCGGCTGTCACCCCCGCCCTCCGTGACGGCATCCTCGACCTCTGGACGGACGTGTCCAACGCCGGTGGAGCCGTCGGGTTCGTCGCCCCGGTGACCCCCGGGGAGATCCGCCCGGAGCTGGTCAAGCACTTCGTCGCCATGGCCGAGGGCCGCAACCGGCTCCTCGTCGGCCACGACGAGGCCGGTACCGTCGCGGCCACCGCCTTCTTCTCCTTCAACACCCACCGCCTCATGAAGCACTGGGTGTGGCTGTACACGGTGATGGTGCACCCGAAGCACCAGGGGCAGGGCTACGGCCGGGACCTCCTCGCGGCCGCCGCCGACGCGGCCCGCGGCTTCGACGGCATAGCCGCGATACGCCTCGGCTGCCGCGGCGGCCACGGCCTGGAGAAGTTCTACGGCTCCTGCGGCTACCAGGAGGTCGGCCGCGTCCCCGCCGCGATCCGCGTGGCCCCGGGCGACGACCGCGACGACATCACCATGCTGCTGCCGCTCGTCTGACCCCGCTGCAAGATCGGCCCCGGGCCGTGCTTCACTGGACGGTGCCCCTTTTCGTCATCGGAAGACTGGATTGAGATGCTCCGCTACACGCTGATGCGCCTCGGTATCTTCGCGGGCTGCCTCCTTGTCGTCTGGGGCCTGGTCTACGCCGGCGCGTTCCCGCGTGGCTTCGGCGACTCCAACCTCCTGTGGGTCCTGCTGCTCTCCCTGGTCCTGTCGGCACCGATCAGCTTCGTCGTGCTGCGCAAGGAGCGGGACCGCGCGTCGGTACAGGTCTCGCAGCGGGTCGACCGGATGAAGGCCAACATCGAGGCCAACCGCAGCCAGGAGGACGAGGTCGTCGACGAGGCGGCGCAGGCGCAGCCCCAGGGACGGGCCCAGACCTCTTCCTGAGCGACTCCCTCGCCGCCGGCCCCCCGTAGGCTTTGCCCATGGGTGCCGTGAAGACCAAGCGCATGCCGCGGGCGGTCCGGGAGCAGCAGATGCTGGACGCCGCCGTGCGAACCTTCGGGCAGCGCGGCTACATGGCCGCGTCGATGGACGAGATCGCCGAACTCGCCGGTGTCTCCAAGCCGTTGGTGTATCTGTACCTCAACTCCAAGGACGACCTGTTCACGGCGTGCATCCGCCGTGAGTCGAAGGCGCTGACCGAGGCGGTCCGCGGCGGCGTGCACCGGGACCTGCCCGCCGACCGTCAACTCTGGGACGGACTCGAGGCGTTCTTCGCGCACACCGCCGAACACCCCGACGGCTGGTCGGTGCTGCATCTGCAGGCGCGCACCCACGGCGAGCGGTTCGCCTCCGAGGTCGCGGCGATGCGCACGGAGATCGTGGAGTTCGTGACCCAGCTCATCGTGGTCGCCGCCCGTGAGGCGCGGCGCGATCCCGATCTGCCCGAGCGCGAGGTGGCGGGGCTCGCCGAGGCCCTGGTCGGTGCCGCCGAGTCCCTCGCCGCCTGGGCGAACGTCACTCCCGGTGTCACCGCGCGAGAGGCGGCGACGACCCTGATGAACTTCGCGTGGGCGGGCCTGGGCAACCTGATGGACGGCCACCCCTGGGCGCCGACGCCACCGGACCCGGCCGGGACGGCGGACGCCGGTTCCCGCACGGCGCCCCAGCGGCGCAGGGCGAGCGCGAGCCGCTGACACCCCACACGGCACAACCGCCCGGCACCCCACCGGGCAACCTCCCGCACCCCCCGCCGTGCGCGCCCTGGGCTGCCGGTGCCGAGCCCGGCACTCTTTCTGCACCCCCACCGCGCGCCGCGTGCGCCCCGGGCCGTCGGTGCCGCGCCCGGCAGTCTTCCGCGCCCCCCGCCGCGCGCGCCCCGGGCCGCCGGTGCCTCGCCCGGCCCTCTTTCTGTACCCCCACCGCGCGCCGCGTGCGCCCCGGGCCGTCGGTGCCGCGCCCGGCAGTCTTCCGCGCCCCCTGCCGCGTGCGCCCCGGGCTGCCGGTGCCTCGCCCGGCACTCTTTCTGTACCCCCACCGCGCGCCGCGTGCGCCCCGGGCCGTCGGGCCTCGCCCGGCAGCAGTCTTCCGCCCCCCGCCGCGTGCGCCCCGGGCCGTCGGTGCCTCGCCGGGTAATCTTCCGCGCCTCCCGCCGCACGCGCCCCCCCGGTCGCCGGTGCCCAGCGGCACGGGTAGTGGGTGGCCGGCCCTGCTCGTCGAAACCGTTGTGCCGGAAGGGGCCGGGGGGTTGGTCAGCCGGCGTGCGGTCGGACACGGCCCGCCACGTGCACCCGGCCCGACGCGCCGCGCAGCTCGAACCGTCCCCCCTCCGCCGCGTAGGTGACCGTCCCCGGCAGCAGTACCGGCGTCCTGAACTCCGCCTCCACCCGGGCGCGTTCCGGCACCCCGTGGGCGGCGAGACACCGGGCCGCGGTCCACATGCCGTGCGCGATGGCCCGGGGAAACCCGAAGAGCCGCGCGGTGAGCGGGTGCAGATGAATGGGGTTCCGGTCCCCGGAGGCGGCCCCGTACCGCCGCCCGACGTCGGCGGCGATCCGCCACTGCGCGACGGCGGGCAGCGGTGCTCGCTCCTCCCGGGCGGCCTCGGTCGTCCGCGAGGTCGGATGCCGCGCCAGATACCTGCTCCGCGACTCCCATACGACGGCCTCCCCGTGCCGCACCTCGGTGACGACGACGGCTTCGGTCCCCCGCCGGTGCGGGCCCAACCCGGCGACATGGACGGAGAGTTCGTACGTCCCGCCGGCCGGCATCTCCGCGTGCCGGGAGATCTCGACGGACGTGTGCACGAGCCCCAGCAGGGGCAGCGGGAACTCCCGCTCACTCATCAGCCGCATGGCGAGCGGAAACCCGAGCACGTGCGGATAGGTGACCGGCATGCCCTCCTCGCCGGTGGCGAACCCGCAGACGCGTTCGTAGGCGGCGAGCCTGCCGAGTTCGGGCCGAAGCCCGGGAAGGACCAGCCGGGTACGGGGGAACGCGGCACCGGCGGCGGGCTTCTTGAACGGCGACAGCAGGGCACCGCGCGCGAGAAGCGGCGTGAGGGAGGGTGCGCTGCTGAGCACGATCACGGGGTTCACCTTTCAACGCCGGCGAGGTTTTGGCCCCCAAGTGCTTACTTTGGAGTAAGGTTACCGAAGGTAAGTCTATGTCACGGCTGTAAAGGTCCGGAAGTGGGGCCTAATGTGAGAGACCCTCACGTAACCTCCGGGATTGCACAGGCCCGGCCCCGGACCATCCCCGAAACCCCACATCCCCGCCACAGCGGCCCCGTACGATCTCCAGACCTAACCGCCGGTAACGCCATGCTGAGGCCCGGCCCCGGTGAACGCCTCGGTGCGCGAGGCGCGTACGACATGCAGCAAGCAGTTCACTCGCTGCACGCCCGAGGAGCCGCCCCGTGTCCACTTCGTCTTTCCAGAACGCCGTCCCTGTCTCACCGGGCGCCGCGGTCCAGGCCACGGACTACGACGGGAAGCCGATCCTGGTCGAACCCCACGTCCAGCGGCTGGACGGAGTGGTGCGGGAAGCCTCCGTACCGCCGTTCGCGCCGCCGGTCCGGCACGGCTCGCTCGCCGACCTGCCGTTCGAGAACGCGGAGTTGGAGCCCGGCACGATCGTGCTCAGCCGCAAGCCGGCCACGGGTGAGGGCCGTTGGGAGCAGGTGACGGCCGCCCAGTTCGCCGCACAGGTGCTGGCGGTGGCCAAGGGGCTGATAGCGGAAGGGCTGATGCCGGGCGACCGGATCGCCGTCATGGCCCGGACGACGTACGAGTGGACGCTCCTCGACTTCGGCGCCTGGGCGGCCGGCCTGGTGACCGTCCCGGTCTACCCGACCTCGTCGGTCTTCCAGACCCGCTGGATCCTGCACGACTCCGGTGCCGTGGCCCTGGTCACCGAGACCTCCGGACAGGCCGCCGCGCTCGGTCCCGAACTGGACCGGCTGCCCGACCTGCGCCACCTGTGGGTGATGGAGAAGGGGCACGTGGACCGGCTCGCGGAGGCCGGTGCGCAGGTGCCGGAGGCCGAGGTGGGCGTACGGCGCGGCATGCTGGGCCCCGACACCCTCGCCACCCTCATCTACACCTCGGGCACCACCGGCCGCCCCAAGGGCTGCGCGCTCTCGCACGGCAACTTCTTCGCCGAGGTCGACAACGCGATCGAACTCCTCTACCCGATCTTCAAGGCCCGCAACGACGAGGAGGTCTCCGTCCTCCTCTTCCTGCCCATGTCCCACGTCTTCGGGCGGATGGTGGCGATCGCCTGCATCCGCGCCGGGGTCCGCCTCGGCCACGCCCCCAGCCTCAAGGCCGAGGACCTGCTCCCGGATCTGGCCGCCTTCAAGCCGACCTGTCTGCTCACCATCCCCTACATGCTGGAGAAGGTCTTCAACTCCGCCCGGGCGAAGGCGGAGGCGGGCGGGCGGGTCGCGGTCTTCGACCGGGCCACCGCGGTCGCCCAGCGGTACGGTGAGGCCCTGGAGGCCAGACAGACCGGCACCGGCAGCGGCCCCGGCCGCGCCCTGAAGACCGCCCGCGCCTTCTACGACCCGCTGGTGTACCGCCGTATCCGTGCCGCCATGGGCGGCCGGGTCCGGCACATCATCTGCGGAGGCTCCCCGCTGGGCCGCCGGCTCGCCGCGTTCTACGCCGGCGCCGGCATCGAGGTCTACGAGGGCTACGGCCTGACCGAGACCACCGCCGCCACCACCGTCACCCCGCCGCTCAAACCCCGGCTGGGCACGGTCGGCTGGCCGATGCCCGGCACCAAGGTCCGGATCGCCGCCGACGGCGAGATCCTGGTCGCCGGCGACCATGTGCTGCGCGGCTACTGGGACCCGCAGGCCGGCGGGGTCGTCCCGGCGACCCGGGACGGCTGGCTGGCCACCGGCGACATCGGTGAACTCGACGACGAGGGCTACCTCACCATCACCGGCCGCAAGAAGGAGATGCTGATCACCGCCGGCGGCAAGTCGGTGGCCCCCGCCCCGCTGGAGAACTGGCTCCGCTCCCACCCGCTGATCTCCCAGGTGATGCTGGTCGGCGACGGACTGCCGTACGTCAGCGCGCTGATCACCCTCGACCGGGACGGCCTCACCCACTGGCGCCAGATGAACGGCAAGCACCCGGTGCCCCCGGAACTCCTGCTGGACGACCTGGAGTTGCAGGCGATCCTGCAACGGGCCGTCGACGAGGCCAACAAGCTGGTCTCGCGCCCCGAGTCGATCCGCCGCTTCGCGATGCTCCCCGTCGACTTCACCGAGGAGGCCGGGCATCTGACCCCCTCGATGAAGCTCCGCCGGGACGCGGTCATGAAGGACTTCGCGACCGAGATCGAGAGCCTCTACACGAAGGAGAGGTAGCCCGCGGAGCGCTCAGGGCCCCCTCGGGCAGGTCTCGGCCGGCTTCACGACGAAACCCTCGCGCTGCTGTTCCTGATCGTCCGGGTGCTCGCCGAGACCGAGTCCGACCGCACCGCGGCATGGACCGTCGCCGCCCTGGTCGCCGCCGTGCTGATGCTGCCGCTGCGCGGCCGTACGGTGGCCACTTTGGTGGCCGGGCAGTACGTGCTGACGGTCGCCCTCGCCCTGGCGGTCCTCATCGGGTGCTTCCTGCGCGCCATGGAGGCCCGCAGACAGCGGGCCGTCCAGGACGTGCGGTACGCCGAGCGGCTCGCCCTCGCCCGTGACCTGCACGACCTCATCGCCCATCACATGACGGGGATCATCGTGCAGGCCAACGCGGCCCGGACCGTGCACGCGACGGCGCCGGAGAAGGTCGATCCGGCCCTGGAGGCGATCGCCCGGTCCGGGACGGAGACCCTGGAGTCGATGCGGCGTCTGGTCCGCGTCCTGCGCGAGGACAACCACCAGGCCCTGCGCCCCGCCGACCTGCTCTCCGGCCTCGGCGACCTCGTCACCGACTTCTCCGGGCGCCGCCCCGACGCCCCCGCCGCCCGGTTCGAAGCCGGCGTTGCCGCCCGGACCAGCAGGTTCAGCCCCGAGGTCGAGACCTCCGTGTACCGGGTGGTCCAGGAGGCCCTCACCAACGTGCACCGCCATGCCCCCGGCGAGCGGGTCGTCGTACGGCTGGACGCCGACCCGGACTGGCTCCATGTCACGGTCACCAACAGCCTGGCCCACCGCCGTACCGGCAGTCCGGCGGGCGGCCAGAGCGGGCTCGGGCTGATCGGGTTGCGGGAGCGCATCGAGGCGCTCGACGGCGAGTTCTGGGCCGGGGCCGTGGATCCCGCTCAGTGGGAGGTCCGCGCCAGCGTGCCGCGCTCCCCGGCGGACCCGCCGGTGCGCCTGGCGGGATGAGCCCGCTCAGTGGTGCCGCGAGGTGACCACGCCGTGCTCCCAGGCCCAGGCCGCGACCTCCACCCGGTTACGGGCGCCGGTCTTCGACTGGATCCGGGCCAGATACGTCTTCACCGACGACAGCGACAGGAACAGCGCCTCGCCGATCTCCTGGTTGGTACGGCCCACCGCCACCAGCCGCATGATCTCCGTCTCCCGGGCACTCAGCCCGGCCGTGTCCGGGCCGGGGTCCGGGCCGGGACCCGCGCGCAGCTCCCGCAGCAGCCGGACGGTGACGGCCGGCGCGACCAGCGCGTCGCCGCGCGCGGCGGCCCGCACCGCCTCCACCAGCAGCGCGGGCGAGGCGTCCTTCAGCAGGAACCCGCAGGCCCCGAACCGCAGCGCGTCCCGTACGTAGTCGTCCTGGTCGAAGGTGGTGATGACGACGACGTTCGGCCCCTGGCCGCCGTTGTGCCCGGCGGTCAGCGTCCGGGTGACCTCCAGCCCGTCCAGCCGGGGCATCCGCACGTCGACCAGTACGACGTGCGGCTTCAGCCGCCGGGCCAGCTCCACGCACTCGGCGCCGTCGCGGGCCACGCCCACGACCCGGATGCCCGGCTGGGCGTCGAGGATCATCTCGAAGCCGGCCCGCACCAGCTCCTGGTCGTCGGCGATCACCACGTCGATCGGTTCGTCGGCCATGCGCGGCCCCCTACCCCGCTCGCCGTTCGGGCACCGGGATCGGTGCCTCGGCGCCCTCGTGCAGCATCGCGATGATCCGGTCCGCGTAGTCGGCGGGCGCCGTCCCGTCGAGGGCGTCGCGCGCATGGTCGTGCGCCATGCCGACGATCGTGAGCGTGAGGTGGGCGGCGGCCGCGTTCCACAGCGGGTCCCGGCCGCTGCGCTCGGCGATCGCGTCCTCCAGCAGCAGCCGCTCCCGGTACACCAGGTCCCACAGCCGCGCCCGCGGGCCGGGCGCGCGGTCGAGCTGCGCCCGCAGCCGGCGGATCCGGGCCAGTTCGTCGGGATCCAGGTCGAGGGCGGCGCGCACGACCCGTCCCAGCGAGACGGCGACGGCCTCGTCCTCGGGCCGGGTCCGGAGGAGCCCGGCGAGCACACCGACGGTGCGTTCGACGGGGTCGAGCAGGATCGCGTCCTTGTTGGCGAAGTAGCGGTAGACCGTGGAGACCGCCACCTCGGCGCGCTCGGCGACCTGCTCCAGCGTGGCCGCCTCGTACCCGTCCCGCTCGGCGAGCGCGATCATGGCGTCGTAGATCGCCGCCCGGACCTGCTGCGCCTTCTTCTCCCTCAGCCCAACGCGGCAACCGTAACAGAATGGGAAGTCTTCTCATTTTGTACCGGCTCGTGCGAACAGGAACGCCTGCGGGCTCGTTTCGTCGAGGGCGGTGTCGGCCTCCCGCAGGGTGCTGGAGTGGAGCGTGAAGCCGGCCTCCGTCAGCAGCCGTGCCATGGTCTCCGGCCGCCGGCGCTCGAAGTCCAGCGCCACCGGATGCCCCCACGGCTCCTCCAGCCGCCGTGCCACGTCACCCACCTGGAACGCGAGCAGCAGCCGGCCGTCCGGCCGCAGCACCCTCCGGAACTCCCCGAACAGCGCCGGCAACCGCTCGTCGGGCGTGTGGATGGACGAGTACCAGCACAACACCCCGTCCAGCGCCCCGTCGGCCACCGCCAGCTCGAGCATCGAGCCCGGTACGAAGCGGAGGCCGGGGTTCTCCCGGCGGGCGACGGCGAGCATCGACTCGGACAGGTCGAGCCCGAAGACCGACAGCCCGAGGCCGGCCAGCCGGGCGGTCACCCGACCCGGCCCGCAGCCCAGGTCGGCCACCTCACCGCCCTCGCCGACCCATTCGGCGAACGCGGCCAACAGGGCCCGCTCCAGCGGCCGGTCGGCGAGATCCGCACGGAAGTGGTCGGCGTAGTCCTCGGCGATCGTGTCGTAGAAGGTACGGGTGGCGGCGAGAAAGTCGGCAGTCATGCCCGCGGACGCTAGCGGCCGCCACTGACAACGGCCCCCACGGGCCACGGTGGCCACGGGCAACGGCCCCCACGGACAACGGTGGCCACGGGCAACGACCCCCACGGACAACGGTGGCCACGGGCAACGACCCCCACGGACAACGGTGGCCACGGGCAACGACCCCCACGGACAACGGTGGCCACGAACAACGGCCTCCACGGACAACGGTGGCCACGGGCAATGGCCCCCGCTGGCAACGCTCGCCCCTGAGAACGGAAACCCGTGGACTTCGGGGATTGCCTGGCCGAACGTGCCGCGTCACGCGGGCGAACGTGGTTCCGGGCGCCGGCGCTCTCGGGAATGCGGAATTGCCCCCCGATACGGCGGCCGGGAAAAGGCAGGAGCCCCGTCGCCGGAAGGCACGGGGCTCCTTGGGTACTGCACTCAGTCTGAGATCAGACTCTGGGGTGTCTGGATCAGTGAGATCAGACGGGGGTGACGTTCTCAGCCTGCGGGCCCTTCGGACCCTGCGTGACGTCGAAGCTCACCTGCTGGTTCTCCTCGAGCGAGCGGAAGCCGCTCGCGTTGATCGCGGAGTAGTGAACGAAGACGTCCGGGCCGCCGCCCTCCTGGGCAATGAAGCCAAAGCCCTTTTCGGCGTTGAACCACTTAACGGTTCCGGTAGCCATAAGCCCTCCTTGGGCTCAAAAGGGTCGCCCTGCTCCAGAACCTGCAAGTGTGAAAACAAACTAAGTGCCGCACAACTGCATACGTCTGAAAACGACGAGAGCCCGCGGTTACATGCTCCGCAGGCTCTGTACTGCAAGGGAAACCAAACTGCAACTTGCGGCGAGCCTAGCATGTGGGCAGCCGAAAGCAACAGAGGCCAAGATCACGTCACCCGGACGTTTGAACGGCCTCGCAAGTGGGTTGACGCCCGGGGTGGCTTCGGCGCCAACGGCGGGGGCGGTCTCAGCACCGTACCTCATGGGGTCTAGTGTCGCGATGTGGACAATTCTCGCACCCGGCCGCGCGTCGGCCACATCCAGTTCCTGAACTGCCTGCCCCTCTACTGGGGGCTCGCGAGAACCGGCACCCTTCTCGACTTCGAGCTGACCAAGGACACCCCTGAGAAGCTCAGCGAGCAGCTGGTGCGCGGCGACCTCGACATCGGGCCCATCACCCTCGTCGAGTTCCTGCGCAACGCCGGCGACCTGGTGGCCTTCCCGGACATCGCCGTCGGCTGCGACGGCCCGGTGATGTCCTGCGTGATCGTCTCGCAGGTGCCGCTGGACCAGCTGGACGGCCGCCGGGTCGCCCTCGGCTCGACCTCGCGCACCTCGGTCCGCCTGGCCCAGCTGCTGCTCGCCGACCGCTACGGCGTCCAGCCCGACTACTACACCTGCCCGCCCGATCTCAGCCTGATGATGCAGGAGGCGGAGGCGGCGGTGCTCATCGGCGACGCGGCCCTGCGCGCCAACCTGCTGGACGCCCCGCGCTTCGGCCTCCAGGTGCACGACCTCGGCGCGCTCTGGAAGGAGTGGACGGGACTGCCGTTCGTCTTCGCGGTGTGGGCGGCGCGCCGGGACTACCTGGAGCGCGAGCCGCACATCACCCGCGAGGTGCACGGCGCCTTCCTGGACTCCCGCAACCTCTCCCTGGAAGAGGTCGCCAAGGTCGCCGAACAGGCCGCCCGCTGGGAGGCCTTCGACGAGGCGACCCTGGCCCAGTACTTCACCACCCTCGACTTCAGCTTCGGCGCGCCACAGCTGGCCGCGGTCGAGGAGTTCGCCCGCCGGGTCGGCCCGACGACCGGGTTCGCGGCGGATGTGAAGGTCGATCTGCTGGAAGCCTGACAGGCAATAGGCTGCTGCCCGGACTTACTGGGGGGTGGGGACATGCAGCCGCTCGCGGGTGACGAACCTACGACCGTCGGACCGTACCGGCTGCTCGGCCGGCTCGGCTCCGGCGGCATGGGCCGCGTCTATCTGGGCCGTTCGGCCGGCGGCCGGACCGTCGCGGTCAAGATCGTGCATCCGCACTTCGCCCTGGACGAGGAGTTCCGGGCCCGCTTCCGCCGCGAGGTGGCGGCCGCCCGGCGGGTCGGCGGCGCCTGGACGGCACCCGTCCTGGACGCCGACCCGGACGCGCCGGTGCCCTGGGTCGCCACGGCCTACGCGGCGGGCCCGTCCCTGGCGGCCGCCGTCGTGGACGGCGGCCCGCTGCCCGCGCATTCGGTACGGGCGCTGGGCGCGGGCCTCGCGGAGGCACTGGCCGCCGTCCACGAGCTCGGGCTCGTGCACCGGGACGTGAAGCCGTCCAACGTGCTGCTGACCCTCGACGGCCCGCTGCTCATCGACTTCGGCATCGCCCGGGCCACGGACGGCACGGCCTCGCTGACGTCGTCGGGCGTCTCGATCGGCTCCCCGGGATACATGTCGCCCGAGCAGATCCTCGGCAAGGGCGTGACCGGCGCCGCGGACGTCTTCTCGCTCGGCGCGGTGCTGGCCTACGCGGCGAACGGCGTACCGCCCTTTCCCGGCGACTCGTCCGCCGCCCTCCTCTACAAGGTCGTCCACGAGGAGCCCGAACTCGGCTCCCTGAGCGGAGAGCTGCGGGAGGTCACCGAGGCCTGCCTGGTGAAGGAGGCGGGAGCGCGGCCGGCCCCCGGCGAGGTGGCCCGGCGGCTGGCTCCGGAGGGGGCCGCGCGGCTGGTGACGGGCGGCTGGCTGCCGGGGGCGCTCGTGGAGCGGGTCAGCCGGAGCGCGGTGGAGGTGCTCAACCTGGAGGTGACGGAGGCGGCGGTACCGGGTTCCGGTCCGGTGGAGTTCAGGACGCCTTCGGTGGACGCCTCCGGTGGCGGTCCCACGGGGGCTTCCACGGGTGCCGTCACGGGTGCTTCTGCGGGCGTTCCCGCGGGCGTCCCCGCGGGTCTTCCGGTGACGGCAGGGGAGTTCGGGCCGCCGCCGGCGGTGCCGCCCGCGGTCGTACCCGAGCCGCGTGACGCCGTGCCCCCGGGCGTCCCCCCGGGGAAGGTCTCGGTGAGCGTCGCCGCGACCGCCGTACCGGCCGGGGAGGGCGGGCGCGGACGCCGGGTGAGCTGTACGGTCGCGCTCGCGGTGGCCGGGGCGCTGGCGGTGGTGACGGTCGGGGCCGGGTTCCTGCTGAAGCCGTACCTGGGCGGCGGCGACGGCGGCCCGAACAGCGACACCGGCGCCTCTGCCACCTCACCCTCGGCGTCGTCGTCCTCGTCGTCCTCGTCGTCCTCGTCGTCCTCGTCGTCCTCGTCGGGCAGTGGGCCCGTCCCGGCCGCCTACCTGGGCACCTGGGAGGGCTCGGCCACCGCCCTGGACGGCAATCTGCCCATCGGCACCTTCCGGGTCACCGTCCGGCAGACCGAGGTCGGCCGGGAGCTGGGCCGCCTGCGCCAGACCGACCAGCTGGGCGGCGTCTGCACGGACGTGCTCACCCTGACGTCGGTCACCGCCAAGAAGCTCGTCGCGACATCGAAGGGCGTCGAGGGCAACCACGACGGCTGCGACCCGGACTCCACCACGGTGTACCTGACCCCGAGCCACGGCGAGCTGATCTACACGTCGGACAGCTCGGCGGAGGGAAATCCGGTGGCGGTCATGTCGAGGGCGGGGGACTGAGCCCCCGCCGGACCGCCGGACCGCCGGACCGCCGTAGGACTCAGGACTACTGCGGGGTGGTCACCGTGACGTGCTCCCCGCTGCCCAGGTGCAGCATGCCCTTGCCGGGGGTGACGGGTCCGCCGACCATGTTGCGGGTCGTCCGGATGCCGATCAGCTCGCCGGAGCCGGACTCCTGCGGGGAGAGCAGGATGCCCCGGCGGGCCTTCTTCGCGTCGACCTGCCAGCCGGAGAAGCCGTCGCAGATCTCGTCCTCGTCACCGGCGATGACCACGGCGAGACCCTCCTCGGCGCCGCTCTCGACGATCCGCTTGAAGACGTCCTCGGCGTCGCAGTCGTCCAGCACCTCGGCGTCGTCGACCAGCACGACGATCGGCTCGGCCCGGGACGCCGACGCGATGACCTCGGTCAGTTCGTCCTCGTCGATGTCCCGCCCGGTGAAGACCTTCAACACGCCTTCCTGACCGTCGAGTTCGCGCAGCGGCGACATCCGCGGCGCGGCGACGACGAGCCGCACGCCGTTGGCCAGGTAGGAGCGGGCGAAGCCCAACAGGGTCGTGGAACGCCCGGACTTGGCGGGACCGCCGATCACGAAGGCCGGCACGCCCTGCGCCAGGTCCGGCCCGAAGGCGGTCAGTTCGTCGCCGCCGACACCCACCAGGGCCCACAGCGGCGAAGCCGCCGCGGCGGGATCCCGCATCGCCCAGGCGTCCTCGAAGGAGATCCGGCCGGGCAGCACGTCCACCCGGAACGGGCGCCGGGAACGGGGTACCTCGGCGTCCCGGGTCTGGGCCGCCTCGCCGATCGCGACGATCGCGGCGGCCTGTCCCTGCCCGGTGGTGTCCGCGGACAGCAGCGCAAACTGCGTCTCGGCGGCCGTCTCGCTGCGGAAGGCGCGGCCGGGCGGGATCTCCTCGGGCACCTTGCGGGAGTTGATGTCCAGCATCGAGAAGTCGGCGCGGTCGGCCAGCCGCAGACCGTACTTGTCCTCGGTGAGGGACGAGATCCGCCCGGCCAGGATCTGCCGGTCACCGGTGAGCACGAGATGGATGCCGACGCTCGCGCCCTCCCGCATCATCACCATGATCTGGTCGGTGAGATCACCGTGGTTCAGCTCGCCGAGGGTGGGCAGCCAGCCCTCCCAGCGGTCCAGGAGCAGCACGATGTGCGGCAGCCGCTCCGCCTCCGGTACGGCGGCCCGCTGCTCGCCGATGTCCGCGAACCCCTTGTCGGCCAGCAGCTCCTGACGTCGGGTCAGCTCGCCGGAGAGGCGGGCCATGAGCCGCTCCACGCGCTCGGTCTGGTTACGGCCGACGACCGCACCGCAGTGCGGCAGCCGGGTCAGCGCGTTGAGCGCGCCGTTGCCGCAGTCGATGCCGTACAGGTGCACGTCCGCGCAGGAGTTGGTGCGGGCCAGCGACCCCGCGATGGTGCGCAGCACCTGCGAGCGTCCGGTGCGCGGGGCACCGGCGACGATGAGGTGCCCGAAGCTCGCGAAGTCGACGGCGACCGCACGGCGGGCCTGGTCGGCGGGCAGGTCCTCGACACCGTACGGGGCGGCGGGCAGCGCGCCCTGCGCCTGCACGGCCGGCACGTCGTCCAGCAGCAGCATGTCGTCCAGGGCGGGCAGCCACGGCGAGTGCTGGGCCGGGATGGCGAGCGCGGTGTTGGCCTCGCGCACGGCGTCGACCAGCACCTTCAGGTCGGTGATCTCGTCGTCCTCCTTGGCCTCGGACTTGGGCTTGCGCAGCGCGGCCCGCCCGAGGTCCTGCCAGGACAGCGCCCCGGCCCAGGGCGCCAGGGTCGCGGGGTCGGCCGCACCGGGCCGCCGGCCGCCGACCCGGCCCGACTGGAAGGGGATCAGCGAGGCGTGCCCGAGCCGGACGTACGCCCGGCCCGGCGTGCTCTTGGCGATGTGCCCGGCGTCGGGCGCGTCGATGACGTCGGTCGACTCACCCGCGTCGGTCACCCTGAGCGCGATCCGCAGGTTGGTGTTCGCGCGGATCTCCGGGGAGACCACACCGGAGGGCCGCTGCGTGGCCAGCAGGAGGTGGATCCCGAGGGACCGGCCTCGCTGGGCGATGTTCACCAGGCCCGTGACGAAGTCGGGAAGGTCCCGCACCATCGAGGCGAACTCGTCGATGACGATGAGGAGTCGGGGGACGGGCGGGTGCGAGGGGTTGCGGCGCACCAGGTCCTGGTAGTCCTCGATGTCTTTGGCGTCGGAGGCGGCGAGGATGTGCTCACGGCGCTTCAGCTCCGCGCCCAGCGACTCCAGCGCCCGCTCCACGAGATGCGCGTCGAGGTCGGTGACCATGCCCACGGTGTGCGGCAGCTTCACACAGTCCTTGAACGCCGAGCCGCCCTTGTAGTCGACGAGCACGAAGGTCATGTTCTCCGGCGTGTTCGCCACCGCCAGCGCCGCCACGATGGTCTGCAGCAGCTCGGACTTGCCGGAACCGGTCGTACCGGCGATGAGGCCGTGCGGCCCGTCGCGCCGCAGGTCGATGCCGAACGGGCCGTCGTACGACTCCCCGATGACCGCCATCGTCGACTGTCCGCCCATCCGCCACCGCGCGGCGATCGCGTCCCGGTTCGGCGGCTCCAGCTGGAGCACGTCGAGCAGCCGGCTGGCGGCGGGCAGCGCCGAGTCCTCGGCCTCCCCGCTGATGTCACGCAGCGGGGAGAGGGAGCGGGCGAGCCGGGCACACCAGGCGGGGGAGACGAAGTCGGGCCGTACGTCGCGCTTGCGCAGCGCCCCGCTCTGCTCGACCCGCAGCCGCAACTCCAGGTCCTGCGAGGCCTGTTCCTCGGCCTGCTGCGCCTGCGGGTGCCAGGCCTGGAAGGACGGGAACCCTCCGGCGGCCTGCTGCGCCACGGCCGTCGCGGGCGCGTCCTTGGCCGCCACCGGCTCGGCGACGACGACGCCCTGGCACTCGCCCGGCAGAAACCGCTCCTCCTCGTCGAGACAGATGGAGCGCAGCGCCACCCCCGGCCCCTCCTTCAGCAGCCGCACCACACCCGGCATGGACCGCAGTCGCCGCGACCCGTCCCACACGATCACGATGTCCGGATCGGAGAAGGCGGGCCCGTCGGTCTTGCTGCGCCCGCCCTGCTGAAGGGCCTTCTGCCGGCCGTCGAGGAGCTGGGTGAGCTCGCCGACGCGGGCGGCGACCGTCTCCGAGTCGGTGCCGATCAGGACGTTCACGTCCTGGCCGCCGCCCGGGCGGGAGTGCGGCAGCCAGCGCACCCAGTCCCAGCGGGTCCCGGCGTCGTTGTCGGTGAGGACGTAGAACTGCACGTCCATCGGGCTGTGCAGGACGGCGGTCTGGGCGACCGCCCACCGCCCCAGCGCATGCGCCGCGTCACCGGGCCCGGCCACGCCGATCACCCCGAGGTCGCGCAGCGACAGGGCGACCGGGGCGTCCTCGATGTACCAGCGGACCTTGCGCTTGTGCTCGTCCTGCTCGGGGTCGTCGAGCTCGACCTCGGAGGGCACGCGCCCGGTGCCGAAACGGATCAGCAGATGGTCGGCGTCGGTACGGCGCCGCTCCCAGAGCCGGGTGCGCGGCCCGGTGCCGTACGTCAGGACGGCGGCGGGGTCGGGCACGGCGGCCCGCCGGTCGCTCCGTTCGGTCTTCAGGGCGTCCTGGGCGTCGTTCTCGATCCGCCCCTTGTGCTCCTTGTACTCCTTCAGCTGCTTGGCATGGGACTTGCGCCCGTGCTTCTTGTCCATGAAGTAGTTGCCGAACAGCATGACCGGGCTCATCACGGCCATGATCAGGTAGTACCAGCGCCCGAACATCAGCACGGAGACGACGGCGCCGACGAGCGGCAGCAGCGCCATCAGCCAGGGCAGCGGGCGGGCCTCGTAGTCGCCGGGTGGGTTCGGGAGCGAGAAGTGCGTCTGGTGCTCGGCGGGGCGCAGCCGCGGGGGCCGGTTGTAGTCGAGTCCGGCACCGTCGTCGGACCACTTGAGGGCGGCGTTGGGCGGGGCGTACCCGGTGATCTCCAACAAGGTGTTGCCGAGGGCGAGTTGGGTGTCGAGCGGCCAGTCACCGCCGCTCTCGAACTCCTCGCCGTCCAGTCTGGCTCTGTCGGTGTGTGTCTGTACCTTGCAGGTGCCGTCGATGGCGATGGTCAGGGTGGCGGCGCGGGCCGGCAGCTCCGGGTCCTCGACGCGGATGTGGGAGGCGGGGCCGGTGCCGATGTCGTACCGCCCGACTCCGAGCCGGTGCACGGCACCGGCCGCGGGACCGCCCGCGACCCGCAACTCCACGATCCCGGTGGGTTCGCCGAGCAGGCAACCGGCGGGGTCGTGCAGGCTGACGACGACACCGTCGCGCAGCGGCGAGCCGACGACGGTGGCGGCGGGGTCGAGGGCGTAGCCGTCGACGTAGGCGAGGGGACCGGCCGTCCGGACGGCCGCGGCACCCCTGGGGGCGCCGATGGGTATGACCTGGGCGACCTCGCCGCTGTCCGGGTAGCGCAGACCGACCTGCCCGGCCAGCTCCCGGGCCACGTCACCGACCGTCGACTCGGGATCGGCGTCGAGTACGACGTCGGCGGTGGCACCGCCGACCGGGTCGACGACGGTCAGACTCAGGCGCACGTTCGTCCTCCTCGCAGGCCCGGCACATTCGGTGTGACCTTAGCCGGACGGGCTTTCCCGGGCGCAACGGGATTGCGTCGGTTCACGATTCCCTCGCACGAGGCCCCTGCGGCCACGTGCCTCCCACCCGTAGGATCTTTGCTCATGGGACGGCCGGGTCAGGACCGGCCGATCCGTCCGAGCAAGCCACGGGGGCGAGCCCTGGGGCGGCCACAACACAACGGGAGGGATGCCGACATGGGCAAGGGCAAAGACACGGACCTTACTTATGCCGAGATGGAGAAGGTCGCAGGCGACCTGATCAAGGACATGCACGAGCTCGAGGACAAGATCAAGAACATCGAGAAGCGTGTCTCGGCACTGGTGGAGGAGGGCTTCACCACCCAGAAGGCCTCGGGAGCGTACGACGACTCCATGAAGGACTTCACGAAGGGTGCGACGAAGACGATCCAGGGCCTGCACGGCCTCTCGGACTTCCTGAAGAAGGCCAAGGAAGCGTACGAGCAGCTGGACGACCAGCTGGCGAAGCAGGCCAAGGGTTAGTAAAGTCCGAGGTCTTTGAACGACTGGATGCGACGGAGCGCGTCAAGTGCTCCGTCGCACCCGGCTGTCAGGCCTCGGTGGCCTGGGTCTCGCCCGGCTGCGGACGACGCATCAGGTAGGTGTGCAGCTCGCTGCGCCATTCCTCGGTCGTGAGCGTGAGCCACGAACCGTCCTTGAAGCGCAGGAGCAGCCGGTCGTTCTCGAACGCGGGGAGGGGGTCGGCGAGGGTGGCGTCCCCGGCCGGAATCTCGGCGACGACCTGCATGAGGGCGTCCCGGCGGATGGACACGCGTTTGGGCGGAGCGGCCAGCAGGATGCGGTCCCCGGCAAGCGCGACCAGGCGTTGGTGGTGGGAGGAACGGCCGTACCACAGCAGGAGAAAGCGGCCGGCGGCCCCGTTCCAGTCGCCGTCGAAGGTCCTGTCGAGACCGAGTTCGACGACGGCTTCGTCCCGCCGCTTCTCATCGAGCTTCGCGGCGCGGTGGCGCTCCTGTTCCCCTGTGGTCGACAGCATGCGCTTGAGGGCCTCTTCACCGGCGCCGAGGAGACTCAGCAGCTTGCCGATGAACAGCAGGGGCGATCCCAGAGCGACGCCGAGCATGCCGAGCGGTCGTATGGAGGCCGGACGCAAGGGCCCCGATCCTGCTGCCCGGTGTGCTTCGACCGGAGGCTCGGGGATCTTGCCGATCGTGCACCAGGCTGCTGCGTCGGGTGTGACGCCGAGTCGGTCCCGTACGGTGCGGTCGGTGCTCGTGGACAAATCCGTTCCACCTTCCAAGTCGTTTGCCGAAGGAAGTCTCGCGGCAGTGTCTCATGTCCATGATGGGGGATTTTTTCAATGGCGGACAGAATCAGGTACGACCTCGACATGATCAAGGGGTGCTCTCGGACGCTGGGCAAGCTCCACAATGAGTTTGATCAGCACGGGAACCCCTCGGACGGTTACGAGGACGAACTGGGGCACGGTGGCCTGAAAGACGCCTTCGACGAGTTCAGTACCACGTGGAAGAAGACGCGGAAGAAACTGTCGAAGGAACTGAAGAAGCTGGCCGAGTACACCGGAGCCGCGGCCCAGAAGTACGAAGAGATCGACCATGAGTTGGCCAAGGCAATTGCCGAGAACACGGGGAAGGGCAAGAAGTGAGCAGGCGATCCGGTGATTGGCCGCCGCTGTGGGACGAGGATCCCACTCCGGGGGATCCCGACGAAGTCGCCGCCCTCGGGCGGAAGTTGCGGCAGATGGCCGACATGATCGACGAACAGGCGCGGGTCATCAAGGCGCTGTCCTCGGTGGAGGGCTGGGACAGTGATGCCGGCCGAGCCTTCAACGAGATCGCCGACGGTGCCGGCGACCGGCTCAAGAAGGCGTTCGAGCGGTACGACGAGGCGTCCAAGGCCGTGGGCACCAAGGTGGCCGAAGGCGAATCAAAGGAATTCGCCGGAGAGTTGCACCGGGCTCAGAAGAAGGCCGACAAGGCCTTGGCGGATTACCGTGAGGCCAAGTCCGATCACGACCTCGCCGATCGGGAAGTGAAGAAGTTCACGGACAAATACCTCGTCAGCCAGATACCCGAGGCGGACAAGCCCGAGTACGAGCGCTGGGAGAGGAAGCGCGACGAGGCGCTGCACCGCATCGGCCAGGCGCGTAAGGAAGTCAAGGACGCCCGGGATATCTTCGACGACGCCGGAGACCGGGCCGCCCGCCATATCAAGGATGTGGTCCACCACGACGCGGTGCGCGACCCGGGCGGGTTCATGAACTGGCTCGCCGACTGGGCGGACACGTTCTCCAACATCTCCGCGATCCTGTCCGTCCTCGCGGTCGTCTGTGCGTTCATCCCGCCGCTGCAGTTCCTGGTGCCCATCTTCGCCACCCTCGCGGTGCTCACCAGTGCGGCGGCCCTGGCCGGCCACGCCTACGACATGACGGTGCGCGGTGGGAAGGTCAACTGGCTGAAGCTGGGAACGGACTTCCTCGGAGTCCTCCCGGGGCTCGGCGCGCTCAAGGGATTCAAGGCCGTGGCCAAACTCAGGGGACTGGCCAAGCTCAAGGCCTTCGGCAAGGTCGGCACCTGGGGAGAGGCCTCCCTCCGAGGGCTCGACGGTGTCGGGCACAACTTCCTCAACGGCCTCAGTGTGAGCATGACGAACAAGGTCCTTTCCCAAGGCCTCAAACTCGGGCAGCGGCTCAACATCGCCGGTCTGCCGGAGAGGTTCGCACCCATCGGCGGGAAGCAGATCACGGCGGTCATCAAGGGGAACGGCCTCGCAAGCGCGCTCCACCGGATGTTCAGTGGCGAGAACGGCGGGACCACTGGTTACCAGGAGCCGGAAACGGCGAAGCCGACCCCGACTCCCAGCCCGTCGCCCCAGCCCTCGCCGAAGCCGTTCCACGCGGCTCTCGCCGCGTAGCCGTGGTGGTTCCGAAGCCGGTGCACACCGCACGAAAGGAGGTCGATCCAAGTGAGCGACTCGACTGACCTCGGTGAAGGGGAGTTCGTCGGCCGCAGGGGCACGGATCCTGTCCGGCTCGTCCCTGGCGAGGTCATCGCCGCCGTCCCTGCCGCCAAGGCGCTCGCAGACCGGTCGGACAGAGAACTCCGCTTCGACTTCCTGGACGACGGAGCGGTCCTTCGTATGCTGCGGCTTCGGCACGAGGACGAGACCGCGATGTTCAATGCGGGGTTCAAGACCGGTGTTCCGTTGGCGATCATCGGCTTCGGCGGCGCGGTGTACTGGGGCGGCGTGGTCCAGTACTGGGAGTCGGCCACCGCACGCGTTGCCTATGCGGCCGTGGCCGCCGCCGTAGTCCTGGTCCTGCTCGTCGTGTACGTACGTACCGCCGTGGCTCACTGGGGCGACCCGGTACGCCAGAATCTCCGCGCCCGGGCGCGGAGATATCGCGAGCTGGCGCATCTCGCGCGCAGGGAAGGGGCGGATATCCCTGCCCACTATCCCCACTACGGGCCGTATCCCTTCGCGGCCACCTTCCGTCCCGAAGCGGACGAACCGGAAACCACCGATAGAGAAGGCCTGTCGTGAGCGCCGTAGCAGCTGAAGAGGATGTCCAGGGCTCCATCGGTGGGCCGGGCATCGATGTCCGCTGGATCATGCCGGAGGGCTTCTTCGAGATTCCGATGGACTCGGAGAGCTTGGACGAGACCGCCGAGCAACTCGTCGAACTGGCCCGCGCCGTGATGCCGGAGGCCACCTTCGACGTACAACTCGAGTGGGCGGTCATGGTCGCCGCGCACTACGACTCCTTCGTCGAGGCCGGCATCCAGTACTCCGGCTTCGTCCTGACGGAGGTCGACGGGGAGCGGTGCACGGCGACGGTTTCCGTCAGCATGACCGATCTGGACGAGAGGGCTGGTAGCCATCCCGTCGGGTTCCTGGGCTCGACGATGCGTCACCTCAACATGGGAGAGGTCAGCGAGATCGAGCTGCCGTGCGGCCCTGCTGTCTCCTGCATCGGGACCCGGAAGGGGAGTCTGCCCGGCAGTCTCACCGCGTCCGGAGCCGACGAGCCGGTGGTGACCTCCTTCATCCAGGTCCAGATACCGCTCAGCAACGGGACGGTCCTGGTCCTGGAGATGGGCACCCCCACACCGCAGGCCTGGGAGGTCTTCTCGGCCATGTTCGCCGGCGTCGTGAAGAGCGTCCGCCTGTTCAACGAGTCGGGCAAGCCGATGGTGATGCCTGGATGACCACGGAACCCGATGCCACGGCACCTCCCAAGGACTACCGGCTCCTGGTCCCCCGGGACTGGTTTCGCATCGATCTCACCCAGGACCGGTGGCGTGCGCAGCTGAAGACGTTCGTGGACCACCAGGCCGAGGGCAGGAACGTTCCGGCCGAGCTCAAACAGGAGGTCTGGGCCACCCTGCGCAACACCGCCGAGGCGGGGGTCAGGACTGGTGCGCTGGAGTTCTTCCTGAGACCGGAGCTGGACGGCGGCGGCATCCTGCCCGCCTCGCTCATCGTCTCCTTGATCCCGCGGCCCGGGGGACTGACCCCCCGGGATCTCCAGGAGTCACTCGAAGCGCAGCAAGGGCGGAACGCGTCCGCCGCAGAGGTCTCGACCGTCGTCCTTCCCGCGGGGGAGGCCGTGCAGGTCCTCGGTCCGACGACTCTGGACCTCTACGTCCGGATGCCCGGAGGCGTCGGCTATCTGGCCCTGGCCTTCGCGGTGCCGCTCAGCGGAGTGACCGGCCCCATGCGCCGACTCTGCGAGTCGATCGCGGAATCGTTGCGGTGGATCGTGTGAGGGGCACCGTTTTCGGGCCCCTCCTGACCGGACACCCCGACGTGGTCACCTGCGTCTGATCAGCGATTGACGGCTTGGATTTCCTGGACGGTGACATCCTGGGTGGTGCCGAAGGTGCCGTCGGGCAGGTCTCCGCCCGCGCCGCCGGTGCCCGTCCAGGAGATCTTCCAGGTGATCGTCGCCCGGAGTTTGAAGACGCTGTCACCGGAGGAGCGCAGGTACCTGATCCCGCAGGGTGGCGTTCTGCCCGCGTCGCCCTTGGCGTAGGGCTGGCCGATGGAGCCGTCGGAGTTGATGGCGCACTGGCCGGAGGCGGGGAAGGTCTCGGCGTCCGCGGTGCCGGGTTCGAGCTTGAGAGAGACGGGCTTCGCGGTGGTCGTTGCCTGGATGCCGAAGCCGGGGACGTTGATGGCCGCCGTGGCCTGGACCTCGTCGAAGACGGCCTTGTCGAGCCAGGCCCAGGTCGGCAGGTTCACCTTGGTGGTGGCCTCGGGGGCGAGGGTCACCTTGGTGTCGGGCAGTTGCATGCGCTGGTACGCGAGGGCGGCGAGGATCTCCGGTTTGATGGCCTCTTCGTACTGGGCGGGTGGGGTGTCGCCGTTGTCGACCCAGAAGGGGAGGTCGTTGCAGGAGCTGCGCTTGAGTATGTCGGGTTCGTCGGGGTTCTCGACGGCGGCCCAGAACATCCCCTTGCCGTCCTTGTCGACGTTGTAGTCCTTGTAGCCGGGGGTGTCGGTCCAGCCGTAATCGTCCTCGTAGTGGCGCTGCATCTCGCCGATCGCCGCGCCCGCGGTGCCGCCCATACCGGGCGTGTTCTTGGCGCTCTCGATCTGCCCGGACATCTTCTTCTTGAAGTCCTTGGCACCGAGGTAGGGGGCGTACCAGCAGGGTGGGGGCGTCCAACTGACGTCGGAGGACGTGACGTTGCCGGTACTGCCGCTCTTGGTTACGGCGCCGGAGTACTGGATCTTTGCGGCGGCGTAGATGCTGGTGTCGTCGGCGCCGCCTTTCTGGTCCGAGTCGCCGCCCTTGCCATAGTCCACCGGCTCTGCAGTGGAGTTGGGCGCTGCCAGCATGAGAGCGCTGACCGCCAGGACAAGGACAATGGCGCAGCTACCGAGGGGCGTACGCCGTGATCCGTTCACTGGCACTGCTTCGCTCCCGTCTCGATATACACCTTGGACGCCTGCCAGAGGCTCTCACCCGTGGCGACCTTGACCATGATGATCTTGTAGTAGCCGTAGTCCTTGAGGCTGGGCTTGGTCTTCAGGATCTTCCCGGTCTTGACCTCTTTGCCGTAGAACTTGCTCGCGTCCGAGCAGAAATCGACCTCCACCGAGGTGCCGTTGGTGGCGGAACGGGTGGTGGCGTCGTAGTGGCGGCGCGTACCAGTGGCGGTCCAGCCACCCTTGAGCCACTCGTTGATCTGTACGGTCGCGTAGTTGAGCCCGTCGCCAGTGGCGTACGCGGCCAGGGACGCGTCCTTGGTCGATCGCTTGTCGACGCCCCGGTAGATGGAGCGCATGAAGTTTGCGGCATCCTCCATCGCCGCAGCCTCGTTCTTGTCCTTCGGCTTGGCCCAGTCGAAGACCAGGTTCATGTCCTTGGGCAGGGACAGGTCCACGCCGTCCGGCTTGTCCTCTGCCGGTGCTCCCGAAGTGGATGCCGAAGCCGTCGGCGTCTTCGTTCCCTGGTCGACGCCGGTGATCTTGTCGTTGTCGCTGGCTTTGTCGTCCCCGCTGCTGCAGGCGGTCAACAGCAGTGCTGCGGTTGCCGCCAGCGCGGCAGCGGCGGGCAAGGTACGGCGCTTCACAGTGAACTCCCCGTGAGACAAAAGTCCATTCAAGAGATCCGACGCTATCGGGGAGGTTCTCGGTTTCGCCAGCGCGAACTTCCCTGTGAATGGTGATAATTCTGGGCGCATGGGGTGCTCGGAGGTGTGACCTGTGTCCTGATCGTGCCCGAACGGATGACGACTCGGATGTGTCGGGACGCCGTGACCGGTCACCGTGAGGTGCGAGTTCCGTTTCGCTATCGCGGTGCCCTGCATCTCGGGTAGGCGCACGTCGGGTATGCCGATGTGCGCGGCGCCGGTCAGGCGCGTCCGCCGACCAGGAACTCGAGCCGGCCGTGGTCCTCGGTCACCTCACCCTGCGCGCTGACCCGCACAGGGCGAGGTGGGAGCGGCGGTCGGTGGAGTCAAGTAGCTGGAGTGCGTCGGTCAGGGGCGGACGGTTGCTGTCGGCCCGGCGACGTGGGTGATCATGACCGGTGAACTTCTTCGATGCGTCGCGGTTGCGACCGTGGCCCGCGCCCAGCGGTCCGCGTCGCCCCCCCGCGGGTGCCTTCGCCGTCCTCCTCGTCGCCCGCTCCGGCAACGCGCATGCTCCGCGACTCGGCGACGCGCAGCGCGTCGGTGAGGCACTCGGCGAGGCGGATGCCGGCGTAGCGGACAGCACCTGGCGGGCACGGCCCACGACGTCGGTGCCGGTGGCGAGCCGGGCGGTCTACAGGTCGTCGGCGAGGTGGGAGAGACACCCGCCGTCGTTGCCGGTGACCAGATAACACGGTTTGCCTTCGGGGGTGGGCCAGGGGAGGAGGAGGCGGGGGGAGATCGGGGCGTGCGCGTGACTGTTTGGCTGTTCCATCACGCGGCCACCTCCGGCGCGCCGATCACGTGCTGGTCGAGGTCGATCCCGAAGTCGGCGGCGAGTACGAGGGCGAGGCGGCGGCGCTGCTGGATGGCGGCCTCGCGCTCGTGGGCGGTGAGGTAGGGGCGGACAAGGGCGGACTCGGCGCCGTCGAGGAGAGTGGCCAGGCCGTACGGCGACCGGTGGGGAAGGTGCGAGGCCTCGGCGGTGAGGGGGCAGCGTACGAGGGTGAAATGGACGTGGGGGAAGGGTGGGCGGTGAGGACGGCGGCGCCGTTTCCCGGTGCCGGGGGCGAAGAGGAGGCGCAGCCATTGGAGGGCGCGGGGGATAAGGTCGTGCATGTCGACGCTCCTTGTAAGCGTTGGCCATGCCCCGGGAGGTCTAGCCACCTCGCCGGGGTCCTGTCATTTCGACCATACCGGTAACTGCGTCCCCCTGCACCCCTAAGCTATATTGCGCGTCCCACCGCTCCGGGACGCGTTCTGCGCCTGCGGTGTGCGTAGGGCTGCGGCACGGTGGAGATATGACCGAGCTTCCGCGCTATGAGTACGTGAAACTCGCCGACGCCATTGCGGCAGACATCGCCTCCGGAAAACTGCCGCAGGGCGCCGCGCTGCCCGGCGAGCGCGCCATGACGGGTCTGTACCACGTGAGCATCGGCACCGTACGCCGCGCCATCGTCGAACTCCGCAAGCGAGGGCTGGTGGCAACGCTGCCCGCGAAGGGGACGTACGTCATCGGGATGCCGGAGTCAGACGGCGACGCTCCCACGGAGGACGGATCGAACGTCTGAAGGGGCCGCCGCGCATTGCGCTGCGCGGCGGCCCCTTCAACTCCGTTGGCTATGCAGCAGTAGCCACGCTTCTTCGCGGGACGCGAGCAAAGGGCGGGCCAGTCCGTGGGTACTCAGTTCCCGAAGGCCGGCCCGTCGGCTCCTCCGTCGCCGTGTCCTGCTGAGCCCGTGTTGCCTTCCGGGGCAGGGAAGGACACGGTCCGTAGGATCGCCACCGTTCCGTCGCAGAACTCGTTCCAGTATTCGGTGGAAGCCGTGTGGACCGTGAAGCCTGGGCCTTCGCCTTGGCGTCGAGCTTTTCCCCAGCACTCTTCTCCAGGCGGTCCGCCCGGTCCTGGAAGTCCTGGAGGTCGGCGGCCCAGCGGTGGAGCGCGCGTGAGGCCTTATCGAAGGAGTCATGGCTCTTGCGGGCGAGCGGGGTGACGTCCTTGCCGATGTACTCGGTGAACGCGATCGCGGTCTTGCCCTTCCAGGCCCCGCACTCGATGCGCTCCAGCTCATGCAGGGCCGTGCCCAGCTCGCCGGCGAGCTTACCGAGTTGCTTGGCGAGGTCTCGGGTGTCCTCCACGCTGCCCGGCGTGGGGTCCCAGCCTATGTGAGGGAAGGCAGGCCGTTGCCCAGCCACGTCACTTGCCCTTCTGCTTCGGAGCCTTGAGGGACTCGGCCAGGTCCAGGTCCAGGTTGCCGAAGCTCTCGCCGATCTTGTTGATCATCTTCACGGCCCCGTGGGTGTGCTTGCCGAGCTGCTTGATGCCGTAGCTCCAGTCGTCGGCGAAGTCCTGCACGTCTTCGACAAGTTGTCTCTCGCCGACAGCCGAGGCGTCCGCGCTGCGGAGCGTGCGGCGGGTTGTCTCCATGCGGTCGCTGATGGACGAGAAGGTCTTCTTCAGGTCCTGGAAGATCGTGTCTTCGAGGCGCAGGTCACTCATGTCGGATTCCGGTCTCTTCCGTAGGGCGGCGGCCAGGTAGCTCCGCGTGCCGCCCGGTTGTGATCAGCGGTTGACGGCTTGGACTGCCTGGACGGTGACATCCTGCGCGGTCCCGAAGGAGCCGCCGGGCAGGTCACCGCCGGGGCTCCCGGACGCTGTCCAGGAGACCTCTCTGATCGTCGCTTGAAGCTCGAGCGTGCCGTCACGGGAGGAGCGCAGATCCGTCGTCGTCCCCGCGCAGGCGGTCAACCGCGCTGCCGTGGTGACGGCGAGCGCGGCGGCGACAGGACATGGGCGCCGCTTCACAATGGAATCCCCGTGAGAAAGAAGTTCGTCAAGGACACAAACGGTATCTGTGGGGTTCTCGATTCGCCAGCGTGAACTTCCTTGCCAACGGGGGCAATGCGTAGTGAACCGGACACAGTGTGATTGGTAGCCGGATGACCGGAAGGCCAAGCGGGGGTGATCGCCGCCTCGTCCAAGGGTGGTTCACATCGGCGTGAGGAGCGGCCAGCTGTCGCATCGACGGGTTTCCTGCGGGCCGGCGCGTTCAGGTGGAAGCCGTGCGGGGTGACGGATTGTTCAAGGTGGCTGACGGCGTCATCGGAGCTGGGGTCTCGTCGAGGTGAACCGGCCGGGGCGGGTGACGGGGGTGTTCGTGGCCGTCGGCGCCCAAGTTTCGTACCCCGCGTTGCATATGCGGTCTGCGGGGAGGTCGCGGATGGGTACCGTCGCCGCTTGTAACGTGCCGGCTGCAACGAAGCGGTTGCTGGTGGTCGGGCCGGAGAAGGGCAGTAAGCTCTGACGCCTGCATTGCGAAAGCGACTTGCGCAACGATGGATCAATTCGGGCTATTGGGGGATAGCGAACATGTCCAAGGGTGATCTGGCCCTGAGCCTCGCCGGTCTCGACGACCTGGCCGGTCAACTGCGGTCGATCAAACAGCGCATGGACGACACCGGCCAGGTCGACCGGAAACTGGGCAACGGAGAGCTGGGCTCGAGCGCGGCCTTCGACGCGATGGAAGACTTCATGCACGGCTGGAAGGACGGCCGCAAGGAGATCGACGTCGGCCTCGAGAACGTGGCGAAGATGGCGCAGGAGATCGTCGACAAGATGACCAAGCTCGACACCGATCTCCGGAACGCCGTCCGAAAGCACGAGAAGGAGGGCAAGGGTGGAAACTGAGGCCCCCCGCGCCGATGAACCCGCCGCCGAGGACCCGTTCGCCGGAGCCGCTCCCGGGGATGTCATCGGCATCAACATCCAGGTCCCCAGCACGTGGTACGAGTTCGACGTCCACCCGGCCACGGTGAACCGCTCGATCCGTGAGGTGGTGGCGGAGCGGGTCAAGCAGCGGCCGGAGCTGGCCGAGCACCAGGCCGAACTGGTCAGAACCCTGAAGAAGGTCGCCCGTGAGGCCCGGAAGAACAACGTCGTCTACTCCGGATCGATGTGCGAGATCGTCGACGACGAGCCGATGGTGGCCAGCCTCACGGTCAGCGTGAGCGCGGCGGTGAACGAGACCACCGGCGAGACCGCCGTCACGGGACTCGACACGCTCATGGGCGTCCTGTCGCCGATCGCCCCCGGCCGTCGGCCGACCGATCCGTGGCGTCGCGTGCGCCTCGTGGAGCTGCCGGACGCGGGCCAGGCCGCGCGTACCGAAGGCATCGAGGACATCGAGATCCCCGACGACAACCGCAGCTACCGCGCGGTGATGATGCAGACCCTCATCCCCTTCCCGGGCGGCAACCCGAAGGTCGCCGTCATCAGCGCCAGCACACCCCAACTGGCCCTGGTCGAGCCGATGCTGGAGCTCTTCGACGCCATCACCAGCACCTTCCGCTTCGTCTACCGCGCCGACCTCGACACGGAGAGCTGAGCTCAATGGTCCGCCCTGCCGACTGGCACAACCTCGACCTGCACGACGACCCGACGCCCGGCGATCCGCACGAGGTAAAACTCCAGGGCCAGCGATACAAGACCTTCGTCGAAGACGTTGCCACGGTGCTCAGAGGAATCCGCTCCGCCTCGAAGGACTCCGTCCTCAAGGAGTCGGCCGGCAAGGCCATGGACGCGTTCAAGGACCAGATCGGCAAGCTGCCCGGCCAGTTGCAGAAGCTCCACGATTCGTACGAGATGGTCTCAGGCGCCCTGCTGACCTACGCCGGGAAGCTGGAGCTCGCCCAGACGACGGCGGACCACGCACTCGCCAAGGCCCGGACGCTCCGCGGCGACCTCTCCCGGGCGAAGTCCCGGCTGGCGAGTGCCACCACCGCGGCGAACAACGCCAAGTCGGCACAGAGCAAGCTGAACAACCCCACCGGCAGCGCCCCCGCACCCGACCCGGAGAAGGTCCGCAAGGCGACCCGTGACGCCCAGCACGCCAACCAGCACCAGAAGACGGTGCAGGGCCAGGTCGACAGTCTGAACTCCCAGCTGGCGGAGCTGAGGACGAAGGCGGAGAACGCGGGCAAGGACCAGGACAAGGCCGCCACGAAACTCGTCCACGACATCCACAGTGCGTCCGATGCCGGGATCCATAACAAGAAGTGGTACGAGAAGCTCGGCGACTGGGTTGCGGACCACTGGGACGTCTTTGTCGCGGGATGCAAGATCGTGGTGGCGGTCGCAGGCATCGTGGCGCTCTTTGTGGCCGCTCCCTGGCTTGTGATCATCATCGTGGCCGCAGCGCTGATCGTCCTGGCGGACACAATAGCCAAGTTCGCGCAAGGTAAAGCCGGCTGGGGAGATCTCGTGTTCGCGGTGCTGGACTGCATTCCCGTGGTCGGCAGGCTGGCCATGGTGGCGAAGGCCGGCAAGCTGGTGGGTGGCTTCAGGATGGCACTGCGGGTTAGGAAGGCCGAGATCGCGTGTAGCCGTCTCATTAAAATGTGGCGTATGGGCGAAGACCTCAAGGGCTTCCGCAAGGTCGCCTACGCGTTTGCCACCGGAGAGCTCAAAACCACCCTCAAGGATTCCTTCAATGGCGGCTGGAACGAGGTCCAGAAGAACGCCCTGGGTAATCTTGTCGGTAATGCCATCGGGGCCGGTATGACGCCCTTGGTCAGCAAGGGTTTCAAAAAGCTTCCCAAGATCATCAACGACAGTAGGTTCACCGACCTGACCCGCAGAAAGTATCGGGATCTCGGCATGACTCTCGCCGGGAAGAATCCCAGGGGCCAGATGATCACCGGCGGCACCGAAGGCTTTGTGAAAAGCGTGACCCGAGCCACGGTGAATTCGGTGTTCTTCGGTGCGAGCTTCGACACCAACGGCGTCATCCTGGATGGCCTGAGTGGCGCGGGTGGCGGTGGTGGTTACAAACCTGGCATCCTGCCTGCCAGGACACAGTTCAGCTCGTAAGCGACTTGCGTGCCTCCTGGAACCTCGACATGGCTGCCGGCACCTGAACGCGGTAGTCGATGTACCCGATGCTGCCGTCTTCCATGATGTCGGTGTGTTCGGTCGATGTTGTGACACGCGCCAGGAGGCTGTCCGACAGCCTCTGCGCAGCGGCCCACACCGCATCGGCGACAGCCTGTGGCGACGACTCGTCGATCACTTTCAGACGGTGCTTGATCGACATGACGTCCCCCTTCAGTTTGAACGTCAGGGTCGGCCCCATGCCGGAGGTGGCGAACCTGCCGCGCCCGCGCCGGAGCAGCTCCGCCACGCCGTCGAGTAGGTCCACCAAGTCGGGGAACAGGATGATTCCCATACCGCCGTCCGGTCGGTGGGCGGTGCGTGTGGTGGCGGTCCCCGCGCTTCCCGTGACCTCGAGGTGACCGAGGAAGAGCCCGTCCTCGACGTCTTCCTGGTCGGCGAGCGGGGTGTAGATGAATTCAGGCACGGAGCGTCACTTCCCCTCTGCCTGCAGTAGTCGGACTTCTTCTTCGGTCAGCGGTGATTCCCCGGAGATGCCGGCCGCTTGAGCGCGCTGCCAAGCCGTCTCGCTGACACCATCAGGCCGGGCTCCCCTGCTCGGGGCGAGCACATGCGTGGGCTTAGCGGCGCCCAGCTCATGCACACCCTGAAGCGCGATCACAGTGCCGAACCGCGGATCCCCCGCGAACTTGAAGCCCCGGCTCCTGGCGTTGGCCACTGCGCTTCGCCAACGTTTGCCCGTGAGCCCGTATCGCCGGACGGCAACGCTGACGCCCTTTTGCCGGTCATCAGGGTTGGGGAGTTTCAGGTAGCTGATGTCCGCCGGAGCGTTGCTTTTGAGTGGGGCGTGGTCCTGCCAGGGATAGGTGGCCAGGATTCCCCGCATGTTCTTCAGCTGTACCCGACGGGAGTCGGACACGGCAATCCCGATGACCGAGACAATGATGGGAACTACCATCACGTACACCGGGAGGGATCCGCCGACCAACGACTCCCAGAGAACCGTCTCCAGCACGAAAAAGCCCGGCAGGGACAGCACCCACAAAGTCGTTGTCGTGATGGTCCGCCGACGCGCACGCTGCCACGCACGAAGGGTGGCCGGATCATCGAAGGCGGTACGAGGTGTTTCGTCCCCCATGCGCTGAACCCTCCCGACAGTTGGTTAATTGTTCCGATTCTGTCGTTCGCTTAACGGAATCGGCAAGCAATTCGGCGCTTCTGGCCGACGGTATCAGGAGGACGGTGCTCCCCCAGTGGAGCGAACGGGCCGTAGGCCTGGTGCGGCTCTTGCCGTCCGCGCTTCCCGGCACGAGTCCAGCCCGTAGGATGGTGCCGCGCGCTGGGGCCCTGTCGGTCGTGTGGCCCGCGCCCTTCCTCCACTGCTCTTTCTGTCCTTCGTCGAAAGGCGTTCGAAGCTGGTGAGTTCCGCGATGCTGTGGAGGATCGCGCGGTATTAGGTGCAGTTCGGTGTGCCGTTGCAGAACCGGGCCGGTGTCCGCCCTCTACGTCTTCACCGCGCAGGACACGGATCCCGGCCGCTGGGCGGCGTACCTCGACGTGCTCAGCGGCGCCATGAGGTCGCTGTCGATCGACGAGCCGGAAGACGAAGGCCCGAGCGGTCGGAATCCGGCGGCCGAAGGAACGGAGAGACAGATGTGAGCGGCGGCAGTGCTGGGATGACGAGGCTCGCGAGAGGGGTGTGCGGCACCCCGTCGTGCTCGCGGTCGTCATTGGCGGCTATGTGCTCGCTGCCATCGCGGGCCTGTTCGTCCATACGGGCGACTACGGCCCCGCCCTCCATGTACCTCTGTGGATCGTCCATGCCCTACTCCTCGTCCTGTTCATTCGGAAGCTGGGGGCGAAGACGTCGAGTACGTACACGACGCTGTTCAGCGTGGCCAGCTCGGTGATGTCCGTGTACGTCGCTGACATAGGCGCGACGATCGCACACAGCAACGGCGCGGCGAGGGGGTCACGGTCACAGTTGAGGTCGGCCAGAAGGCGACGGTCGTCGAGGATCCCCGGGGCGAACTCCGGCCGAAGGCGCAGAGACAGGCGGATGCCACAGGCGAGGAACTGGGGTCGCTGGGGTTCGCTCTCGGCGCCGTTGGCTGGACGGCATGGCGGGGCTCGGATGCGGGCCGCCGGAGAGGCGGTGGGGCGCGCAGCGCTCACCGGAACCTCGCCGGGGCCGTGGGGCGGGCGTCTCGCAGGAGGAGCAGGAGGAGAGGCTCCGCGAAGCGCTGTGTACCTACCCTGCTGACCGCCGCGGCTACATCAAAGTGCTCCTGAGAACTACCCCGACATGTCCCAGCAGCGTGCGGCCCGGATCGCCTGGCTGTCAGGCACTGCGGGAGTCCTTCGCGGCTTGGAGCGTGATGAGGATGAAGTCCTTGTGGCTCGGCTTGGTGCGCAGGACCTTGTTGGCCTTGTTCTCCTTGGCGAAGGCCCCGAGCCGGGTCTGCGCGCAGTAGGCCACGTCCCGCTGGATCGCGTGCTTCGTGGCGTTCCTGGTCGACTCCCGCTCAACTGTCGTTCGCGGAGATGCCGTGACGATTGGGTGGCCGCGGAGTGAGGGGCGATGCGGCCTGCCGGGCGACACCCCTCCTTTGAGCGCCCTTTGCGGTTCGTTGGTTGTGGCCCCGAAAACCCTTGACACACAGTGACCGTGGCCGTCTGTGTCCTGCGGGGCGGACGGGTAGGCAGGCGTTCACGGGGGTTAGTGGTGGCGGATCACGTCAAGGTGTCCACGAGCGAGTTGCGGGAGATCAGCCGGTCTGTCGCGAAGTTGAAGTCCAACTTTGAACATGCGAAGGATCTCGTCGACTCGTACGGATCCGAGATCGGGTCCGGTGATGTGGCCGGCGCGCTCGGCGACTTCGCGGACGACTGGAAGAAGAAGCGCAAGCAGCTCTGCGACGGGCTGGAGTTCCTCGGGAAGACCGCGGGCGAGGCGGCCAAGGCCTACGACGGGGTCGATCAGCATCTCGCGGACGCGTTGCTCAAGGCCCAGTCGGGGGACAAGTGAGCGATCACGACTTCTCCGGCGTCGACTGGCAGACGGCTCGGTACGACGACAAGGAATTCACGCCGGGGGATCCGTACGAGGTGGCCCGGCTCGGCAAGCGGATCTCCGACACCGCCAAGCTGATCGAGGAGCAGGCCGGCAAGCTGAACAACCTCGTCGACGGGAACGGGTGGGACTCCGACGCGGGCAGGGAGTTCACCAAGAAGACCGGGGACACCGTAAAGCTGCTCGGTCAGTCGCATCAGCGGTACGCGGCGGCCGGGGCGGCCCTCGGTTCCTCCGTGCCGTACGAACCCATCGCCGACCAGGCACGGGAGAACTGGGCGACCGCTCTCAGCCACGCCCAGAACCGGGTCCGTGCGGCGCTGAAGAAGGCCGCCGCCGCCGATGCCGACAGCAGTAACTATCAGAAGCAGATCGATCAGCATCCGTCGAGTAGCGACAGCCATCCCGACAAGCAGAAGCTGAAGCGGCAGAAGGAAGCCTCGGACGGGGAACTGGACGCCGCGAAGCGGGAGCTCCGGGCCGCGCTCGACTACCGGGACACCCAGGCCGGGTACGCCGCCAAGGCGATACGGGACGCCATCGACCACGACGGGCTGAAGGACCCCAAGCACCACTGGTGGGACAACTGGAAGGACTGGGTCGCCACCATCGGCCACTGGGCGGGAGCGATCGCCGGAGTGCTCTGCCTGCTGGCTCTGGTGCTGAGCTGGGTCCCCATCCTCGGCGAGGTGCTCGGGGCACTGGCCCTGATCGCCTCCGTGGTCGCGCTCGTGTGCGACACCGTCTCCGCGCTGGACGGCAAGGGCACCTGGCTGGACGTCGCCATCGACGTGGTCGGCGTGCTGTCCTTCGGTGCCGGCCGGGTTCTCGGGACGACCTTCAAAGAGGCGGCCACCGCCGCGCGGGGATCGTCGGCGCTCAGGGAGTTCCTGAACCTGCGGGGGCTGGGCGTGGGCGAGAAACTGGCCGGCGAAATCGCCCAGGCGAACTCGGGAGTCAAGGCGGGCAAGATCGCCGAAGCCCTGGCGAAGGGACCGGACAGCGTCCTGCCCAGGATGAAGTCGATCGTCAAGGAGTCCGTCAACTTCAAGGCGTACTTCAGCGACATCCGCACGGCCGTCGCCGAGCGTGGCGCCGAGGACTCGATCCTCACCAAGGACCTGCCCAGGTGGAGCGGTCTCTCCGACTCGGTCTTCAAGGGCAAGGCATGGTCGGCCGGTGGCTTGTACGCAGCGAGCCAGGTGCTGCCGCTGGGCGCGGGCATTGTGAACCTGGCGCCCTCGGCAGGCTGGGAGCCGGCCTCGATCGAACGCAACCTGTTCGACGGTCTCAAGCACACAGCTCCCCTCGGGTCGAGCGGCATTCCCTTCTACAACTGGAACTGGAAGGTCGCCGGCGGCTGAGGGCGTCAACCAAAACTGCAACTTGCGGTACCGGATCACGGCGAGGCCCGTAAGGGCGAGGAGAGAACGAGGAAAGTGGCACTTGGAGACGGCCAGACCGTCGACGAACAGTTCGCCCGGCTCCCGAGAAGCAGACAGCGCGAACTCGAGGAGAAAGGGCTCGGTCTGCCGAGACTGCGCGACATCGCTCTTGAGGAGGGCGGTGAGCTGGCCGTGCAGCACATCCTCGCGGAGCACTCCCGCCCTTCCAGCCCGTGGGATTTCGACGGCGATCGGCGCACGGACGAGAGCAGAGGGGGGTGGCCGTGGATACGGCTGCTCCTGGCCGCTGTCATCGGCGTGGCCGTGTGCCTGCTGTCCACGTACGTCCTCAACTCCTCGGCGCTCTTCGTCGGCGCGTCCTGCGGTGTGGTCGTGGCCTGGGCGGGGTTCAGGACCCGCAGGTCGCTCGGTGGGCTCGTCGCCTGCGGGCTCGTCGCGGTGGCCTATGTCACCCTGATCTGGACGGGCTCGTACGCCGCCGACGAGTGGTACCTGCACCTGCGTGGGCAGGAGACCACGGTCACCTACGCGAAGCCCCTGCACGAGCAGGCCTCGCACGGCGTTCGCGTCACGTACTGCCGCGTCACGCTCCCGGACGGAACCGTCCACAGGGTGTTCAAGAACGACAAGCGGTGTACCGACGAGACCATGGTCGGCGCCAGGACCCATGCGGTGATCGACCCGTCGAATCACTACCGGCCGGTGCTCGGAGGCAAGTCCGCCATCGGCGGGACCGCTGCCGCGTACGTCTGCCTCGGCGCCGCAGCCGTCCTCGTCCTCACCCCGGTGACCGCCGCTGTGATGAGCCGGTCGAACGAGCGGCGCAGTGGGCGGGGCGAACAGGGCAGCCGGGCGAGCGGTACGGACGTATGACCGACCGCACGGAAACCCGCGTCACCCCCGTCCCGCCCCCCTCCGACTACCGCCTCGCCGTCCCCGACGGCTGGGAGCGGATCGAGCTGGACAGTCCGGAGCGCTGGACGCACCGCATCGACAAGCTGGTCAAGCGGGGGCTGCGGCGTACGCGGGCCACCCCGCAGCTGGAGGCCGCGCTCGCGGAGCGGATGCGGGCACAGGCCGCGGCGGCGCAGGCCAACGGTGGCGTCGAGATGTACGTCGTCAACGAGGTCCTCGGCCAGGTCGCCGTCTCCGCCGGTCTGGTCGTGACCGTCCTGCGGCCCGCACCCGGCACCGATCCCGGCGACCTCGGCGACATCGCCCGTTCCCTCGTCCTCGGCGCCGAGGGCGCCGATGGCGGCGACGCCGGTCACGTCGGTGACGACGACGTCACCCTCGTCGACCTCCCCGCCGGCCCCGCCGTACGCCACCGCTACCTTCGCCGGCCCGCCCCCGACGGCCCCGGCAACCTCGAAGGCAACAAACTCGCCGTCGCCCACCTGGACATCTACCTCGCCGTCCCGCACAGCGGCCAGCGGCTGTTGCTCTCCTTCTCGACACCGACGGCACCGCCGCTGGAGCCGCTGGTGGAGGCCCTGGTCACGTTGTTCGACTCCGTCGCCCGCACCCTGCAATGGATGGCCTGATGCCCGAGTTCGCCGCCGCGACCGTTCGTATGCGGACACCGGAGGACGCCGTCGCGCTGCCCGTACGGTCGTCCGTGGATCTGCGCGGGTGGGCCGCGGAGACCGCCCGGGGGCTCGTCGGTCCGGACGACGACGTGCCGAAGCTGTTCGACGCCCTCGCCGCCGAACTTCGCGAGGCCGCCGCCGACTCCCGCGAGCGCGGCCCGATCAGCGCGCTGTCGTACGTCCCCGAACCCCGCCTCGGTGAACTCGCCCGGATCGAGCTGTCCGGGCTGGTCGCCGACGACACGTACCCGACCATGACCGTCGACCTGCTCCGGCGCTACCTGGCCGCCCCCACCCCGGTCTCCTACCGCCCGCCCGAGGCCGAGCTCCGTACCCTTCCCGCGGGCCCGGCGGTTCGGGTCCGGCACGCGTACGTCCAGGACGTCGGCCGGGACGGGCTGGGGACGGTCATGGAGACGTGCGCCTACGGCATCCGGGCCGACGAGACCTGGGGGCTCGTCCTGCTCACGTCATGGAAGGCGCTGGCCCACACGGACGCCCTGTGCGAGCTGACCGACGAACTGGCCAAGACCGTCCGGGTCACGTCCTAGCACGAACCTGGCACACACGCGTTCCAACGGGCCGTGGGCCACCGGGCCGAAGGTCCTCCATGGGGCGGCGCGACCGGTACGGTCGGGCGATCGGGACAGCGGGATGAACGGCGGGACGTCCGGTTCGGCAATGCGTCCGGTTCGGCACCCCCCTCCGACTACCGTCTCGCCGTTCCCGAGGCGTGGGGGCTCGTCCTGCTCACGTCCTGGCGGGCGTCGGCCCGCCGGGTCAGGATCACCAGCGTCCACACCAGCAGCACCGCCGAAGCGATCGTCGAGGCGATGCCCACCGCCCACAGCCACGGGTAATGGGCGAACACCCAACTCGGCGTCACCG
Organism: Streptomyces sp. NPDC001220; assembly: GCF_053597895.1. Taxonomy (NCBI): domain Bacteria; kingdom Bacillati; phylum Actinomycetota; class Actinomycetes; order Kitasatosporales; family Streptomycetaceae; genus Streptomyces; species Streptomyces sp. NPDC001220. Next base: position 125,576 of record NZ_JBSFJE010000001.1, read on the forward strand.
AACCGCGTTTACGCCTGCCGCTGTCCATCGCGTTGAAGGCCAGCGACAGGAAGACCAAAAGCAAGGCCACGGCCAGGACGGCGAGAACCGTCCAGCCCAGGGCGCGGGCCGGACGGGTCTTCCATGCCTGTCGCCCCACACCGTCCAGAGTCCGGAGGAAGAGCCCGACCAGGAGCGGGGCGGCCACACCGAGGCACACCGCGAAGGCGTACGCCCCGCCCGGCCAGTCCCGTGCCGCCCACCGCCAGGCGTCGTCGCCCCAGAGCATGGTGCCCAATGCCATCAGGACGAACCCGCCCCCGATGCAGGGGAACATCAGGCACCCGAAGAGAGCGTCCCGGTCCTTCTTCGCCTTCTTCGCACCGGGCCCCCGGACCCGCGACGCGGCCGGAGCGGCCCTCGGGCGCCCGGGCTTGGCCGATCCACCCACGGCGCGCCTCCCCTCTCGGTCAGCCGGCGGCCAGATGGCGAAGCAGGGCCTCGCCCTCCAAGGACGTCAGACGGCACCAGGAGCCATCCGTGAAGGTGATCCGGAAGTCCCGGCCGCCGGCACTGAACGGTCGCCGCTCCACCGCGGCGACCGTGCCGAGATCCGTGTCCCAGAGGACTTCCTCCCAGGGTTTCCTGGGGTCCTTCAGCCCGCCGAGCACCAGCAACCGGCGATCGGTCAGGGCCAGCTCCGTGATGTCCGTGCCGGGGCGCCGGGCCGGGTCGAGCTGCCAGGGGAGGGTACGGGCGATCGTGCCGGGGGTCGCCCACAGCACCGGGAAGTCCTTCTCCTCGTTCTCCGGGTCCGCACTCCTGCCGAGACCGTCCGGCTGGGCCGGGCTGCCTCCGAGGAGTCCGAGGACGAGCGTGAACAGGACGGCGAACACCGCCACCACGCCGTCCCCCACCACGCGGGCGAACCACGAGCGTCGGCGATACACCGGCCCTGCCGGCCAGTCCGCCAACTCGGCCTGGATGTCCCGTCGTTCCGTGTCCCGGAACCAGCGTCGCCCTTCGACCCGCCCCGCGGCCCCGCTCGCGAAGGACACCCGGCCGCGCGTCACGAGCTCCTCGCCCTCGGGGGGCTTCCAGTGATGGCGGTACGACGGCTCGATCACGGTCTGACACCCTCCCCGTCACGCAGGCCGGCGAACCCTCACCGGACCGTCCGATCCTATTCGGACGGCGTCGCCGGCAACCGCCGCAGCTTCTGCGGCAGTTCGGTCACCGACACCGGATGGCCGCTCAACTCCCGTCACGCAGCAGGGCGTACGCGAAGACCAGCCGCCGGTCCAGCCACTCGGCCCGGACCAGGAAGCGGCGATCCTCCTCGGACGTCAGCACCAGCTCTCCGTCGGCCTTCCATTCGAGGGTGCGCGGCCTGCCGGGCTGGTCGCCGCCCTCCGCGCCCATGTCGGCCACGGCCTGCAGGGCGCCCAGCAGCAGCTTGCCGGCGCCCTTCTGGACCATCTCGGTGACCCCGCCCTTCGCCCACTCCGCGCTGCTCACGAGCTCGGGACGCCCCCGCTGTTCGATGCGCCAGGTCGGCCTGAGAGCGTGCTTCAGCGGCGGGATTCGGCGGACCGCACCGACGACCTGGCCCAGCCCGTCCCGGACCTGGTAGCGGCGGGCGCCGCCCGCGTCCTCGGGATCGTCGACGGAGCACAGGAGACGATGACCCTCCGCGTCCTCGTACAGACGCAGGCCGTCCGCGGCTCCCTGCGGGGGAAAGAACGCGCACGGAGCGTTGACCTTCCGCGCACTTCCGCCGTGCGGAACCCGGACGGCACGGATGCCGAACACGGGCCGTTTCCGCTGCAGCGTGACGGGGCGTTCCTCATGGGTGATGCTGAACTCCCAAGCGTCGGCCCAGGGCACGACGGGAACGGGCGGGTCATCGACGTTCCTGCTCCTGCCGAACACCATCTGTCCCCACGGTCGCGGTGCGGGGCACTGGCCGTCCCCCTCCCCATACCGGCCGACTCTATCCACGGGTCCCGTCCGGCCCCGCCAGTCTCTGGTGCGGGATGCGGGCGTGTACACACGCAACGTGCTGTGGTGCAGCGTGTGAAGGGACCTTCACCATTTTCACGATGCCGCATCAGTCTCCGGGGCCGTCCGGTCCCTCCCCCTTCACGCATGGGATCATCTTTCGGCACACCGACGTCTACCTCGGGGGACAAGCTCTCATGCCGACCACGCGACAGAGGGCGGCCGTTGCCTGCCTTCTCGCAGCCTTCGCGTTCGCTGCGACCGGTTGCAGCAGCGACTCCGGTGACACTTCGGCGAAGGACAAGATCAAGGGGGCGGACAGCAGCGAGTCGGCTTCCACGTCGCCGTCCGCTTCCGCTTCGGCTTCGGCCGACAAGAACGCGCCGAGCTTCGACTTTCCGTCGGACATCACCGTGACCGTCGACAGGGAGCCGACAGGGGTCGCCACAAAGGACGCTGTTCTTCGGGATCTGGCGTACGCGGCCCAGGCGCGGCTCGAGGCTTTCGCCAAGGGGAGCGGGCAGACCGTCAACCTGAATCGCTACTTTGCGGGATACGCCCGTACCTACTGGGCCAACAGGGTTGCGGACCTCAAGAAACAGGGTCTGACCGTCACGGGCCACTATCGGTACTTCGATTTCCAGGTGACCGACGTCGCGAACGGCAAGACGGCGGCGGTTCGGTACTGCGAGGACCAGAGCAAGGCGTACGGCAAGGTCGTCAAGACTCAAAAGGTGCAAGTCACCAAGCCGAGCGACAAGGACTTCATCCTCAACACGCTCCAGGTCGCGAAGGACCAGGCCGGCGACTGGCAGGTCACACAGCAGAGCTGGAAGAAGGGGGACGTCTCGTGCGTGCAGAGGTGAGTGCCCGAGTCGTTCGTCCCGCCGCCTGGACGGCGGCGGCCGTGAGTCTGATCATGGCGTTGGGAGTGAGCACTCCGGCGTATGCGGGTGACCCTTCCTATGGCGGAGACGAGGGCGATGTCCAGCCGACGCCACCCAAATCCGACCCCAACTCCGGCTCCGGCGGCAGCTCCGGACCCGGAACCATCGGCGCCCACATCCAGGTCCACCAGATCAAGACCGGCAGCTCCGGCAGCTCCACCTCGAAGGCCACGTCCTCGAACGCCGACTGGAAGCCCCCCGTCTGCTGGTACGAGCCGATGTACACGCCCCAGGAGTACGAGGAGTTCATCAAGTCCTCGTACAAGGGCGCGCAGGAACCCGCGGCGAGTTACGCGAAGAAGCGGGAGGGCGAGGACTACCACAAGGGCGACAAGGGCCTGTGGTGGCAGGTGCAGTTCCGTCACGACGCTTTCAGCGAGGCCTGCCCCGTCACCCCCGCCAACTGGGAGATCTGGGTACCCCCGGCGCGGCCGAAGCAGGACCCGCATCAGCTGACCCCGGAGACGCTCTCCGAACTCGCCTACAACTCGACCAAGTTGCCGACGCCCCCCGTGGCGCTGAGCCCGAAGGGCGACCGGCTCGTCGTGAACCTGGGCACGCGGGTGAAGCTCGACGGCGACTTCGACCGGACCTGGACGACCGCCAGCATCAACTACAAGGGCGTACAGATGGCCGCGACCACCGTCGCGACTCCCGTGGCGCTCAAGGTGGACGCCGGTACCGCGGACGCCGATCCGCAGAGCTGCACGTACGACCTGGTCAAGGGCGCCAAGGGGTACACGGTCGACAGCAAGGACGCGGGCTGCAACGTGACGTACCTCAAGTCGTCGGGGAGCGGCACCTATCCCTTCAAGGCCTCCATCACCTGGAAGGTGACCTGGACGGACTCCGCCGACCCCGACGGGCCGACGCAACAGCCGGGTCTTCCGGACGGGTTGTCCACGTTCGAGGAGAACGTGGCGGTCCACGAGATCCAGTCGGTGAACCGGTAGCGGCGGGGATCGTTCCGCTGCCTCCTGAGCCGGGTCGGTCAAGCCGGTGTGATTCATTCGTGCAGGCCTTACGGGTGGCCGGTGAGGAGGAGGGGCGCGGGCGGTGTGCGGCGTGGGTGTTCTGGATTCGCCGGCGCACAGGTCTGGGTCCCTCGTCTGCTCCCTGTTCTCAACTGGCACACGGGCCAGCGCCGTTGCAGATCGCAACGACGATTTCAGTGGGGTCAAGGTGTCCCGGCGCGCCTTGAGGGGCTTATGTGTGGCTGATACGGTGCGATCGCTTGACACTCACCCCGTGGCCGGGTATTTGGCCGACTCGGGGTGATTGGTGTGGAGTGTCCGCTTTCGAAGCGTTGACAGAGTTTCAGAGTTCTTGACAGACAGAGTCTTGGCTGTAACGGGGAGCGGTTGCGTGAAGATCCAAGAGCGTACGGGGGCGGGCGCCGGTCGTTCCGGTGGTCCGGCTCAGCCTTCGGCCGGTGACCGGCTTCCCACCGCGCCGCGCGAGCGCAAGCCCGCGCTGGCGGCGCTCGCGGTGCTGCTGATTCTGCTGGGTGCGCTGGGGGCTACGACGCTCGTGCTGCAGGCCGGCAAGCGGGTCGAGGTCATAAAGATCACGCAGGAGATCCCGGCCGGGTCTTCCGTGACCGGCAGCAACGTGACCTCCGTCATGGTCGCCGACGACTCCAGCATCCACTACGTCAGGTGGTCCCAGCTGGAGGGCCTGAAGAAGCTGAAGGCCCTCAGCACCATCCCGGCCGGCGCCGTCGCCGTCGGTGAGATGTTCGGCAGCGGCAGCAAGCTTCCCGCCGGCAAGTCCACCGTCGGCCTGGCCCTCAAGGAGGGTCAGTACCCGACCGGTATCGAGGTCGGGGACACCGTCGCCGCCTACCGTGTCACCGGCTCCTCGTCCGCCGGCAGCTCTTCCTCCGCCAACGGCACCGACTCGCTGATCGTCGGCGACGCCAGGGTCACCGCCGTACCAGAGGCCAAGAGCGGCTCGGACTTCACCGCCAGCACCAACTACGCCGTCACGCTCACCGTCGACAGCGACAAGGCCGCCGATCTGGCCGACGCCGCCTCCAACGGCGAGGTCGCCCTAGTCCTCGTACCCGGCTCCGGCAACTAGAAGGCGGCCCCACCCCATGGCGCTCATCGCAATCGCCGCCGACAAGGGTTCCCCCGGCGTCACCACCGCGGCCGTCGCGCTGGCCGCGGTCTGGCCGCGTCGGGTCCTGCTCGCCGAGGCCGATCCGGCCGGCGGCGACCTGGTCTACCGCAGTGCCGCCGCGCACGGCGGACCGCTCAACCCCAACACCGGCATGCTCTCCATAGCGGCCACCGCCCGGCGCGGGCTGGTTCCCGACCAACTCTGGGATCACGTGCAGCCGTTGAGCGGCGGCCTGGAGGTGCTGGTCGGGCTGGGCATCGCCGAGCAGGCCGCCGGGCTCGCCGGGCTGTGGCCCACCCTCGGGCACGCCTTCGCCTCCCTCGCCGACTCCCCGAACGCGCCCGCCGACGTCATCGCCGACTGCGGCCGGGTCAGCGGCGACACCCCGGCCGTCGAGTTGTTCCCGCACGCGGCGCTCGTGCTGCTGGTCTCGCGGACCGAGCCGGAGGCCCTCGCCCGGGTCCGGGACCGTGCGGCCGCCCTCGCGCAGAAGCTGCACGGCGGCCCGCGCGGTGCCGCCGCGCTCGCCACCCCGCTGATCGGGGTGGTGCTGGTGGCCGACCCGTCGAGCTCCGGCAAGCTGGTCAACCAGGTCAACGACATGCTCGTACACGCCCAGACCGGGGCCCGGGTGGTCGGCACGATCGCCGACGACCCGGCCGGTGCCGACCAGCTGGCCGGCCGTAAGCGCGGGCGCCTCGACAAGTCCCTGCTCATCCGCTCGGCCCGCAAGGTCACCGCCGACCTCCACCAACAGTACGGCGCCGCCTGGTCCGTACCGACCCAGGCGCCCCATGCGGGGGCCGGCCGATGACCGCTGTCGACCACCAGTTGGTCAAGCGGTTCCGGCAGGACGCCGGCGACCGTATCGCCGAGCAGCGCCGCCAGGACCAGACGTCCGGTGTCACGCCGATGTCCAACGAGGACGAACGGCAGTACGCCCGCGCGGTCATAGCCCAGATCCTGGAGGATTACGCCCGCGCGGACATCAACGCCGGGCGCACCCCGCTGGACGCGGAGACCGAGGAGCAGTACGCGGCCGCCGTGCACGCGGCGCTCTTCGGTGTCGGCCGCCTCCAGCCGCTGCTGGACGACCCCGAGGTCGAGAACATCGACATCAACGGGTGCGACCAGGTGTTCGTGGGGTACAGCGACGGACGGGAGGCGAAGGGGGACCCCGTCGCCGAGACCGACGAGGAACTCGTCGAGCTCATCCAGGTGCTCGGCGCCTACTCGGGTCTCTCCTCCCGGCCCTTCGACTCCGCCAACCCGCAGCTCGACCTCCGCCTCCCCGACGGCTCCCGGCTCTCCGCCGTCATGGACGTCACCCGGCGGCCCGCGCTGTCCATCCGCCGCGCCCGCATGGGCAAGGTCTTCATCTCCGACCTGGTCGGCAACGGCACGGTGACGCCCGAGGTCGCGCACTTCATGGCCTGCGCCGTGCGCGCCCGCAAGAACATCATGATCGCGGGCGCCACGAACGCCGGCAAGACGACGCTGCTGCGCGCTCTCGCCAACGAGATCCCGCCGCACGAGCGGCTCATCACCGTCGAGCGCGCGCTGGAGCTGGGCCTCGACACCTTCCACGACCTGCACCCGAACGTCGTCGCGTTCGAGGAACGGCTGCCCAACTCCGAGGGCCAGGGCACCATTTCCATGGCCGAACTGGTCCGCCGTTCGCTCCGTATGAACCCCTCCCGGGTCATCGTCGGTGAGGTCCTCGGCGACGAGATCGTCACCATGCTCAACGCGATGTCGCAGGGCAACGACGGGTCGCTCTCCACGATCCACGCCAACAGCTCCAGCGAAGTCTTCAACCGCATCTCGACCTACGCGCTCCAGGCCTCCGAGCGACTGCCCATCGAGGCCAGCCAGATGCTGATCGCGGGCGCGGTGAACTTCGTCGTCTTCATCCAGCGGCGCAACAACTACCAGACCGGTGGCCGCCTCCAGCGCATGGTCACCTCGGTCCGCGAGGTCAACGGCGTCGACGGCCGGGTGCTGTCCAGCGAGGTGTTCGCGGAGGCCCCCGACGGCCGGGTCGTACCACATGCGCCCATAGCCTGTCTGGAGGACCTGATGGCCTACGGCTACCAGCCGCACGGGGCCTGGGGGTGATCTGACATGAACCTGAATTCCCTGGGCTCCATGGGCGGACTCTTCTCCACCGAGGTCCTCTACGCGCTCGGCTGCGGTGTCGCCGCCGGCGGCGGACTCGCGCTGCTGATCCTGGCGATCCGCGGCCTGCCCGCCAAGCCCGACCACGAGAAGCAGAAGGCGAACGAACGGGCCGCCGAGCTCATCCGGTTCGCCGGTCAGCGCGGTTCCCTCGCGGCCATCATCGGACTCGCCGTCCTGCTGATGACCCGCTGGGCGGTGGCCGGCGTCGCCGCCGGCGTCCTGGTCTTCTTCTGGGACAAGCTGTTCGGCGGCGCCGCCGAGGAACGCGCCGCGATGAAGCGCGTGGAGGCCCTCGCCTCCTGGACCGAGTCGCTGCGCGACACCATCGCCGGCGCGGTCGGCCTGGAGCAGGCCATCCCGGCCTCCGCGCGGGCCTCGGCGCCGATCCTGCGGCCGCACCTCGACGCCCTCGTCGACCGGCTGCGCTCCCGCACCCCGCTGCCGGACGCCCTCCAGCACCTCGCCGACGAGATCAACGACGCCTCGGCCGACATCATCGTCGCGGCGCTCATCCTCAACGCCCGCCTCCGCGGCCCCGGTCTGCGCCAAGTGCTGGGCGCCCTGGCCAAGTCGTCGCGCGAGGAGGTCGACATGCGCCAGCGCGTGATGGCCCAGCGCGCCTCCACCCGGCGGTCGGTGCAGATCGTCGTCGCCGTGTCGGTGGCGTTCGTGCTCGGCCTCGCCGTCTTCAACCGCGACTTCGTCTCGCCGTACGGCACCGCCGTCGGCCAGCTCGTCCTCGCCCTGGTCTGCGCCCTGTTCGCACTCGGCTTCTGGTGGCTGCGCAAGCTGTCCACCATCGAGACCCCGGAACGGTTCCTGGTCCGCGACCAGTCCTCGGTCCAGTTCGTACGACCGCCCCGCACCGCTCCCGACGCACCGGGCGCCCCCGGCCAGCAGCAGCTCCCCACCGAGGAAGGGGCCCGCCGATGAGCCTCACGATGCCGATCGTCGTCGGCGTGATCCTCGGTCTGGGCGTCTACGCCCTGATCCGCGCCCTGATGCCGTCCAAGCGCAGCGCGATCGCCCAGGTCGCCCGGATCGACGCGATGCGGGCACGCGGCGCGGCGTACGAGTCCGCGCGGCAGACGCAGGACACCGGCTGCTTCGGCTCCCTGCGCGCCGAGGTCGGCGAACGGGTCGCCGACTTCTACCGGCAGCAGGGCTGGGAACAGCGCTCGCTCCGCGCCGACCTCGCCGTCCTGGAACGCAGCTGGGAGAAGTTCCTCGCGACCAAGGTGCTGCTCGCGGCCACCGGCCTGATCTTCGGCCCGTTCCTGTTCGCCGTCGTCTACACCCTGGGCTTCGGGCGCAGCCCGGTCATCCCGGTCTGGCTGTCCCTGGCCTGCGCGGCCCTGTTCTTCTTCCTGCCCGACCTCGAGGTACGACGGGACGCCGCCGAGAAGCGACGGGACCTCAGGCGGGTGATCGGGGCGTACCTCGACCTGGTGTCGATGAGCCTCGCCGGCGGCCGCGGCCTGCCGGAGGCCCTGATGGCGGCCGCCGAGGTCTCCGACGGCTGGGCCAACCAGCGCATCCGCAACGCACTCGCCGACGCCCGGATCACCGGCGTCAGCCAGTGGCAGGCGCTCGGCGCGCTCGGCGAGGAACTCGGCGTCGAGGAACTGAAGGACCTGTCGGCCTCACTGGCCCTGGTCGCGGACGACGGTGCCAAGGTCCGCGAGTCCCTCGCCTCCCGCGCCGAGACCATGCGGCACCGCGAACTCGCCGAGATCGAGGGCAGCGCGGGCGAGAAGTCCCAGTCGATGCTCGTCGCCCAGCTGCTGCTGTGCGCCGGCTTCCTGGTTTTCCTGATCTTCCCGGCGGCGATGCGGGTGTTCCAGGTCTGAGCTCTTGCGTGAACCTTCGCCAACTGCTGTTTCGAGAGGACAACACACCATGAACGGACGGAACTTCAGCACCGGGATCCCGGCAATGGACTTCCTGGTCACCTTCCTCCAGGGCCGGGTGCAGCGCGCCCGCTCCGGCGAACTCGACCGCGGCGCCTCCGCCGTCGAGTGGGTCATCATCTCCGCGGTCGTCGTGGCGATCGTCGGCGTCGTGGCCGCCATCATCAACGCCGCGCTCAGCGACGGCGCCAACAAGGTCGGCGACTGCATCAAGGGCGCCAACGCGAGCAAGACCTGCTGAGCGGACGTAGGGCAACGGGGCGACGGGGGTGACGGGGATGTCCGAGGGCGGGAGCAGAGGCCCGTGCGGCTGGGTACGCCGCCGGGCGGCGGCCGCGCGCGGTGACTCGGGAATGACCGCGATCGAGTTCGTGCTGCTCACCCCCGTCCTCTTCTTCATGATCTTCGCGACGGTGCAGTTCGCGCTGTACTTCTTCGCCGACCACGTGGCTCAAGCGGCAGCCCAGGCGGGCGCCCGCAAGGCCCGTGCCACCGCGGACGCCGAGCCCGGCGCTTGGCGCGGCAAGGCCCAGGACGTGGTCGACTCCTACATCAGCCAACTCGGGCCGCAGCTCGTCCTGTCGCCCGACGTGAAGATGCTCCAGCCGGAGCAGAACACGGTCGGCGTCGAGATCTCGGCCCGCATCCCGACGGTGTTCCCCGGCCTGGACCTGACGGTGCACGCGCAGTCGTCGGGACCGGTCGAGCGGTTCGTGGAGGACAAGAACTAGATGGCCTCCGCAACGGAAAAAGCCCTGGACGACCGGGGGCTGTCGACCGTCGAGGTCGTCATCCTCGCCCCGGTCATGATCCTGTTCATCCTCGTGCTCGTCGCCTTCGGCCAGCTCGTGGACGGCCGGGGCGCGATCGACGGCGCCGCCCGCGACGCGGCCCGTGCGGGCTCCATCCAGAAGGACCACGCCACGGCCATGTCGGAGGCCCGCAAGGCCGCCAAGGCCGACCTGTCGGACGTCTGCTCCGGCCCGGTCTCCGTCGTCCAGACCAGCGCGGGCTTCGAGCCCGACACCATCTTCACCGTCGAGGTGAGCTGCGAGGTGCGGGGCCTGGCCATGCTCGGCCTGGACATCCCCACGACGCTCACCGCGAGCTTCTCCTCGCCGCTGGACCCGTTCCGGAGGTCGGCGTGAGCGTGAGCATCGCGCTGCTGCGCACCTGGTGGGCCGCGCGGCGGCTGCGCCTCGACGACCGGGGCTCGGGCGCCGGGGCGGTCATCATCTTCGCCCTGGTGTTCCTCTCCCTCTCCGCCTTCGTCATCGACGGCGGCCTGTCCATCTCCAAGCGCGAACGCGCCGCGGACATCGCCGAACAGGCGGCGCGTTACGCGGCGCAGGACATCGACAAGGCCGCGCTCTACGAGAACCAGGGCGGCGCCGCCCCCATCAACTACCAGGACTGCGACGCCCGGGTGAAGACCTTCGCCCGCGAGATGGACATGTCCACGGCCGACATCGCGGGCACGCACTGCGTCGCCGCCGACGCCCAGCAGGTCCAGGTCGAGGTCCAGCTGACCTATGAACCGGTCTTCACGGGCATGTTCTACGGCGGCGCCATCGTGGTACACGGCGAGGCGACGGCCGAGAACGAGGTCGGCTGACCGGACGACCCGGTCACCGCCGGGGGTTCGGGGCGGTTGGGGGTTCCGGGTCGGCCGGGGGTTCGGGGGCGGTTGGGGGTTCCGGGTCGGCCGGGCGTTCGGGGGCGGTTGAGTACGCCGACACGTTGTCGATCTCGTGACCCTCGGCCGGCCGCCGCCAGACCCTGAGGTGCGCCTCGGCGACGAGGCCTTCGGCTGCCCAGGCGTTCCTGGTGAGGGAGCGGGCATACGCGACGAGACGCGGCTGCTGTTCCTCGTAGATCCGGGCGTAGTCGGTGGAGCTGATCACTGCAGGCAAAGTTTCAGGCTCATCGGAAAGTGACGCATGTCACTCAACTCGCTTGCGTTTCCGGCGTAATCAAACGGACTGCGGGCGCTCTCACAGATACGACGACCTGCCCCGCCCCGCACCGCACCCGGAGAAGCCCGTGCCCATCACGCTCGAACAGCCCACCGGCGCCCGCCTGCTCACCGCCGACGAGCAGGAGGTGGCGGTCCCCGCGACCCTCCGGTACACCTCGGCCGACCCGCAGGCCGTGCACTTCGTCTTCCCGCCGTGGATCTCCCTGGACGGCGAGGAGGTCACCTGGAGTTTCGCCCGCGCCCTGCTGGAGGAGGGCCTGGCGGGGCCGGCCGCCTTGGGCAACGTGCACGTCCGCCCGCACGGCTCCGCCCGCACGGTGGTCGAACTCCGCGCGGAGGAGGGCGTGGCGGCGATCAGTTTCGCCACGTCCGCCCTCACCCGCTTCCTGCTGTCGTCCCTGCGGGTCAGCGGTTGACGGACTGGATCTCCTGGACGGTGATCTCCTGCGTGTTGTCGAAGGTGCCGTCGGGGAGTTCGCCGCCGCTGCCGCCGGAACCGCGCCAGCTGATCTGCCAGGTGACGGAGGCCTTCAGCCGGTACGGCGTGCCGTTGGTGGCGTGCAGGTAACGGACGCCGCAGGACGGGGTACTGTCCGCGTCGCCCGGCCGGTACTCGGTGCCGATGGAACCGTCGTCGTTGATCGTGCAGTTGCCGGAGGCGGGAAACGTCTCGGCGTCACCGGTGCCGGGGTCGAGATGCAGGGCGACCGGCTTGGCGGTGGTCTCCGCCCACAGGCCGGTGCCGGGCAGCTCCGCGCGGACCCTGACCTCCCGTGACGGAGCCCAGTTTTCCGCCGGTGGGGTCACTGATCCGGGTGACCTTGATGCGGGAGTGACTCGCGGAGGCGGAGAGCTCGTTCCCGTCGGCGCCGCCTCGCGTGCCGGTGCCCCCGTCCCCGATGGCGACGGCGGGTGTGGCGCCCAGCAGAGCCACGACGAGCGACGTGGCGAGCACGGGTATGCCCCGCAGCCGCGGCCTCACCGGGAGCACCCGCCCCGCGTCGAGTGGACGGACGTGTTCTGCCAGACGCCCCGGTCGCTCCGCGCCATCGAGACCGTGTAGACGACGTAGGGGTTGGTGCCCGCGGGGTTGCCCGCCTCCCTGCCCGTCTTCCGGTTCTTCGTGTACGCCTTGCTCTCGTCCGTGCAGTAGGTGACGGACGCGCCCTTGCCGCCGCTCCCCACGGTGACCTTGGGATCGAAGACGGGCAACTTGCCCATGACGGTGAGGTTCTTGTCCGTGTACGTCTTGATCCACGCCTTGGTCTGCCCGACGACGCCCTCGCTGTCGTAGAAGGTGACGTCCGTGCTGGCAGGGTTGTTCGCGATGATCGCGGCGTAGCCCGCCTTGAGCTCTTCCCTGGCGTCGTCGAGCACCGCCTGCTTCGCCGGATCGCCCCTCGTCCAGTTCTCGAACGCGAGCTGGAAGCTGCTCGGCAGCGAGATCACCGGGCGTTTGACGCCGGAGGCCGCCGACGATGCCGAGGCGGACGCCGACGGGCTGCCGGACCGCGTGTCAGGTTGTGTGGGGCGTGTGGAGAGGTGGTGTGCGCGCCGGGCGGCGATAACTCCGGCCAACTGCGCCCCGCTTGATGAAAGGGTGGAAAACGGGCGGCCGTTCGCCGTTCTGCCCTTCGACGCTGTCGGTGTCAGTCAATAGGATCGTCAAGGGGACCTCGATAGGCTCGATGCGCCCCCGGCCCACTCCGTCCACACACGACCCCAGGACACCCGCCATGGCGCGACGCAGCACATCAAGCTCGACGGGAAGACCGACGGGGAATCCGTCGGGTCCGCGGAACCGGACCCCGCAGCCGGTGCGGGTGCGACGACGTACGTTCGGGGACTTCGTGAAGGCGTTCCTCGCCTTCGTGGCACTGCTCGCGCTGGTCGTCGGCGTCCCCGGTGCCCTCGCCGTGACCGTCGGCTGGCCCCTGCCGCACAGCGCGCCGACGATGGACTGGCTGTCGCAGCCGATCGGCGTCGACACGTTCCTGAACACCCTGACGGTCATCGTGTGGCTGGCCTGGGCCCAGTTCACGGCCTGCGTACTGGTGGAGGTCTGGGCCGCCGTCTCCGGCGTGGGCCTGCCCAGCCGGGTGCCCGGCGCCGGTCCCAGCCAGCTGCTCGCCCGGCAGCTCGTCGCCGCCCTGCTGCTGGTCGGCGCCACCGCCGCCAGCCTCACCCCGGGCCTGTCGCAGCTCGGCCACAGCATGGAGGGCAACCAGAAGGGCACGGTGGCCGCCGCCCAGGCGACCCCCGGTCTCCTCGCCCAGCAGCAGGAGCAGGCCAAGACCACCGCCGCCGCCCTGGCCGAACAGGCCGGCCACGCCGCCGCCCAGGCACAGGCCGAGCACGGCTCCGGCGCCGCCGCGCACGGCGCGACGAAGTACTACCGGATCCAGCCGCCCGAGGGCCGCCACCACGACTCCCTCTGGGAGATAGCGCAGCGCCACCTCGGCGACGGCCGCCGGTACAAGGAGATCTACGAGCTCAACAAGGACCGCGTCCAGCCGGACGGCTCCCGGCTCTCCGAGGCGAGCCTCATCCGGCCCGGCTGGATCATGGAGATGCCCGGCGACGCCCACGACGGCGAACTCGTCGAGAACCCCGACGCGCACGTCTCGCCGGACGTCCAGCGGCAGATCGGCGACTACGCCAGGACCGGCGACCACGCCCAGCACCAGCAGCAGCACCAGCAGCAGGGCGGGCAGCACGCGGGCGAGGACGGGGCGACCGCGCAGATCACGGTGCCCAGCCAGCGCCAGGCCGGTGACGCCGGCACGCATGCCCAGGAGAACTCCGGTCACGCCGCCTCGGGGTCTTCCACCGGGTCCTCCTTCGGGCTGTCGGAGGCGCTGCTCGGTGCCCCGCTCCTCGCCGCCGGCCTGCTCGCCGCCCTCGGCCGCCGTCGCCGGCAGGCCCTGTGGCAGTCGGCGCTCGGCGCGGTCGGTGGCCGGCGCGGCATGGAGCCGCCGACCCCGAACGGCGACGCCCAGGACGTACAGGACGCGCTCCTGGTCGGCGCGGACCCGGAGGGCGTACGACTGCTCGACCGGTCCCTGCGCGGACTCGCCGCCGCCCTCACCGCCGAGTCCCGCTCGCTGCCCGTCGTCTACGCGGCCTGGCTCAGCCACGGCGATCTGCATCTGCAACTCGCCCAGCCGGCCGGCAAGCCCCCGGCGCCCTGGCAGCTCGGCCAGGACCAGACGTTCTGGACGCTGTCCCGCGCGGACGCCGAACGCTACGAGGACACCGACGCCGCGGCGCCCTACCCCGGTCTGGTCAGCCTCGGCACCATGGACGACTCGCGGCTGCTGCTCAACCTGGAGGCCGTGCCCGGCATCGTCTCGCTGAGCGGCCGGGAGGCCGACCGGGCCGCCGTGTTCGCCTCGGTCGCCGCGGAACTCGCCACCAACGGCTGGTCGGACCGCATGACCATCACCCTCGTCGGGTTCGGCGCCGACCTCACCCCGCTCGCCCCCAACCGGCTGCGCCACCTCGACGACGTGGAGGCGCTGTTCGAGACGATGGAGGCGGAGACCCGGCAGCGGCGGGGCGCGCTCGGCGCCGCCGGCCACGACTCCGTCCTCACCGGCCGCACCGGCCCGGCCCAGCACACCCGCTGGGCGCCCAACCTGGTGCTGCTCGCCGCCCAGCCGTCCGTCGAGGACGCGGTACGGCTCGCCGAACTCGCCGCCGACGCCGCCCGGCTGGGCATCGGCTACCTGGTCGGCACCGAGAGCGACGACCTGCCCGGCGCCGCCTGGGCGATGGAGATCACCCCGGACGGCAAGCTCCTCGCCCCGCTCCTCGGCCTCGAACTGGAAGCCCAGTTGCTGCCCGCCGTGCAGCAGCGCGCGGTCGTCGAACTCTTCGTCGAGGCCGACCCCGAGCGCGACCCCGACGGGCCGACCAACGCCCCGCCGTTCCTCGTCGACATCAGCGAACAGGGCCGCCCCGCGGTGTACGCGCGGCTGGTCGGCCCGTACGAGATCATCGGCCTCGACACCCCGGACGGAGACCGCAGCGCGCTCCTCCACGAGGCCCTTGCGCTGCTCCTGCTGCACCGCGAGGGCGTGCACCCGCGCGTGCTGTCGTCCGCGCTGTGGCCGCGCGGGGTGACCGAGGACGTCCGCGACGCGCTGCTGGAGCGGCTGCGCGACTGGCTGGGCACCGACCCGGACGGCGGCCCGCGGCTGCGTGCCGACGCCACCGGCCGTCTCGTGCTCGCCAAGTCGGTCGTCTCCGACCTGGACGTGCTGCGCTCGCTCTACTACGAGGCCACCCAGGGCAAGGGCGCCGACAGCCGGGCCGTCCGCGGCCGCCTCCTCACCGACGCGCTCGTGCTCGTCCGCGGTCCGTTGCTCGCCGACCGCGCGGAGGGCCGTTACCGCTGGCTCACCCACGAGATCATCGACGCCCAGCTCCCGCTGCTGGTCGCCGACATCGGTCTCGCCCTGTCCGCGTTCCACCTGGAGAAGGACCGCGCGGAGAAGGCGATCGAGGCACTCGGCGCGGCACTGAGGACCGCCCCGGCCGACGAGCGCCTCTGGAACGAGCTGCTGCGCGCCACCCATGCCACCGGCGACCCGGACCGCGTCCGCGCCCTCGCCGCCGACCTCGTCACCCGCAGCGGGGCGCGCGGCCTGCCCCCGCGCACCGAGGCCCTCCTCGACGAACTCCTGCCGACCTGGCGCGACGGCGCCGCCGCGACCGGATGACCCTCCTGGACCTCGCCCTCCCGGCCGCCGCCGCCCTCTGGGGCGCGGCGACCGGCACCCTGCTGCCCCGCGCCGCGTACCGCTTCTCGGCACCGGCGGGGGAGCAGTGGCGCACCACCTGCCCCGCGGTCCACCCGCTCCAGGGCTGGCTCGGCCGGGCGCGCTGCGGGCCGTGCGCGACGGCCGAGGGGGCGCACGCCGCACCCCTCACACCGGCGCACACGAGCGACCCCACGCCGCCTTCCGCAGCGGCTCCCACACCGGCGCCCGGCGTCGACCCCGCGCCCGGCGCCCAACCCACCGAGCCGGCGCCCGGCGACGATCCCGCGCCCGGCGCCCAACCCACCGAGCGGGCGCTCGACGACGATCCCGCGCCCGGCGCCCAACCCACCGAGCGGGCGCTCGACGACGATCTCGCGCCCGGCGCCCAACCCACCGAGCCGGCGCCCGGTGATCGGCATGCGCCCCCCTCGGAGGCGCGCGCTGCCTACGGCCCCCGTGTCATTCCCTTCGCCGTCGCCACCGCGCTGGTCTGTGCGCTCCTGGCGCTCGCCACCGGTACCCGGCCCGAGCTGGGTGTCTGGCTGGTGCTGGCGCCGGTGGCCGTGCTGCTCGCGACCGTCGACTTCCGGGTGCAGCGCCTCCCCGACCCCCTCACCCTTCCCCTCGCGGCCGCGGCCCTCGCCCTTCTCGCGGTGGCCGCCCTGCTCCCCGAGCACGCCGGCGACTGGCTCACCGCCCTGTACGCGGCCCTCGTCCTCGGCGCCGCCTACTTCGTCCTCTTCCTCATCAACCCCGGAGGCATGGGCTTCGGGGACGTGAAACTCGCGCTCGGCATGGGCGCCGTACTCGGCTGGTACGGCTGGCCCACCGTGCTGCTCGGCACCTTCGCCGGCTTCCTGTTCGGCGCGCTCTACGGCGGCGCGCTCGTCGTCGTCCGGCGGGCCGGGCGCAAGACGGCGATCGCGTTCGGCCCGTTCCTGATCGCGGGCGCGTTCGCGGGGCTGCTGGTGGGCGCGTACACATCCTGAGGTCGGGCCGCTCGAAGGCCTGGCGTAGGCTGGCGGGGTCCGTCCACAACCCTTGACGAAAGGGACCTCCTGGTGACCGAGAAGGCCGACCTCCAGTCTGTCCTCGACCGTGCCGCCGCCGGTGGGCGGATCACCCCGGAAGAGGCGCTCGACCTCTACCGCGACGCGCCCCTGCACGCGCTGGGCGCCGCCGCCGACGCCGTACGCCGCCGCAGGTACGCGGGTACCGAGCACATCGCGACGTACATCATCGAGCGGAACATCAACTACACGAACGTGTGCGTCACGGCGTGCAAGTTCTGCGCCTTCTACGCGGCCCCCAAGGACACCGCCAAGGGCTGGACCCGCGACCTCGACGACATCCTGCGCCGCTGCGCGGAGACGATCGAGCTGGGCGGCACCCAGATCATGTTCCAGGGCGGCCACCACCCCGACTTCGGCGTCGAGTACTACGAGCAGAACTTCAAGGCGATCAAGGACGCGTTCCCGCAGCTGGTGATCCACAGCCTGGGGGCCTCCGAGGTCGAGCACATGGCCCGGATCTCCGGCGTCTCGGTCGAAGAGGCCATCACCCGCATCCACGAGGCCGGCCTCGACTCCTTCGCGGGCGCCGGCGCGGAACTCCTTCCCGCACGCCCCCGCAAGGCCATCGCGCCCCTCAAGGAGAGCGGTGAGCGCTGGCTGGAGATCATGGAGGCGGCGCACAAGCTGGGCGTGGAGTCCACGTCCACGATGCTCATGGGCACCGGCGAGACCAACGCCGAGCGCATCGAGCACCTGCGGATGATCCGGGACGTCCAGGACCGCACGGGCGGCTTCCGCGCCTTCATCCCGTACACCTACCAGCCCGAGAACAACCATCTGAAGGGCCGCACGCAGGCGACCCTCTTCGAGTACCTGCGGATGATCGCGATCGCCCGGGTCTTCCTCGACAACGTCGCCCACATCCAGGGCTCCTGGCTGACGACCGGCAAGGAGGTCGGCCAGCTCTCGCTCCACTACGGCGCCGACGACCTCGGTTCGATCATGCTGGAGGAGAACGTCGTCTCGTCGGCCGGCGCCAAGCACCGCTCCAACCGCCTGGAGATCATCGACCTGATCCGCAAGGCGGGCCGGGTCCCGGCGCAGCGCGCGACGACGTACGAGCACCTCGTGGTCCACGAGGACCCGGCGAACGACCCGGTGGACGAGCGGGTGATGTCCCACATCTCCTCGACGGCGATCGAGGGCGGGACCGCGCACCCGGAGTTGAAGCTCCTCACCTCCAACTGACCGGACCGTGGAGACGATTCACGCGGCGGACCGGGTCTTCGTCGCCTGGGACTCCGAGCGGCCGGTCGAGAACGGCGCCGTGGTGGTCGTACAGGACCGGATCGGTGCCGTGGGGCCGTACGAGGAGCTGCGTGAGCGGTTCCCGCAGGCGCGGGTACGCCGGTGGCCGGGGTCCCTCGGCCCGGCCCGGGTCCACGACGGCCCCCTTCCGGAGGCCCCCAGCCCGCGCGAGCGCGTGCATGCCGTGCTGAAGCTGGGAGCGGTGGTGGTCCTGGCGGCGTACGTCGACTCATCCGAACTCCGGGCGGCGGCGGAACGCAACGACGTCTCCGTGGTCTCCGCGGCCCGCCCCGCACAGCTCACCGAGAAGGCCAGGGCCGACCTCGCCGTGTTCGACGAGGCGGGGCGGTGCATCGCGACGGTGTGCGCGGGGCGTCTTGTCCACAGACGTAAGTAGCGCGCCCCAGCCACGGGCGCGGGCCTGTACCCGTATGCGGATCCGCCGCGTGGGCGCGACCGCCCCCCACCGCCCCGCGGACGACACTCAGCCCCCGAAAGCCTTCCCGAACGCCCCAGAACTCTGGCTGACACCACTGCAGTTGGTCGCGGGGTCGTCAGCCCCCGCACTCCCGCTCCCACACTGCACATCCCTGAACGTCGACCACATCGAAACCCAGGCGATCCCCTTCTCCTCCGCGAAACTCCGCACATCGGCCGCGTCCGCGAGCGTGAGCGTCTCCCCGGCGACGTCGTTCACCCCGATCATCGAGGTCAGCGCCATCCCGCCCCACGCCCCCGCGTCCGACAGCCCGAACACCTTCTTCAGCTGCGTGTGCGTGGCCTTCGCCGAGATGGCCGCGTAGTCGCCCATGTCCCCGTCGTACGACTCGCCGTAGTTCATGGTCATGATGTTGACCGTCGAGACCTGCACGTCGTACTTGTTCGCGGACTCCAGCAGCGCGAGACCGTCGGAGTCGAGCCCCGACGGCATCACGGGCAGGGTGAAGGAGACCGCCAGGTCCGGCCTTTCCTTCTGGAGCAGCGCGATCGCCTGCGACCGCAGGGCGACCGAGTCGGAGTCGGTGAGCGTGTCGCCCTCGATGTCGAAGTCGGCCTGGGTGGAGTCCGCGGCGTCCAGTGCGGCGCCGTAGGCCGCGGCCAGCTTCGGCGCGCTGGAGCAGGTCGTCGCCAGCTCCTTGCCCGAGGCCCCGCCGAAGGACACCCGGACCGACCCGCCGTCCTGCTTCAGCGGGGAGATCCGGGACTTCACGGCCGAACTGCCGATCGCGGTCGTCCCGTTCCACTTCGGCGTGCAGCTGCTGCCGTCGGAGATCACGAAGGCCAGGTTGTACGTCGAGGGCGAGCCCGCGTCGTCCGTGGCGGCGGCCTCCGTCGCGCTGACGTAGGGCGCGTAGGACGTACTCGACGTAGCGGATGTGCCTGATGTGCCTGATGTGCCTGACGTGCCTGATGTGCCGGACTCCTCGGTCGCGCTCGGCGAGGCGGCCGTACCCCGCTTCGACGGTGCGGGCGCCGCGTCCGACGTGCCGTTGGCGCCCGAGGAACACCCGGTCACTGCCATGGCAAACAGGCAGGTAAGCCCGGCGGCCGGCCTCAGGAAACCCCGCATTAAGATGCATCCGCTCTCGTGATTTGTGTCTCAGGGCCGAAACAAACCCTGATTCGAAAGGAAAACGTCTCACACGTACATGGTGTTCAACGGTTCGATCGATACATGGAAAACTCATGGAATGAAGGGAGCGGATCGGGTGAATGGGGCGACGCAAAAGGGGCGTTGAGCCTGTTTCCCCTCCCGGTCGGCCCTCGCAGGTGTTCATAGAATCTCTCAGCGAAAAGACAGGCTAAGGCGTTTCTCATGGGCGCCTCACAAGAACTCCGAAGGCGGTCACATAAAGGCTCCCTAATATCTCGGGATATGCAATCCGAGCCTGTCATCGAAAGCCGCGCCGCCGGGCGCGGTCGCCGCCGCAAACAAGGCAACGGGTCTGCCGAGGGGCCCGTCTTCGTCGACTCCTCCGGACGCCGGTCCAAGCTGCTGCGCCGCGTCGGCCTACTCCTCGGCGTCGTCTGCCTCGCCTACACGGGCGTGCTCGGTGACGCCTTCATGGGCTGGGGCACCTCGCTCACCCCGGACTCGCTGATCCCCGACTTCGCGCGCGCGGGCAACGCCCCCGGCGGTGAACGCCCGCAGGGCGGCATCGGCCGTCAGGCCGGCCTGCCCAGCGGCCGCCCGTCGGCGCCCCCCTCGACGGCCGCCACCCCGTCGGCATCCGCATCCGCATCCGAATCCGCGTCCGCCGCTGCCAACTGATCGGAACGCAGGCCCTTTTCCCATGACTACACCGACGTCCTCACGCGGCCGCAGGCGCGCCCCCACCCGCATCGAGCGGGCGGCCGGCCGGGCCGCGGCGCTGCAGAAACCACGTGTCATCCTCGCCCTGCTACTCCTGCTGGCGCTGACCTGCGTGATGCTGCTCGACGGCTACCTGCGCGCAGAGGTCGGCGGCGACCAGCGGGTGCGCACCGGCGCCAGCTCCAGCAAGGTGCCGGACAAGGTCCTCGACGGCGGCCCGATCCTCACGTTCCGGGGCGGGCAGGCGACCACCGTCTCGGTCCCCTCCAAGACCATCGCGCTCACCTTCGACGACGGCCCCAACCCGACCTACACCCCGCAGGTCCTCAAGATCCTTGATCAGTACGACGTCCCGGCCACGTTCTTCCTGGTCGGCTCCATGGTGTCGCGCTACCCGAGCATCGTGAAGACGATGGTCGAGCAGGGCAACGAGGTGGGCATCCACACCTTCACGCACGTCGACCTGTCGTACCAGAGCGACGCCCGGATCAACCGCGAGATGCAGCAGACCCAGCTCGCGCTCGCGGGCGCGGCCGGGATCACGACGACCCTCTTCCGCGCGCCGTACTCCTCCGAGACGGACGCCATCGACAACTACAGCTGGCCGGTGTACCAGAAGCTCGGCAAAGACGGCTACACCAGCGTCTTCGTCGACACCGACAGCGACGACTGGAAGAAGCCGGGCGTCTCGAAGATCATCAACTGGGCCACCCCGAAGAAGAACAAGGGCGCCTCGGTGCTCTTCCACGACGCCGGTGGTGAGCGCTCGCAGACGATCAAGGCGCTGCCGCAGTACATCAAGAAGATGAAGGCGAAGGGCTATACCTTCACCACCATCAGCGGTGTCATCCAGAAGCAGGGCACGGGCAACGGGCAGTCCGCCACGACGGCCGGCGGCAGCGGCGGCACCGGGGGCACCGGCGGCACGTCCGCCACGGGAGTCGCCGAGGCCGGCGCCCTCGCCGGCACGGGCACGGGGACGGGCACGGGCACGGGGACGGGCACGGGAGCCGGCAGCGGAAACGGCACCGGCACCGGCACCCCGCCCGGCGGAACCTCCCCTACCGGCGAGAGTGTCCCGAGCACCGGCACACGTAACGGCAACACCAGCCGCAACACCAACCGCAACTCACTCACCACCGGCCTCCAGGCCGCCCATCGCACCGCCACCGGCATGACCCTCTACGAGGGCAAGGCGCTCCTCGTGGCGGTCGCGATCGCCGAGTGGGCCCTGCCGGTGCTGTCGGTACTGCTGCTCGTCGTGGGCGTCGCGGTCATGGGCCGCTTCGGCATGATGCTGCTCATCGCGCGCCGCCACTACCGGCTGCGCAACAAACGCCGGTTCAGCTGGGGGCCGACGGTCACCGGACCGGTGAGCGTGGTCGTCCCGGCGTACAACGAGAAGGAGTGCATCGCCAACACCCTGGAGTCGCTGGCGCGGAGCACCCACCCGATCGAGGTCATCGTCGTCGACGACGGCTCCACGGACGGCACCTCGGAGATCGCCCGCGCCGCCGCCGACCAGCTCGGCATGACCAACGTGCGGGTCGTCCGCCAGGAGAACGCCGGCAAACCGGCCGCCCTCAACAACGGCGTCCGCAGCGCCAGTTACGACATCGTCGTGATGATGGACGGCGACACGGTCTTCGAGCCGGAGACGGTACGGCACCTCGTGCAGCCCTTCGCCGACCCCGAGGTCGGCGCGGTCGCCGGCAACGCCAAGGTCGGCAACCGCAACACGATCATCGGCGCCTGGCAGCACATCGAGTACGTGATGGGCTTCAACCTGGACCGCCGGATGTACGACCTGCTGCGCTGCATGCCGACGATCCCGGGCGCGATCGGCGCGTTCCGCCGCGACGCGGTGCTCCAGGTCGGCGGGATGAGCGAGGACACCCTCGCCGAGGACACCGACATCACCATCGCCATGCACCGCGCGGGCTGGCGGGTCGTCTACCAGGAGCACGCCAAGGCCTGGACCGAGGCGCCCGGTTCGCTCAAGCAGCTGTGGTCCCAGCGCTACCGCTGGTCGTACGGCACCATGCAGGCGCTGTGGAAGCACCGCAAGTCGCTGACGGACAAGGGCCCGTCGGGCCGGTTCGGCCGGGTGGGCATGCCTCTGGTGGTCCTCTTCCAGATCGTCACGCCCGTCTTCGCCCCGCTCATCGACGTCTTCACGGTCTACTCCATGATCTTCGTCGACTTCGAGGCGGCCCTGCTGGCCTGGCTGGCGGTCCTCGGCATCCAGCTGGGCTGCGCCGCCTACGCGTTCCGGCTGGACAGGGAGCGTTACCGCTACCTCCTGATGATGCCGCTCCAGCAGCTGGCCTACCGTCAGATGATGTACCTCGTCCTCATCCACTCCTGCATCACCGCCCTCACCGGCGGCCGCCTGCGCTGGCAGAAACTCAAGCGCACCGGCGAGGTAGGCACCCCGGCGGGAGTGAGCGGCTGATGACCTGGGACCAGCAGAACCCGTATCAGCAGGGGTACGGCTACGACCACGGCGGCCACGGCCAGCAGCCTCAGGTGAGCCAGCAGCCGCATTACGGTCAGCAACCGCAGTACGGTCAGCAGCCGCAGTACGGTCAGCCGCAGTACGCGCAGCAGCCGTATCCGCAGCAACAGCAGTACGTCGAGTACGGGCCCGCCACGGTGGCGGAGCAGACGGCCCCGCTCCCGGTGGTGGAACCGCAGCCCGAGCCCGAGGCGGCGCCGGAGCCGGAATCTCCTGCCGGGGAACCGGCAGCCGCTTCCGCTCCGCGGCCCAAGCCGCCGGGCCGGGACCGCTACTTCGACACCCTCCGCGCGGTCGCCCTGATCCGTGTCGTCACCTATCACACCTTCGGCTGGGCCTGGTGCGGCATGGTGTTCCCCTCCATGGGCATCATGTTCGGCCTGGCCGGCACGCTGATGGCGAAGTCCCTGGAGCGTCCGGCGCTCAAGGTCGTCAAGAGCCGGCTGCGCCGCCTCCTCCCGCCGTTCTGGTTCTGGGGCGTCTTCGTCGTGCTGGCGATGCTGGTCCACGACTGGATGCCGGGCTGGCAGATCGTCTACTGGGTCGTGCCGCTCGGCGACCCGCCGGGCAACGCGTGGGGCGAGCAGGCCTGGGAGATCCTCTGGTACCTGCGGACGTACCTCTGGTTCGTCCTCCTCTCCCCGGCCCTGCTGTGGATCTTCCGCAAGGCGCCGGTCCCGGTCCTCGTCCTCTCGCTCGTCCCGGTCCTGATCCTGAACTTCGTCTGGTCGGGCCCCGACAACCGGCTCGGCAGCGCCCTGTGGGACCTGTCGACGTACCTCTTCTGCTGGATCCTCGGCTTCGCCCACCGCGACGGCGTGCTCCAGCGGATGAAGCCGGCCCTGGTGGTCGTCGCCTCGCTCGCCGCGATGGGGTACGGCGGCTGGTACGCCTTCTCGCACCAGGCCGACTTCGGCACCTACGACCTGGACGAGAACCCTCTCGCGCAGGCCTTCTGGTCGGCCGGGTTCGTGCTGCTGCTGATGTGGGCGAAGGCGTACTTCAGGATCGACTTCGCCCGGCTGACCCGCTTCAGGCGGCTGGACCGGACGGTCACCGTCTTCAACGCCCGCGCGGTGACGATCTACCTCTGGCACGAGATCGCCCTGATCCTGGCGGTCCCGCTGATCGACCAGATGTGGAACGTGCCGGCGTTCGAGAAGTGGCTCCCGCTGGACAGCCAGTGGTTCATGTTCGGCGTCGGCTGGATCCTGATCGCGGGGTTCATCCTGTCGTGCGGCTGGGTGGAGGACGTGGCGGCGAAGAAGAAGCCCCGGCTTCTGCCGTGACGGCGGGCTGCAAGAATGGCGAGGTGACCCGCGCCTCCCTGAACAAGCAGCCGCACGAAGTCGCCTCTATGTTCGACGACGTGGCGGAACGGTACGACCTGACCAACGACGTGCTGTCGCTCGGCCAGGACCGGCACTGGCGGAAGGAGGTCGCCCGGGCGGTGGACGCGCGGCCCGCGCAGAAGGTCCTCGACCTGGCGGCCGGCACGGGGACCTCCTCCCAGCCGTTCGTCCGGGCCGGCGCCTACGTGGTGCCCTGCGACTTCTCCCTCGGGATGCTCCAGGTCGGCAAGCGGCGCACCGCCTGGATGCCCTTCACCGCCGGGGACGCCACCAGGCTGCCGTTCAAGGACGACACCTTCGACGCCGTGACGATCTCCTTCGGCCTGCGCAACGTCCAGGACACCGACGCCGCCCTGCGGGAGATGTACCGGGTGACGCGGCCCGGCGGCCGGGTGGTGATCTGCGAGTTCTCGCACCCCACCTGGGCGCCCTTCCGGACCGTCTACACCGAGTACCTGATGCGCGCGCTGCCGCCGGTGGCCCGCGCGGTCTCCTCCAACCCGGACGCCTACGTCTACCTCGCCGAGTCCATCCGCGCCTGGCCCGACCAGCCCGCGCTGGCCGGACGGCTGCGCGAGGCGGGCTGGTCGGAGGTGGCCTGGCGCAACCTCACCGGCGGGGTCGTCGCCCTGCACCGGGGCTTCAAGGAGGCCTGAGCCCGCTTCCGGGAGGCCTGAGCCCCGTCCCGGGCGTCACCCGCCGATCACCTCGAAGGTGTCACCGGGCTGGTCCAGCTCCCGTTGCAGCCCGCCCGTCGGTGGCCGTGGCAGGCGTGGCTCGCGCACGCCTCCGCCGCCCTCGCCCTCACCGAAGTCGAACCACACGTACACCAGCGAGTCCCGCGGCACCTCGGCACCGGGCTGCGGGAACTGGCGTACGACGTAGTCGACGACCGTGAGATGGAAGTCCGGCCGGTCCGGCGCGTTGAGGAACAGTCCCCGCGCCTGGGCGGTCTCGCGCGCGTCCACGGCCATCAGCCCTACCAGCCGTGGCACGCGCACTTCGGGTGTTTTGGCTGTTATATGCACAGATGTCACCCCCAGCGGTACTGGAAGGGTAACCCCCGGCATATGGCAGCCGGAAGCGCCAAGTGTCTTTCTGTAGCAGATCGTTACTCTGTGTGACTATCTCGCAGGTCGAGCCGGAAGCAGAGCGCGTCCTCCTGGAGCCGCGGGTGCGGGAACGTCTCCGCGAGCTCCATCCCGAGGCGGCGGGTCACCGCGACCGACCGCTCGTTCCCGGGCCGCACCATCGCCACCACCTTCGGCACGCCCGCCGCCCGCAGCCGCTCCAGCGTCGTCAGCGCCGCGGCCGTGGCGTACCCCTTGCCCCAGTACTCCCGGCCGAGCCGCCAGCCGATCTCGATCTCGCCCCGGGGTCCCCAGTCCCGCGGCCACGGCTGGGCGCCGGTGAAGCCGATGACCCGCCCGGCCTCGTCCGCCATCGTCCACAGGCAGAAACCGAACTCCGCGTCGTGCCGACGCTGCCGGGCGGTGAGCTCCTCGTAGACGGACAGCTCCGCGGACCTGCCGCCGTGGAACTCCATGACGTCCGGGTCGTCGAAGACCCGGTACCAGGCGAACGCGTCCTCGTGCGTGGGCACACGCAGCCGTACCGCGGGGAGAGCTCGGTTCACAGGGGCAGCCCTTCAGCCGGGTGATCAGTACCGCTGAATAGACTGCCCATGTCCAGTGCCGGTCGGCACGCAGATTTCGAGCCTTGGGGAGACCCTGTCGTGACCGAGCCCCTCTCCGAAAACACCGCCGATGTCATCGTCGTCGGCGCGGGGCCAGCCGGCTCCACGACGGCGTACCACCTCGCCAAGTCCGGTCTCGACGTGCTCCTGCTGGAGAAGACCGAGTTCCCGCGCGAGAAGGTGTGCGGCGACGGCCTGACCCCGCGCGCCGTGAAGCAGCTGGTCGCCATGGGCATCGACATCTCCGAGGAGGCCGGCTGGCTGCGCAACAAGGGCCTGCGCATCGTCGGCGGCGGCACCCGCCTCCAGCTGGACTGGCCGGATCTCGCCTCCTTCCCCGACTACGGTCTGGTCCGCAAGCGTGACGACTTCGACGAACAGCTCGCCCGTCAGGCGCAGAAGGCGGGCGCCCGCCTCTTCGAGCGCTGCAACGTCGGTGCCCCGATCATCGACGACCGCACCGGCCGGATCACCGGTGTGCACGCCAAGCTCGGCGAGGAGAAGCGCGAAGTCACCTTCCACGCGCCGCTCGTCGTGGCCGCCGACGGCAACTCCACCCGCCTCTCCCTCGCGATGGGCCTGCACCGCCGCGAGGACCGCCCGATGGGCGTGGCCGTACGGACCTACTTCACCTCCCCCCGTCACGAGGACGACTACCTGGAGTCCTGGCTGGAGCTCTGGGACCGCCGCGGCCCCCAGGACCGCCTGCTGCCGGGCTACGGCTGGATCTTCGGCATGGGCGACGGCACCTCCAACGTCGGCCTGGGTGTCCTGAACACCTCCGACTCCTTCAAGGAACTGGACTGGCGCGAGGTCCTCAAGGCCTGGTGCGCCTCCATGCCCGCGGACTGGGGCTACACCCCGGAGAACATGACCGGCCCGATCCGCGGCGCGGCCCTCCCCATGGCCTTCAACCGCCAGCCCCACTACACGCGCGGCCTGCTGCTCGTCGGCGACGCCGGCGGCCTGGTGAACCCCTTCAACGGCGAGGGCATCGCCTACGCCATGGAGTCCGGCCAGATCGCCGCCGACGTCATCGTCCAGGCGCACGCGCGGGCCACGCCCGGCCAGCGGGAGATCGCCCTGCAGCGCTACCCGCGCGTCCTCAAGGACACCTACGGCGGCTACTACACGCTGGGCCGTGCCTTCGTGAAGCTCATCGGCAACCCGAAGGTCATGCAGATCGCGGCCCAGCGCGGCCTGACCCATCCGCTGCTGATGAAGTTCACCCTGAAGCTCCTGGCGAACCTCACCGACCCGACCGGCGGTGACGCGATGGACCGCATCATCAACGGCCTGAGCAAGGTGGCCCCGAAGGCGTGAGCGCCGCTACAGGGCCAGCGCCGGCCCGAGGTGAGCGCCGCTAGGCGGTGAGCGCCTCGATGTTGGCGGCTCTGCGGGCGTAGACCTCCTCCCGCCGGGCCGCCACCTGCCGCAGTGCCTCCTTCCGCTCCCGCCCGGAGAGCCGGTCGAGATACACGCGTCCGTTCACATGGTCGGTCTCGTGCGCGAGGCAGCGGGCGAAATACCCTGTTCCCTCCAGGGTGAGCGGATCGCCGTCCTTGTCCATTCCGTGCACGATCGCCCGGTCCGGGCGCGGTACGTCCATGACGGCACCCGGCACCGATAGGCAGCCCTCGCTGTCGTCGAGCAGCCGCCGCCCGGCGGGGCCCTGTGCCTCCAGGACGGGATTGACGATGTGCCCGACATGTCGGACACCATCGTCATCGGGGCAGTCGTACACGAACAGCCGCAGATCGACCCCGACTTGGTTGGCCGCGAGGCCCGCTCCCTCGGCGATGTACATGGTGAGGAACATGTCGTCGATGAGCGCGGCGAGGTCGGGTCCGAACTCCGTGACGTCCCGGCACGGCTTGTGCAGGACCTCCTCACCGGTCTCGGTGATCCGGCGCACCGAACCGCGCCGGGCCTCGGGGGCGTGACGGGGGTAGTAGTCCATGGGGTTTCCCTGGACGAAGACGCGTGGCATCGCGGTGTCCCCTTCTCGGGTCTCGGGCCGCTCCGTGCGAGCGGCATGCATCGAGGATCCCAGGAGCCACCGGATCACGGGCGGCCCTGTGGAAAACCCTGACGGGGGACTGTGGAAAACCGAGGCAAGGGTGACGACCCGCGGCGGCAGGACGGCCCGCGGTGGCAGGACGGCCCGTGGGGATGGCGCGGCCCGCGGTGATGGCACGGCCCGCAGTGGCGGGACGGCCCGCAGGAAGGGTGGGCCGCCGCAGGAGCGTCGCGGGGCCGCCGCGAGCCCGCCGCGGGTGGCCGTCCGCGGGGCTGCCGTCCGTGGGGCCGCCGTCCGCAGGGCGGCACGCCGGAAGGGCCGCTGCCCCCGAGCGGCTGCGGCCCTACCGTACTTGTGCGATGCCCGAGTTGCGCCGGGTTGTCGCAGGTCGCCCCTGTTGTCAGAGCACCCGCACCGCGCCGGTCGGCGGGTCGTACGACAGCGGGTGCTCCCCGACGCCGCTGGAGGGGTTCTGCGCGCCCACGAACATGCCGTCGCCGACGTACACGGCCACGTGGTACGCGCTGCCGGCGCTGCCCCAGTAGAGGATGTCGCCGGGCTGGAGGTTGCTCAGCGAGACCTGGGTGCCCTGCGTCGACTGGTCCTGGGAGACGCGCGGCAGGCTGACGCCGACCGACTTGAAGGCGGCCTGCACGAGACCCGAGCAGTCCCACGAGTTGGGGCCCGTGCCGCCGGAGACGTAGGCGTCGCCGATCTGTGCCTTCACGAAGGCGACCACGGCGGCGGCGGAACCCGTCGCCGTGGACGTGCTCGTGGAGGCGCTGGAAGTCGTGGAGGTGGCGCTGAGCGTGGTCCGCTCGGCGCTGCGCGAGGCGGCGCGCTGAGCGGCCTCCTTGCGGGCCTCCTCGGCCTTCTTCTTGGCCTCGGCCTTCTTCTTGGCTTCGGCGAGGTCCGACTTGGCCTGCTTCGCGGCCTTTGCGGCAGCCGCGTCGCGCTCGGCCTGGAGCGCGTAGTTCGCGGCGGCCTGCTGCGTGGCGTCGGCGGACTGTGCCACCTGGGTGGCCAGATCGGCCGTCAGGGTGGGCAGTTCGAGCGTCTGCGTCACGGGTTCGGCGGCACTCGCCGAGGCCGCGCCCGCCGCTGCCATGCCGAGGACGCCACTGGCAACTCCGGCGCGCACGGCGATGCTTGTCGTCGCGCTGCGGCGGGGTTTCCGGTGGCTGCGTATGTGAGCGGTGTGGGACATGGGAACAACCGGTACCAGGGGCTCCTTCATATCTTCAAGAAACGTGTGGTGCGCCACAGTTGTTCAATCGGGGCCGTGAATCCTGCGCCTGTCATTCCTTATTGACGCCGTAACGGACATTGCGGGCGCCCGTGATCACGCCTGTGATCACGTTCTTTCGCCATAACGTCCGAATTGCCCCCCACCTACCATCGGTTGAGATGATTGGCCAAGCCCGGTTCTCAGGGGCCTCTCATCAATGTGGCGGAGGTCACGGAACGGTTACCGGGAAGCGTGCGTCTCGTGCGCGGGTCGAGGTCGCCCGAGTTCGTGAACGTGTGCACGCGTCCACATCACCCCTCACTCCTCCCTCTGACGTGTGAACGCGGTCCTCTATCAAGGCCGTCCGTCCATCGCGAATTTGCATGCAGGGGAACCCTCTTGATATGGAGACGCCTGCTCGGCACCCCCTCCCGCCTGCGTCGACGGTCGAAAATGTCACCTCTGGTGATCAGCTGAACGCTTCGAGTGCGAAGATCACCACTCATCCGACTTCATGATCGATCGTCAGGTGGTGGAGATCACAAAGCTTGTGTAATACCCCGTGTCGCAGATCACAGAGCGACGGGCATAAGATGCGAGGCAGCTGGGCTTGTGACCTGCTTCACATGTTCGCGATCTTCGCCCGGGACGTGCGGGGTTCGTGTGACGGATGAGGCGAGTGGGCCCGGTCGAACCGCCACCAGTCAGTGCCGACTGAGAGGAGCGAGGAGCGGTGAACGCGTATGCGCCCATCCTCGTACTGGGAGCCCTCGGGGCAGGCTTTGCGATCTTCTCCGTGGTCATGGCCACGCTGATCGGTCCGAAGCGGTACAACCGCGCCAGGCTCGAAGCCTACGAGTGCGGAATCGAGCCGACCCCCACGCCGGCCGGCGGCGGGCGTTTCCCGATCAAGTACTACCTGACGGCGATGCTCTTCATCGTCTTCGACATCGAGATCGTCTTCCTCTACCCCTGGGCCGTCACCTTCGACGCCCTGGGTGTTTTCGGGCTCGTGGAGATGCTGCTCTTCGTGCTCACCGTCTTCGTCGCGTACGCGTACGTATGGCGGCGCGGCGGCCTGGAATGGGACTGAGGGGCTTTTAAGTCATGGGACTCGAAGAAAAGCTGCCGAGCGGTTTCCTGCTGACCACCGTCGAGCAGGCCGCGGGCTGGGTGCGCAAGGCGTCCGTCTTCCCCGCCACCTTCGGCCTCGCCTGCTGCGCCTTCGAAATGATGACGGCGGGAGCGGGCCGGTACGACCTGGCGCGGTTCGGCATGGAGGTCTTCCGCGGCTCTCCGCGCCAGGCCGACCTGATGATCGTCGCCGGCCGGGTCAGCCAGAAGATGGCGCCCGTCCTGCGGCAGGTCTACGACCAGATGCCCAACCCCAAGTGGGTGATCTCCATGGGCGTCTGCGCCTCCTCGGGCGGCATGTTCAACAACTACGCCATCGTCCAGGGCGTCGACCACATCGTCCCGGTCGACATCTACCTGCCCGGCTGCCCGCCCCGCCCCGAGATGCTGCTGGACGCGATCCTCAAGCTCCACCAGAAGATCCAGAGCTCCAAGCTCGGCGTCAACGCGCAGGAAGCGGCCCGCGAGGCGGAGGAGGCGGCGCTGAAGGCCCTGCCCACGATCGAGATGAAGGGGCTGCTGCGGTGAGCGACGCGAACGGCCACAACGGGGCCAATCCCGAGAAGGACCTCGCCACCGACAACCTCCCCGGCCAGCGCGGCCAGGGCGGCGAGGAGATCCGCGTCCAGCGCGGCATGTTCGGCGCCAACAACGGCGGCGACACCTCCGGCTACGGCGGCCTGGTCCGCTCCGTCCGGCTCCCCGGGCCGGCGGCCCGCCCGTACGGCGGTTGGTTCGACGAGGTCGCCGACGAGCTGGAGGGTGCCCTGGAGGAACAGGGCCTGCTGCCCGCCAACGCCATCGAGAAGACGGTCGTCGACCGCGGCGAGGTCACCTTCCACATCGAACGCGAGCACCTGCTGCGCGTCGCCCGCACCCTGCGCGACGACCCCGCGCTCCGCTTCGAGCTGTGCACCGGCGTCAGCGGCGTCCACTACCTCCACGACAAGGGCCGCGAGCTGCACGCCGTCTACCACCTGCGCTCGATCACCCACAACCGGCTGATCCGGCTGGAGGTCAGCGCCCCGGACGCCGACCCGCACATCCCGTCCCTGGTCTCCGTCTATCCGACCAACGACTGGCACGAACGGGAGACCTACGACTTCTTCGGGATCGTCTTCGACGGTCACCCGGCCCTGACCCGCATCCTCATGCCGGACGACTGGCAGGGCCATCCGCAGCGCAAGGACTACCCCCTCGGCGGCATCCCCGTCGAGTACAAGGGCGCCCAGATCCCGGCTCCGGACCAGCGGAGGTCGTACTCGTGAGCACACAGTCAGCATCCGCCGCGTCGACCGCCTCGGCGCGCGAGACCACCGAGGGCACCGTATATACGGTCACCGGTGGCGACTGGGACGAGATCGTCCAGTCCGCGGCCCGCGCCGACGACGAACGCATCGTCGTCAACATGGGTCCCCAGCACCCCTCCACCCATGGGGTGCTCCGGCTGATCCTGGAGATCGACGGCGAGACCGTCACCGAGACCCGCTGCGGCGTCGGCTATCTGCACACCGGCATCGAGAAGAACCTCGAGTACCGCACGTGGACGCAGGGCTCCGCCTTCGTCACGCGCATGGACTACCTGACGTCCTTCTTCAACGAGACCGCCTACTGTCTCGCCGTCGAGAAACTCCTCGGCATCGAGGAGCAGGTCACCGACCGCGCCACGATCATCCGGGTGCTCCTGATGGAGCTGAACCGGATGTCCTCGCACCTGGTCGCCATCGCCACCGGCGGCATGGAGCTGGGCGCCACCACGCTCATGATCTACGGATTCCGTGATCGTGAAATGATTCTCGACCTCTTCGAGCTGATCACCGGCCTGCGGATGAACCACGCGTACATCCGCCCCGGCGGACTCGCCCAGGACCTGCCGCCCGGCGCGGTCGACCAGATCCGCGAATTCATCAAGAAGATGCGGAAGAACCTCCCCGAGTACGACAAGCTCGCCACCGGGAACCCCGTCTTCAAGGGCCGCATGCAGGGCATCGGCTATCTCGACCTGGCTGGCTGCATGGCCCTCGGCGCCACCGGCCCCATCCTGCGGGCCACCGGCCTGCCGCACGACCTGCGTAAATCCCAGCCCTACTGCGGCTACGAGAACTACGACTTCGACGTCGCCGTCGCCGACACCTCGGACGCCTACGGCCGTTTCCTGATCCGCCTGGAGGAGATGCGCCAGTCGCTCAGGATCGTCGAGCAGTGCCTGGACCGGCTCCAGCCCGGGCCGGTCATGGTCGCCGACAAGAAGATCGCCTGGCCCGCGCAGCTCGCCCTGGGACCGGACGGACTCGGCAACTCCCTCGACCACATCAAGAAGATCATGGGCACCTCCATGGAGGCCCTGATCCACCACTTCAAGCTGGTCACCGAGGGCTTCCGGGTCCCGCCCGGACAGGTCTACACGGCCATCGAGTCGCCCAAGGGCGAACTCGGGGCGCACGTCGTCTCCGACGGCGGCACCCGCCCCTACCGGGTCCACTTCCGCGACCCGTCCTTCGCCAACCTGCAGGCCATCGCGGCGATGTGTGAGGGCGGCCAGGTCGCCGACGTCATCGTCGTCATCGCGTCCATCGACCCGGTACTGGGAGGCGTCGACCGGTGAACACCTCTTCTTCGGAGCGGGGCGTCAGCCTGGGCATGCCCGAGCTGCCCGCGCCCGCGTATCCGGACGACGTCCGGGCCCGGCTGGAGACGGACGCGCGCGACATCATCGCGCGCTACCCCGACTCCCGGTCCGCGCTGCTGCCGCTGCTGCATCTCGTGCAGTCGGAGGAGGGGCATGTCACCCGCACCGGCATGCAGTTCTGCGCCGACGTGCTGGAGCTGACCACGGCGGAGGTCACCGCGGTCGCCACCTTCTACACGATGTACCGGCGCAAGCCCTCCGGCGACTACCAGGTGGGCGTCTGCACCAACACGCTGTGCGCGGTGATGGGCGGCGACGCCATCTTCGAGACCCTCCAGGAGCACCTGGGCGTCGGCAACGGCGAGACCACCGACGACGGCAGCGTCACCCTGGAGCACATCGAGTGCAACGCGGCCTGCGACTTCGCACCGGTCGTGATGGTCAACTGGGAGTTCTTCGACAACCAGACCCCGGCGAGCGCCCGGCGCCTGGTCGACGACCTGCGCGCGGGCCGGGACGTCGAGCCCACCCGCGGGGCCCGGCTGTGCACCTTCAAGGAGACCGCGCGGATCCTGGCCGGCTTCCCCGACGAGCGGCCCGGGGCCGTCGAGGAGAGCGGAAGCGCCGGACCCGCCTCGCTGGTGGGCCTCCACCTGGCCAGGGGAGAGTCCGCACCCGCGCGCGTGGTCCATCCGCGCCCGGGTCCGCAGGACCGGACGGTGCACGAGCCGTCGCCGGCCGAGCACCTCAGTTCCCATGACGCGCCGCAGGAGACCTCGGCCTCCGACCCGTCGCACCCGGCAGGGCCTGCCGCCGAGGAGGGGGAGTGATGACGGTGGTACCCGATCTCAAGGACACCAGCCCCGAGAAGCTGCTCGCACCCGTGCTGTCGGCCTTCTGGGACGAGGACCGGTCCTGGACGCTGGACGTCTACCGGCGGCACGACGGATACGAGGGCCTCCGCAAGGCGCTCGCCATGTCACCGGACGACCTGATCGCCTACGTCAAGGAGTCCGGACTACGCGGCCGGGGCGGCGCGGGATTCCCCACCGGAATGAAGTGGCAGTTCATTCCGCAGGGGGACGGCAAACCGCACTATCTGGTTGTCAACGCCGACGAGTCGGAGCCCGGGACCTGCAAGGACATCCCGCTCCTCTTCGCGAACCCGCACAGCCTCATCGAGGGCATCGTGATCGCGTGCTACGCCATCCGGTCGTCGCATGCCTTCATCTATCTGCGTGGTGAAGTCGTACCGGTCCTGCGGCGGTTGCACGAGGCCGTGCGCGAGGCCTACGCGGCCGGCTACCTCGGCGAGAACGTCCTGGGCAGCGGTCTCGACCTGGAGCTCACCGTGCACGCCGGCGCCGGCGCGTACATCTGCGGTGAGGAGACCGCACTGCTCGACTCGCTCGAAGGCCGCCGTGGTCAACCGCGACTGCGTCCCCCCTTCCCGGCGGTCGAAGGGCTCTATGCCTGCCCGACTGTTGTGAACAACGTCGAGTCCATCGCCTCGGTTCCCGCCATCCTGCACAAGGGCAAGGACTGGTTCAGGTCGATGGGGAGCGAGAAGTCGCCCGGCTTCACGCTCTACTCGCTGAGCGGCCACGTCACCAGCCCCGGCCAGTACGAGGCACCGCTCGGCATCACCCTGCGCCAGCTCCTCGACATGAGCGGGGGGATGCGCACCGGCCACCGTCTGAAGTTCTGGACACCGGGCGGCTCCTCGACGCCCATGTTCACCGACGAGCACCTCGACGTCCCTCTCGACTACGAAGGGGTGGGGGCGGCCGGTTCCATGCTCGGCACCAAGGCCCTCCAGTGCTTCGACGAGACCACCTGCGTCGTGCGCGCGGTCACCCGCTGGACCGAGTTCTACGCGCACGAGTCCTGCGGCAAGTGCACCCCGTGCCGTGAAGGCACCTACTGGCTGGTGCAGTTGCTGCGCGACATCGAGGCCGGCAAGGGCGTCATGTCCGACCTCGACAAGCTGAACGACATCGCCGACAACATCAACGGCAAGTCCTTCTGCGCCCTCGGCGACGGCGCCGCGTCCCCGATCTTCTCCTCGCTGAAGTACTTCCGCGAGGAGTACGAACAGCACATCACGGGCCGGGGCTGCCCCTTCGACCCGGCCAAGTCGACGGCCTGGGCGGACCGCCCGGAGGTGAACGCATGACCGTGACCACGAGTTCCCCCTCCTCGGGGGGGACGGCGGCGGTCCCGCCGCAGGACCTCGTCACGCTGACGATCGACGGCGTGGAGATCAGCGTGCCCAAGGGCACCCTGGTCATCCGCGCCGCCGAGCAGCTCGGCATCGAGATCCCGCGCTTCTGCGACCACCCCCTGCTGGACCCGGCCGGCGCCTGCCGCCAGTGCATCGTCGAGGTCGAGGGCCAGCGCAAGCCCATGGCGTCCTGCACGATCACCTGCACCGACGGCATGGTGGTGAAGACCCATCTCACCTCCCCGGTCGCCGAGAAGGCCCAGCACGGGGTGATGGAGCTGCTGCTCATCAACCACCCGCTGGACTGCCCGGTCTGCGACAAGGGCGGCGAGTGCCCGCTGCAGAACCAGGCGATGTCGCACGGCAACGCCGAGTCCCGTTTCGACGGCAAGAAGCGCACCTTCGAGAAGCCCCTCCCCATCTCCACCCAGGTGCTCCTCGACCGTGAGCGGTGCGTGCTGTGCGCGCGCTGCACCCGGTTCTCCAACCAGGTCGCCGGCGACCCGATGATCGAGCTCCTGGAACGCGGCGCGCTCCAGCAGGTCGGCACCGGCGAGGGCGACCCGTTCGAGTCGTACTTCTCCGGGAACACCATCCAGATCTGCCCGGTGGGCGCGCTGACCTCGGCGGCGTATCGCTTCCGCTCCCGCCCCTTCGACCTGATCTCCTCGCCGTCCGTGTGCGAGCACTGCTCGGGCGGCTGCGCCACCCGCACCGACCACCGGCGCGGCAAGGTCATGCGGCGGCTCGCCGCCAACGACCCCGAGGTCAACGAGGAGTGGATCTGCGACAAGGGGCGCTTCGGGTTCCGGTACGCGCAGCAGAAGGACCGCCTGGAGACCCCGCTGGTCCGCAACGCGCAGGGCGTGCTCGAACCCGCCTCCTGGCCGGAGGCGCTCGACGCGGCCGCCCAGGGTCTGGCCGCTGCCCGTTCCCGGGCCGGTGTCCTCACCGGCGGCCGGCTCGCCGTCGAGGACGCCTACGCGTACAGCAAGTTCGCGCGCGTGGCGCTCGACACCAACGACATCGACTTCCGCGCGCGCGTGCACAGCAGCGAGGAGGCCGACTTCCTGGCCGCCCGGATCGCAGGCCGCGGCCGCGACCTCGACGGTACGGGCGTCACCTACACCTCGCTGGAACAGGCGCCCGCCGTGCTGCTGGTCGGGTTCGAGTCGGAGGAGGAGGCGCCCGGCGTCTTCCTGCGGCTGCGCAAGGCCTGGCGCAAGCACAAGCAGAGGGTGTTCTCGCTCGCCACGCACGCCACGCGCGGCCTGGAGAAGACCGGCGGCACGCTGCTGCCGGCCGCGCCCGGCACCGAGACCGAATGGCTGGACGCGCTCGCGAGCGGCGTCGGCCTGGAGGAGCCCGGCACCCAGGCCGCCGAGGCGCTGCGCACCGAGGGCGCGGTGATCGTCGTGGGCGAGCGGCTGGCATCGGTCGTCGGCGGCCTGACCGCCGCCGTACGGGCCGCCACCGCCACCGGCGCGCAGCTGGTGTGGATCCCGCGCCGGGCCGGTGAGCGCGGCGCGATCGAGGCGGGCGCGCTGCCGGCGCTGCTGCCCGGCGGACGCCCGGCCACCGACCCACGCGCGCGTGACGAGGTCGCCGCCGCCTGGGGCGTGTCCGAACTCCCGCTCCGCTACGGCCGCGACACCGGCCAGATCATCGAGGCCGCCGCCCGCGGCGAACTCTCCGCCCTGCTGGTCGCCGGCGTCGAGGTCACCGACCTGCCCGACCCCACGCGCGCGCGTGCCGCACTCGAAGCCGTCGGCTTCCTGGTCTCGCTGGAGCTGCGGCCCAGCGAGGTCACCGAGCGCGCCGACGTCGTCCTCCCGGTCGCCGCCGTCGCCGAGAAGGCCGGCACCTTCCTCAACTGGGAAGGCCGGGTGCGGTTCTTCGAGGCCGCGCTCAAGCCCGAGCAGATGACCCGGCGGCTCGCGCCCACCGACGCGCGCGTGCTGCAGATGCTCGCCGACGCCATGGACGTCCACCTCGGCCTGCCCGACCTGCGCACCACGCGCGCGGAACTCGACCGGCTCGGCGCCTGGGACGGGCCGAAGGCCTCCGAGCCGCTGGAGACGGCGGGACCGCTGCCGCGGCCGGCGGCCGGGGAGGCCGTGCTCGCCGGACACCGGCTCCTGCTCGACCAGGGCGTCCTCCAGGAAGGCGACGAGGCCCTCGCCGGCACCCGGCACGCCGCCCACGCCCGCCTGTCCGCCGCGACCGCCGCCGAGGCCGGCATCGGGAACGGCGAGATGGTCGCCGTCACCTCGGGCGCCGGCACCGTCGCACTCCCGCTCAGGATCACCGAGATGCCCGACCGCGTGGTCTGGCTCCCGCTGAACTCCGTGGGCGGCGGCGTCGCCTCCGACACCGGGGCGCTGCCCGGCGCACTCGTCCGCATCGGCCCGGCGGCCACCGCCGGTGAGGCCCCGAAGGAGGTGGAGGCATGAGCCCGTACCCGTACCTCGCTGCTGAAGACCTCTCCATGTTCGGCCGCGACCCCTGGTGGCTGGTCGTCGTCAAGGCGGTCTTCTGCTTCGCCTTCCTGATGGTGACCGTGCTGGTCTCCATCGTCATGGAGCGCAAGGTCATCGCCTGGATGCAGCTGCGCATCGGCCCCAACCGGCACGGCCCCTGGGGCATGCTCCAGTCGCTCGCCGACGGCGTGAAGCTGATGCTCAAGGAAGACCTCATCGTCAAACGCGCGGACAAGGCCGTCTACATCCTCGCGCCGATCGTCGCGGCCATCCCGGCGTTCATGGCCATCGCGGTCATCCCGTTCGGACCGGCCGACAACGAGGTCTCGATCTTCGGCCACCGCACCACGATGCAGCTCACCGACCTGCCGATCGCGATGCTCTACATCCTCGCGGTCGCCTCCGTCGGCATCTACGGCATCGTCCTCGCCGGCTGGAGCTCCGGATCCACCTACCCGCTCCTCGGCGGCCTGCGCTCCTGCGCGCAGATGATCTCCTACGAGATCGCCATGGGCGCCGCGTTCGCGTCGGTGTTCCTGTACTCGGGCTCGATGTCGACGTCCACGATCGTCGACCAGCAGCAGGGCCGCTGGTACATCGTGCTGCTGCCGGTCTCGTTCATCCTCTACGTCGTCACCATGGTCGGCGAGACCAACCGCGCCCCCTTCGACATGCCGGAGTCCGAGGGCGACCTGGTCGGCGGCTTCAACACCGAGTACTCGTCGATCAAGTTCGCGATGTTCATGCTCGCCGAGTACGTCAACATGGTGACGGTCGCTGCCGTGTCGACGACGCTCTTCCTCGGCGGCTGGCGCGCCCCCTGGCCGATCAGCACCGTCTGGGCGGGCGCCAACCACGGCTGGTGGCCGATGCTCTGGTTCGTCGCCAAGGTCGTCGTGCTGCTGTTCGTCTTCGTCTGGCTGCGCGCCAGCCTTCCGCGGGTGCGCTACGACCAGCTGATGAAGCTCGGCTGGAAGGTCCTCATCCCGGTCTCGGTCGTCTGGCTGATGCTCGTCGCCACCGTAAGGACCCTCCGCAACGAGAACTACGGCTTCAGCGACATCGCCCTCTACGTCGGCGGCGGAATCCTCGCTCTGCTGGTCCTGTCCTTCGTCGTCGACATGTTCCGCGACAAGGGCGGCAAGGAGGGCGCGGAGCCCGCCGCCGAGCCGGTCGCGTTCGACCCGATGGCAGGCGGGTTCCCCGTGCCGCCGCTGCCCGGACAGGAGCTGCCGCCGGTGCCCCGGCGCAGCCCGCGCCGGGAGCGGGAGCTGATTGTCAGTGGTGGACCGGACACTGTCAGTGACGGATCTACGGATGGAAAGGAGGCGTCCGATGACTGAGGAGCCCAAGGAGACCGAGCCCGGTTTCCTGAACCCCGTCGCCGGCTTCGGCGTGACCTTCAAGGCCATGTTCAAGAAGCGGCTGACCGAGCAGTACCCGGAGCAGAAGAAGACCACGGCTCCGCGGTTCCACGGACGGCACCAGCTCAACCGCCATCCGGACGGCCTGGAGAAGTGCGTCGGCTGCGAACTGTGCGCCTGGGCCTGCCCCGCCGACGCCATCTACGTGGAGGGCGCCGACAACACCGACGAGGAGCGTTACTCGCCGGGTGAGCGCTACGGCCGCGTCTACCAGATCAACTACGCCCGCTGCATCCTGTGCGGCCTGTGCATCGAGGCGTGCCCCACGCGCGCGCTCACGATGACCAACGAGTTCGAGCTCGCCGACACCAGCCGCGCCAACCTCATCTACACCAAGGAGCAGCTGCTCGCCGGCCTCGAAGAGGGCATGGTCGACAGCCCGCACGCGATCTTCCCGGGCACCGACGAACAGGACTACTACCGGGGCCTGGTGACCGAGGCCGCGCCCGGGACCGTCCAGCAGGTGGCCGTCTCGAAGGGCGAGAAGCCGGAGGAAGAGGGGGTGGAGGCATGATGGGCCCGCAGCTCGCCGCCTACGCCGCCTCCACCGGGGAGGCCTTCCAGTTCTGGGTCCTCGGCACCGTCGCCGTGTTCGGCGCCCTGGGCACCGTCCTCATGAAGAGGGCCGTGCACAGCGCCCTCTGTCTCGCCGGCACCATGATCATCCTGGCGGTGTTCTACCTCGCCAACGGCGCCTACTTCCTGGGCATCGTGCAGATCGTCGTCTACACCGGCGCGATCATGATGCTGTTCCTCTTCGTGGTGATGCTGGTCGGCGTGACCGCCGCCGACTCCCTGACCGAGACCATCAAGGGCCAGCGCTGGCTGGCCCTTCTCTGTGGGGTCGGCTTCGGCGTCCTGCTCTTCGCGGGCATCGCCAACGCCTCCCTCAAGAACTTCAACGGCACCGGCCAGGCCAACGCCAACGGCAATGTGGAGGGCCTCGCCGCCCTCATCTTCACCAAGTACGTCTTCGCCTTCGAAATCACCGGTGCCCTGCTCATCACCGCGGCCGTCGGCGCCATGGTGCTCACCCACCGCGAGCGCACCGAGCGCGCCAAGACCCAGCGCGAGCAGTCCGAACAGCGCGTCCGCGAAGGCAAGCACTTGCCGCCGCTGCCCGCCCCCGGCGTCTACGCCCGGCACAACGCCGTCGACATCGCCGGCCTGCTGCCCGACGGCACGCCGTCCGAGCTCACGGTCAACAAGACGCTGCGTGACCGCGGCCAGATCCGCGACGTGTCCGCGGAGGCCCTCAACGACCTGCGGGCCCTGGAACAGCGCGCCGAGGAACGGCTGGAGCGGACGCCGATCGAGCCGGAGAACCTCAAGCGGCCCGAGGAGGCGTCGAAGTGAACCCGGTCTACTACCTCTATCTCGCCGCCCTGTTGTTCACGATCGGCGCCACCGGTGTGCTGATCAGACGAAATGCGATCGTCGTCTTCATGTGCGTCGAGCTGATGCTCAACGCCTGCAACCTCGCGTTCGTCGTCTTCTCCCGCATGCACGGCAATCTCGACGGCCAGATCATCGCCTTCTTCACGATGGTCGTCGCCGCCGCGGAGGTCGTGGTCGGGCTCGCGATCATCGTGTCGCTGTTCCGTACCCGCCACTCGGCCTCGGTCGACGACGCCAGCCTGATGAAGCTGTAAGGGGTCGCTGAATCGTGGAGAACCTCATTGCGCTGCTGATCGCGGCGCCCCTGCTCGGAGCGGCCGTCCTCCTGGTCGGCGGCCGCCGCCTGGACGGCGTGGGCCACTGGATCGGCACGCTCCTGTCGACGACCTCCTTCGTGTTCGGCGTGATCCTCTTCGCCGACCTGCTGGGCAAGAACGCCGAACACCGCACCCTGATGCAGCACCTGTTCACCTGGGTCCCGGTGGCCGGCTTCCAGGCGGACGTCACCTTCCGCCTCGACCAGCTGTCGATGACGTTCGTCCTGCTGATCACCGGCGTCGGCTCGCTCATCCACCTGTACTCGATCGGGTACATGGAGCACGACGAGCGCCGCCGCCGCTTCTTCGGCTACCTCAACCTGTTCCTCGCGGCGATGCTGCTGCTCGTCCTCGCCGACAACTACCTGCTGCTGTACGTCGGCTGGGAGGGCGTCGGCCTCGCCTCGTACCTGCTGATCGGCTTCTGGCAGCACAAGCCCAGCGCGGCCACCGCCGCGAAGAAGGCCTTCCTGGTCAACCGGGTCGGCGACATGGGCCTGTCGATCGCGATCATGCTGATGTTCACGACGTTCGGCACCTTCGCCTTCGGGCCGGTCCTCAGCCACGCGACCGACGCCTCCGAGGGCAGGCTCACCGCGATCGGCCTGATGCTGCTGCTCGCCGCCTGCGGCAAGTCCGCCCAGGTCCCGCTGCAGTCCTGGCTCGGGGACGCCATGGAAGGCCCGACCCCGGTCTCGGCCCTCATCCACGCGGCGACCATGGTCACCGCCGGCGTCTACCTCATCGTCCGCTCCGGAGCGATCTTCAACGCGGCGCCGGACGCACAACTCGTCGTCACCGTCGTCGGCGCCGTCACGCTCCTGTTCGGTGCGATCGTCGGTTGCGCGAAGGACGACATCAAGAAGGCCCTCGCCGGTTCGACCATGTCGCAGATCGGCTACATGGTGCTCGCCGCCGGCCTCGGTCCGATCGGCTACGTCTTCGCGATCATGCACCTGGTGACGCACGGCTTCTTCAAGGCCGGACTGTTCCTCGGCGCCGGTTCCGTCATGCACGGCATGAACGACGAGGTCGACATGCGCAAGTACGGCGGCCTGCGCAAGTACATGCCGGTCACCTTCATCACCTTCGGCCTCGGCTACCTCGCCATCATCGGCTTCCCGGGCCTGTCCGGCTTCTTCTCCAAGGACAAGATCATCGAGGCGGCGTTCGCCAAGGGCGGCACCGAGGGCTGGATCCTCGGCGCCTGCGCCCTGCTCGGCGCGGCCATCACCGCCTTCTACATGACGCGCGTGATGCTGATGACGTTCTTCGGCGAGAAGCGCTGGGAGCCCGACGAGCACGGCCACGAGCCGCACCCGCACGAGTCCCCGAAGGTCATGACCATCCCGATGATCGTGCTGGCGATCGGCTCGGTCTTCGGCGGCGCGTTCTTCAGCATCGGCGACCGGTTCCTGCACTGGCTGGAGCCGATCACCGGTCACAGCGAGGGCGACTCCCCGCTGAGCGCGACCACGGTCACCGGCGCCACCATGGTGTGCCTGGTCATCGGCGTCGGCATCGCCTACCTCCAGTACGGCCGCCGTCCCGTCCCGGCCGTCGCCCCGCGCGGTTCGCTGCTCACCCGCGCGGCCCGCCGCGACCTCCTCCAGGACGACTTCAACCACGTCGTCCTGGTCCGCGGCGGCGAACACCTCACCCGCTCCCTGGTCTACGTCGACCACACCCTGGTCGACGGGGTCGTCAACGGCACGGCGGCGGGCTTCGGCGGGCTGTCCGGCCGACTGCGCAAGCTCCAGAACGGCTACGCGCGCTCGTACGCGGTCTCGATGTTCGGCGGCGCTGCCCTCCTGGTCGCCGCGACCCTGCTGATGAGGGCGGTCTGATACCGATGTCCTTTCCTCTGCTGACAGCGACGGCGGCGCTCCCCGCCGTCGGGGCGGTCGCGACGGCCGCCGTACCGGCCGCACAGCGCACCGCCGCCAAATGGCTCGCGCTGCTGGTCT
The DNA here is from genome assembly GCF_053597895.1 of Streptomyces sp. NPDC001220. Lineage (NCBI taxonomy): Bacteria > Bacillati > Actinomycetota > Actinomycetes > Kitasatosporales > Streptomycetaceae > Streptomyces > Streptomyces sp. NPDC001220. Next base: position 168,484 of record NZ_JBSFJE010000001.1, read on the forward strand.
CGCTCGGCACGCTCGCGCTGGCGATCGTCGTCCTGGTCCGCTTCGACCCGGGCGGCAGCCGCTACCAGCTCACCGAGTCCCACGCCTGGATCTCGGACTTCGGTGTCCGCTACGAACTGGGCGTCGACGGCATCGCGGTCGCCCTGCTCGCGCTCACCGCCCTGCTGATCCCGTTCATCATCCTCGCGGGCTGGCACGACGCCGACCCGCTGGAGACCGGCAGCAAGCGGTGGCGGCCCACCCAGGGCTTCTTCGCCCTGATCCTGGCCGTCGAGGCGATGGTGATCATCTCCTTCGAGGCCACCGACGTCTTCCTCTTCTACATCTTCTTCGAAGCCATGCTGATCCCGATGTACTTCCTCATCGGCGGCTTCGGGGACCGTGCCCACGCGGGCTCCGACGAGAACGCGGCGGCCCAACGGTCGTACGCGGCCGTGAAGTTCCTCCTCTACAACCTGGTCGGCGGCCTGATCATGCTGGCCGCGGTGATCGGCCTCTACGTGGTCGCCGGGAACTTCTCCCTCGCGGAGATCGCGCAGGCCCGCGCGAACGGCTCGCTGCACATGGCGACCAGCACCGAACGCTGGCTGTTCCTCGGCTTCTTCTTCGCCTTCGCGGTGAAGGCGCCGCTGTGGCCGCTGCACACCTGGCTGCCCAACGCCATGCAGGAGTCCACCGCCCCGGTCGCCGTCCTCATCACGGCGGTCGTCGACAAGGTGGGCACGTTCGCGATGCTCCGCTTCTGCCTCCAGCTGTTCCCGGAGGCCTCGAAGTGGGCGACGCCCGCCATCCTCGTCCTCGCCGTGATCAGCATCATCTACGGCGCCCTGCTCGCCGTCGGCCAGCGGGACATCAAGCGTCTGGTCGCCTACGCGTCCATCTCGCACTTCGGCTTCATCATCCTGGGCATCTTCGCGATGACCAGCCAGGGCCAGTCCGGCGCCACCCTCTACATGGTCAACCACGGCATCTCCACGGCCGCGCTGATGCTGGTCGCCGGCTTCCTGATCTCCCGGCGCGGCTCGCGGCTCATCGCCGACTACGGCGGTGTGCAGAAGGTCGCCCCGGTGCTCGCCGGCACCTTCCTGATCGGCGGCCTGGCCACCCTGTCGCTGCCGGGTCTCGCCCCCTTCGTGAGCGAATTCCTGGTCCTGGTCGGCACGTTCACGCGCTACCCGGCCATCGGCATCATCGCCACCCTCGGCATCGTCCTCGCCGCGCTCTACACCCTCGTCCTCTACCAGCGGACGATGACGGGCCCGGTGAAACCGGAGGTCTCCGCGATGCCCGACCTGCGCGCGCGTGAACTCGTGGTCGTCACCCCGCTGATCGTTCTGCTGATCTTCCTGGGCGTCTACCCGAAGCCCGTCACGGACATCGTCAACCCGGCGGTCAAACAGACCATGTCGGACGTACACAAGACCGACCCCAAGCCCGCAGTGGAGGCGGCCAAGTGAGCGCAGCAGCCGTCCACAGCCTGTGGACAACCGCGGCCGAGCCGATCTCGAAGATCGACGCGCCGAAGATCGAATACGGACAATTGTCCCCCACCCTGATCGTGCTCGGCGCGGCGATCGTCGGGGTGCTCGTCGAGGCGTTCGTCCCGCGCAAATCCCGCTACTACGCGCAGGTCTTCGTCTCCGCCGTCGCGCTGTGCGCGGCCTTCGCGGCGGTCGTCGCACTGGCCGCGGACGGATACGGCACCACCAAGGCGCACATCGCCGCCATGGGCGCGATCGCCGTCGACGGACCGTCCCTGTTCCTGCAGGGCACCATCCTGCTGGCCGGTCTGCTCGGCCTGTTCACCTTCGCCGAACGCCGCCTCGACCCGGCCGCACACGGCAACCGCGTCGACTCCTTCGCCGCACAGGCCGCCTCGGTGCCCGGCAGCGACAGCGAGAAGGCCGCGGTGAAGGCCGGCTTCACCACCACCGAGGTCTTCCCGCTGCTCCTCTTCGCGATCGCCGGCATGCTGGTGTTCCCCTCGGCCAACGACCTGCTGACGCTCTTCGTGGCCCTGGAGGTCTTCTCCCTCCCGCTCTACCTGATGTGCGCCCTGGCCCGCCGCAAGCGCCTGATGTCCCAGGAAGCCGCGGTCAAGTACTTCCTGCTCGGCGCCTTCGCCTCCGCGTTCACCCTGTTCGGCATCGCCCTGCTGTACGGCTACGCCGGCTCGGTGTCGTACGCCACCATCTCCCAGGTCGTCGACGGCACCGTCACCAGCATCGACCCCGCCCTCGCCGACACCATGGGCAACGACGCGCTGCTCCTGATCGGCACCGCGATGGTCGTCATGGGCCTGCTCTTCAAGGTCGGCGCGGTCCCCTTCCACATGTGGACGCCCGACGTCTACCAGGGCGCGCCCACCCCGGTGACCGGCTTCATGGCAGCGGCGACCAAGGTGGCCGCGTTCGGCGCGCTGCTGCGCCTGCTGTACGTCGTGCTGCCCGGTCTGCGCTGGGACTGGCGGCCGGTCATGTGGGGCGTCGCGATCATCACCATGCTGGGCGGCGCGATCGTCGCGATCACCCAGACCGACATCAAGCGACTGCTCGCGTACTCGTCGATCGCGCACGCCGGATTCATCCTCGCGGGTGTCATCGCGACCTCGAAGGACGGCGTGTCGTCCGTCCTGTTCTACCTGGCCGGGTACTCCTTCGTGACCATCGGCGCCTTCGCCGTGGTCACCCTGGTGCGCGACGCCGGCGGAGAGGCCACGCACCTGTCCAAGTGGGCCGGCCTCGGCCGCCGCTCGCCGCTGGTCGCGGCCGTCTTCGCGGTGTTCCTGCTGGCCTTCGCGGGTATCCCGCTGACCTCCGGCTTCGCCGGGAAGTTCGCCGTGTTCAAGGCGGCGGCGGAGGGCGGGGCGGCCCCGCTGGTCGTGGTCGGTGTGATCTCGTCGGCGATCGCCGCGTTCTTCTACATCCGCGTGATCGTGCTGATGTTCTTCAGCGAGCCCAGGCCCGACGGCCCCACGGTCGCCGTTCCGTCACCGCTGACCATGGCGACGATCGGCGTCGGCGTCGCGGTCACGCTGGTGCTCGGCGTGGCACCGCAGTACTTCCTGGACCTGGCGAGCCAGGCGGGAGTCTTCGTGCGCTGACCCGTCCGGTACGGCCGTGGGCCCCGGTTCCCTCCGAGGAACCGGGGCCCACGCGTGCGTGGACGGCCCTGCGCCGCAGGGCCACGGGCTGCCGGCACCTGCGGCGGGCCGGCCGCGGTCGTGGCTACGGGCAGGTCACCGTCGGGTTCCACGGCGCGAACAGACCGCTCGGATTGTCCTTCCAGATCCAGGCGTGCAGCGTGTACACGGAACCCACCCCGTCGAGGGTCGCCGGCCCCTGGAAGGTCTGCCCGAACAGCGTCGGCGCGGTGGCGGTGGTGTCGGCGCGCACGATCCACTCCACCCCCACCAGGGCCCGGCCGCCGTTGCCGTCGGTCTCGTAGAGGAGACCCGCGGGCTCGGCCGGGTCGAGGCTGCCGACATGGGAGGGGTTCACGTAGTGGTAGCCCGCGCCTGCCCTGCCGGTCCCGGTGTCCTGGGCGCACTCGCCGATGGGCCGGTATCCGTCCGTGACCGCGAAGGGCTCGTACTGGTAGTCCGTGGTCGCCGTGTACGTCGGGGTCAGATCCGTCCACATGAACGGGTCGGCCTCGGGGACGGGAGCCGCGTCGGCGGGAACCGCGGCCAGAGCGAACGGCACGGCCAGCGCCAGAACGGCGCCGGCGGTGCGGGACCTGAGAGACATCCTGATGCTCCTTGGGGCGGAAGAGGCACGCGAGTGCGGCGCCTCCGTACAGCGCGGGCCTCCCCGGTCCCGCCCGTGCAGCATGGCCCGCGCCGCTTCCGGGCCGCCACGCGAGGACGGCCAAAGGACTGAACGGCCCAAGGACTGAGGACACCCCCGGACGGGGGATACCACCGGACGGGGGATACCGCCCCGCGTCCCGCCCCGTACCCACTCCCCGCGTCCCTCCGGCTTCCGTCCCGTGTCCCTCTCCCGTACGGCGGGCCTGTGGATAACTCCGGCGCTGTCGGTCCGTGCCCCTATCGTGGAGGCAGTGGTCGAGGGACGACGTACGGGGGACACGACGATGGGTGGGACGGGCGGAACCGACGAGATGCCAGGGACGACCGAGCCGCCGGGGACGCGGCAGACGCCCGGACCGGCGGACAGCGAGGCACTGGCCACGCTGCACAGGGTTTTCGGGTACGACGCCTTCCGGGGCGAGCAGGAAGCGATCATCGAGCATGTGGTGGCCGGCGGAGACGCCGTCGTCCTCATGCCCACCGGCGGCGGAAAGTCGCTGTGCTACCAGATCCCCGCCCTGGTCAGACCCGGTACGGGCATCGTGATCTCACCGCTCATCGCCCTCATGCAGGACCAGGTGGACGCCCTGCGCGCCCTCGGTGTGAACGCCGGGTTCGTCAACTCCACCCAGGACTTCGACGAGCGGCGCGTGGTCGAGGCCCAGTTCCTCGCCGGTGAGCTCGACCTGCTCTACCTCGCGCCGGAGCGGCTGCGCCTGGACTCCACGCTGGACCTGCTGGCCCGCGGCAAGATCTCCGTCTTCGCGATCGACGAGGCACACTGCGTCTCCCAGTGGGGCCACGACTTCCGCCCCGACTATCTGGCCCTCTCCCTCCTCGGCGAGCGCTGGCCGGACGTCCCGCGCATCGCGCTCACGGCGACCGCCACCCACGCGACCCACGAAGAGATCACCCAGCGGCTGCACATGCCGGCCGCCCGGCACTTCGTGGCCAGCTTCGACCGGCCCAACATCCAGTACCGGATCGTCCCCAAGGCCGACCCCAAGAAGCAGCTGCTCACCTTCCTCCGGCAGGAACACGCAGGTGACGCGGGCATCGTCTACTGCCTCTCCCGCAAGTCGGTCGACTCCACGGCGGAATTCCTGTCCCGCAACGGCATCGAGGCCGTCCCCTACCACGCCGGCCTGGACGCGGGCACCCGCGCGGCCCACCAGTCCCGCTTCCTGCGCGAGGACGGCCTGGTCGTGGTCGCCACCATCGCCTTCGGAATGGGCATCGACAAACCCGACGTCCGGTTCGTCGCCCACCTCGACCTGCCCAAGTCCGTCGAGGGCTACTACCAGGAGACCGGCCGCGGCGGCCGCGACGGCCTGCCCTCCACCGCCTGGATGGCCTACGGCCTCAACGACGTCATACAGCAGCGCAAACTCATCCAGTCCGGCGAGGGCGACGAGGCGTTCCGCCGCCGCGCCCAGGCCCACCTCGACTCGATGCTCGCCCTGTGCGAGACCGCCCAGTGCCGCCGCGGACAACTCCTCAACTACTTCGGCCAGGACCCCGCCCCGGCCGGCTGCGGCAACTGCGACACCTGCCTCACGCCGCCGGAGACTTGGGACGGCACCGTCGCCGCCCAGAAGGTCCTCTCCACGGTCGTACGACTGCAGCGCGAACGCGGGCAGAAGTTCGGCGCCGTCCAGATCGTCGACATCCTGCTCGGCAAGCGCACCGCCAAGGTCATCCAGTTCGACCACGACCAGCTGTCCGTCTTCGGTATCGGCACCGACCTCGACGAGGGCGAATGGCGGGGCGTCGTCCGGCAGCTGCTCGCCCAGGGGCTGCTGGCCGTCGAGGGCGAGTACGGCACGCTCGTGCTCACCGAGGCCAGCGGGACGGTACTGCGGCGCGAGCGCGACGTCCCGCTCCGCAAGGAGCCGAAGAAACCTGTGGTCTCCCGGTCCTCGGGGACATCCGGCTCCTCCGGGGCTTCCGGCAAGGGCAAGGCGAAGGCGGCCGTGGCAGAGCTGCCCGAGGATCTGCTCCCGGCGTTCGAGGCACTGCGCGCCTGGCGTGCCGAACAGGCCCGCGAACAGGGCGTACCGGCGTACGTGATCTTCCACGACGCCACGCTCAGGGAGATCGTCGGCCGATGGCCCGAGTCGGTAGCCGAACTGGCCACCGTCGGCGGCATCGGCGAGAAGAAGCTCATGACCTACGGGGAGGGCGTGCTCGGGGTGCTGGCGTCCCTGAAGGCACCGTCCTCCCCGGCCCCGGCCCCGGTCCCGGCCCCCGAGGTGGCGGGAGGCGGGGACGAGGACCACTGGCCCGAGATGGATGCCGAGCCGGAGCCGGAGGACTGGGTATAGCCCGATCCGGCCGCGGGGCGGGGGCCCTGTTCAGAGCCCTCGCGCCGCGTACGCCCTGACGTCCGCGTCCGAGTCCGCCGTCGCCGTGGCCAGCGCCGCGCGGGCCTCCTCGACACCGGTGTGCCGGGTCAGGGCGAGGACGGCCGCCTTGCGGACGTCGGCGTTCGGATCGGCGAGCGACTTGGCGAGGGCCGGCACCGCCACGGCGGCACCCGCCGCACCCAGCGCCCTGGCGGCACCGACCCGCACCTGCCAGGCCGGGTCGGCCAGCGCGGCCACGGCGCTCCCGGCCAGCGACGGCGGGCAGCCGACGCCGGCCAGCGCCTCGTAGGCGGCGCCGCGGACGAGAACGTCGGAGTCACCCGTGAGGGTGGTGAGGGCGCCCAGGACACCGTCCTCCTGATCGGTGGCGCGCGAGGCCCCCACCGTTCCGAGGGCCTTCGCCACCGTCACCCGTACCTCCCGGGACGGATCCGCGACCGCGCCGGCCAAGGGCTCGGCGGCGTCCACCGAGACCAGCGCCCGCACCGCCTCGATCCGCACCGCCGGATCGGCATCGGGCAGAGCGGAAGCGAACAGACCGGCGTCACCCAGACGCAGCGCCCGCAGCAGGTCCAGTGCAGCGGCCCGGACGACCGGATCGGCCACGGCGAGCGCGCCGGCGAGGGCGTCCCGCAGCGCCGGCTCGGGCGGAAGCGTCTCGACCAGCTCGCGCAACGAGGCAGCGGCGGCCGAACGCACCCCGGCATCGGGATCGGCCAGCGCACCGGCCAGCACCCGCCCGGTACCCGCCGGTGCCGTCTCCGTCAGCACCGACACGGCGGTACGCCGGACCGAGGGATCGAGATCCGTCAAGTAGGGCTCAAGAGCAGCTAGTTCGGGCTCCTCCTCGGCGAGGGCGAGGAGCTCCAGAAGGCGGGGTGAGGCCGACTCGGCCCGGTCGGACACCACGGGCCGAGCGGCGGCGGCCGCCACCGGCCCCGTGGCCACCGGCGGCACATCACGGCCGCCCGCCGTCGCCACGTCCAGCGGACGCACCTCGCCGATGTGCCGGGACGGACCGCCGACTGGGGTGAACTCCTCGACCGGCACCAGATACGGAGCCACGGGACGAGCCGTGAACTCCATCGCACCAGAGGGGGACTTGTGCAGATCGAGATGGTGGAACCAGGAGGCGTCGTCACGCTCGGGGTGATCGAGCCGGTCGTGGTAGAAACCCCAGCGGGATTCCGTACGGGCCAGGGAGGCGCGGGCGGCCATCTCCGCGCAGTCGCGGATGAAACTCACCTCGGCGCAGCGCATCAGCTCGTGCGCGGTGCGGGCGCCCAGGCCGGCGATGTCGTCCCGCATCCGCTCGAAGGACTCCAGGGCGAGGGAGAGCCGGGCCCCGGACTTCGGCGGAGCCACGTAGTCGTTGACGAAGCGGCGCAGCTTGTACTCGACCTGGGTCTGCGGCGGGCCGTCCGGGTTGCGCAGCGGACGGTAGATCAACTCGTGCGCCTCACGCACCTGCTCGGCCGGCAACTCCCCCTCGTACGCCGTGTACTGGGCGGCGTCCGCACCTGCCAGGTCACCGAAGACGAACGCGCCGATCATGTAGTTGTGCGGGACGCAGGCCAGGTCACCGGCGGCGTACAGCCCAGGGACGGTCGTACGGGCGTGGTCGTCGACCCGGACCCCGGAGGCGGAGTGCCCCCCGCACAGGCCGATCTCGGAAATGTGCATCTCGACGTCATGGGTCCGGTAGTCGTGCCCCCGCCCGGCGTGGAAGGTGCCACGGGTGGGCCGCTCGGTGGAGTGCAAAATGGACTCCAGGGCGGAGACCGACTCCTCGGGGAGATGGCTCAGCTTCAGGTAGACCGGACCGCGGTCGGAGGCGACCTCGGCGGCGAACTCGGCCATCATCTGCCCCGACCAGTAGTCGGAGTCGACGAACCGCTCACCGTGCCGGTTGACCTGGTAGCCGCCGAACGGATTGGCGACGTAGGCACAGGCAGGCCCGTTGTAGTCCTTGATCAGGGGATTGATCTGGAAGCACTCGATCCCGGTCAGCTCGGCACCGGCGTGGTAGGCCATGGCGTAACCGTCACCGGCGTTGGTCGGATTCTCGTACGTCCCGTACAGGTAGCCGGAAGCGGGCAGCCCCAGCCGCCCGGCCGCACCGGTCGCGAGAACCACCGCACCCGCGCGGACGGTCACGAACGCGCCGGTGCGCGTGTTGAAGCCCACCGCACCCACCGCGCGCCCCTGCGCCGTCAGCACGCGCACCGGCATCACCCGGTTCTCGATACGGATCCGCTCCCGCATCTCACGACGCCGCAACTGCCGGTACAGGACCTTCTTGACATCCTTGCCTTCCGGCATCGGCAGTACGTACGAGCCGGAGCGATGCACCTGGCGGACCGCGTACGCGCCATGCTCGTCCTTCTCGAACTTGACCCCGTACGACTCCAGGCGCTGGACCATGGCAAAACCACGCGTCGCCGTCTGCCGGACCGTGGACTGGTCGACGATCCCGTCGTTGGCGCGGGTGATCTCGGCGACGTAGTCGTCGGGCTCGGCACGCCCCGGGACGACCGCGTTGTTGACCCCGTCCATCCCCATGGCGAGCGCACCGGAGTGCCGGACATGGGCCTTCTCCAGAAGCAGCACCCTCGCACCGCGCTCGGCGGCGGTCAGGGCGGCCATGGTGCCGGCGGTGCCACCGCCGACGACGAGAACGTCGCAGGTCATTTCCTCGGCGTCGCTGACGGTGGGAATCTCCAGGGGAGCGTTCGCGGGGATGGTCACCGGGATGCCTTTCAGATGCCGAGCGAGGAGAGGACAGCGCGGCGCAGGGCCACGCGAGCCGGGTCGTCCAGGGCGCCCCGGTCACGGGGACGCGGAACGTCCCGTACGGAGGCCACACGGCCGGCCGCGAGCAGAGCGACCCGGTCACCGAGGAAGAGCGCCTCGTCCACGTCGTGGGTGACGAAGACGACGGTCGCACCCGTACCGCCCAACACCTCCACCAGCAGGTCCTGCATGCCGGAACGGGTCTGGGCGTCGAGCGCGCCGAACGGTTCATCCATGAGCACGGCCCGGGGCGAGCCGGCCAGCGCCCGCGCCAGCTGCGCCCGCTGGCGCTGCCCACCGGACACCCGGTGCGGCAACTGCCCCGCCTGCGCGGCCAGCCCGACCCGGGCCAGCCAGGACCCGGCCAGCGAGCGGCGCTTCGAACGCGTAACCCCCTTGATGGCGAGCGGCAGTTCGACATTGCCCCGCAACGTGCGCCAGGGCAGCAGCGCATCCTCTTGGAAGACCAGCGCCCGGTCGGCCGACGGCCCTGTCAACGGTTCGCCGTCCTGCTCGACCGTCCCGGCCAGCGGCGACAGCAGCCCGGCGAACGTCCGCAGCAGCGTCGACTTGCCGCACCCCGACGGCCCCACGACCGTGAGGATCTCGCCGGGACGGACATCCAGCGCGACATCGTGCAGCACCGGGGCGCCCGGACGGCCGAGCACGGCCGCGCCCAGGGCGAGCCGGGCACCCGGTGCGAGCGCCGGAGCGGCGACCTCAGACGAAGTGCTCATCGCGCGCCTCCTGATCGGTGTCGCTGCGGCCCTGCTGCTGGGCATCGGACTGCTGCTGGGACTCGCCGTCGGCCGCCACTGCGACCGGGGCGACGACGGCGGCCACCGGAGTGCGGGGCCGGCCGCCGGGGACGTACGACGTGCGGGGCAGCCAGCGGGTCAGACGCCGGCCGAGGAACTCGACGGCCGTGGAAGTGACCCAGCCGAGCACACCGATCGTGACCATCCCGACGAACACACCGGGGTAGTTGACGATCGTGTAGTCCTGCCAGGTGCGGTACCCGACGCCGTACTGCCCGGAGATCATCTCTGCGGAGATCACACAGATCCACGAGACACCGATACCGACCGACAGACCACCGAAAATGCCGGGCAAGGCACCCGGCAGCACCACCGAAGCCAGGATCCGCCACCGGCCACCGCCCATGGTTTGCACCGCCTCCTCCCACACGGGAGTGAGGGCACGCACCGCGTGCCGGGTGGAGACCATGACGGGGAAGAAGGCGGCGGTGCAGGTGATGAAGACGATGCCCTGCTCATTGGAGGGGAACAGGAGGATCGCGACGGGCACGAGAGCGATCGCCGGGATCGGGCGGATCACCTCCAGGACCGGGCCGAGCAGATCCTCGGCGAGGCGCGAGCGGGCCACGAGCACACCCGTCGCCACCCCCAGGACGGCCGCCAGCACGAAACCGGTGAGGATCCGGGTGAGGCTGTCGGCGAGGTCCGTCCAGTAGTCATCGCCGGAGATCCGGTCGGCGAAGGCATGAGCGATGTCGGTGACCGTCGGGAACTGCGAGAAACGCAGCCATAGATCGACCTTGAGGCTGGTCAGCAACTGCCACGCCCCGAGGGCGGCGGCCAGCGACGCCACCCGCAGGACATACCGGCTCACGACGCCCGCCGCAGCGCGTCGGCGTAACTGACGACCGCGGCGCCGCCGTGTGCGTCGACATACGCCTGCGCGATCGCCCGGGTCACGAACGGCAGCACCTGTTCTCCGTCGGCCACCCACACCGCCTTGTCGGCGAACCAGAGAGTGCCGGTGGTGGCGTCGGGTACGTAAGCGGCGCGAATGCCGTCGCTGTGCTCGGCGACGTACGCGAGCAACTTCTTGGGGGAGTCGAAGCCCGTCGTCTTCTCGCTTCCCTTGGCCCACACCTCGCTCGCGGACGGCGCCGATGCGGCGGCGAGCCGCTTGGCGTAGTCGGAGCTGCCGAGGGCCTTCTTCAGGTACTGGTCGTCGACGAACGAGTCCACGTCCACGTCACCGGTCAGCTCGGCGGCCTTGAGGACCGACACGTCCTGTTTCAACGCGGCGACGAGCGAGGGTTTGATGGCCGGGTCGAAGGTGGCGATGCCATGCGCGCCGTTGTAGAGGTAGACGACTTCGGCAGGCAGATCGGTCGCATCGGCGACCTTCTCGGCTGCGGTCACCGGATGGGCATCGAGGTAGTCGGTGGCCTCCGCCTGGGCTTTGAGGAACGCCTCCAGGACGGCGGGCCGCTGCTCGGCGAAGTCCTCGCGGGCTGTGACGCCATGGAAGGTGGGGAGGTTCAGCTGGGCGCCGTCGTACAGCGCCTTCGCCTTGCCCTGGTAGGCGAGCAGACCCGGCCACGCCACGAACTGCGACAGCGCGTCCACGCTGCCCGCCGCAAGGGCCGAAGCGCCCACCGCGGGCTGCTGGTTGAGTTTGGAGATGCCTTTGTCCGGGTCGATGCCGGCGCGTTGGAGGGCGCGGACGAGGGTGCCGTCGGCGGCGGAGCCGATGCTCGTCGAGACCTTCTTGCCCTTCAGGTCCGTCAGCGAGGTGAGCTTGGAGTCGGGTGCGGTGACCACGGTGTTGAGGCCGCCGCGGAGGTTGTAGCCGGTGACGGAGACCAGACGCGTGGGCTGCCCGAGCTGTTTGCCGCGGGCCGCGTTGAGCAGCAGCGGAAAGTCGCCCATGGAGCCGATGTCGATCTTCCCGGCCGTCATCTGCGCGGTGATCGGTGCGCCCGTGGCGTAGTCCTGCCAGTCGACCTTGTAGGTGTGGCCGTCATGGAGGGCGTTGAGCTGCTGCTCGAAGTAGCCGAGAGAACGCAGCAGGGTTCCCGCCGTGACGGTGTTGATGGTCTTGGACTGGTAGCCGACGGTGATGGTGACTGTCTTGCTGTCGCCCGCCACGGCGCTGCCGCCGCAGGCGGACAGAGGCAGCAGCAGGAGGGCTGCGGATGTGGCGATCGCTTTGCGTCTCATGGGAGTTGTGGGCCTCTCACCGGAGCAGATAGGGCATGTTGACCGTCACGGCTCCGGTGGGGCAGCGGGCCGCGCACGGGCCGCAGTACCAGCACTCGTCGACATGCATGTAGGCCTTGCCGTTGCTCTCGTCGATGGCGAGGGAGTCCAGCGGGCACATGTCCACACAGAGCGTGCAGCCGTCGATGCACTTGGACTCGTCGATGGTCACGGGCACGTCGGCCCGCTGGGGCGCCAAAGGCATGGCTGTCTCCAGGAAACGGGTCAAGCGGAGGAGGTCAGAGGGAGCGGCGCAGGAGGCCGCTCATGGTGATGCGGTCGCCGCGGAAGCGGATGAACTCCAGGTCGACGGGCCGCCCGTCGGCGAGGTGCGTGAGTCGTTCCAGCATCAGGACGGCCGCTCCGCGGGGGGCCTGGAGTACGGCGGCGGAGTGTGCGTCCGCGTTCACCGCCTCCAGGGTGATCTCGGCGTGGCCCAGGGGCTGTCCGGTGATCGACTCCAGGAGCCTGAAGACGTCGTTGTTCTCCAGGTCGGCACCGAGGAGCGCGGTGCCGATGTCGAGGGGGATGTAGGTGAGGTCGAGGGAGAGCGGGAGGCCGTTCAGCCGACGCAGGCGTTCGATGTAGAGGACGTCGGCGCCGGGCGGGACGCGGAGGCGTTCGGCGACGGGGGCGGGTGCCGGGGCGGGGCCCATGGTGCGGACCTCGTTGGCGACCCGGCCGTGTTCGCGGAGGGTTTCCGCGAGGCCCATCAGCCGGTCGAGCCCGTGCGGATATTTCCGGGCGACGACCACGGTGCCCACGCCGGGGAGCCGATCCACCAGGCCTTCCGCCCGCAGCAGGTCCAGGGCTTGGCGGACGGTGTTGCGGGTGGCGCTGTAGTCGGTGGCGAGGATGGTCTCGTGGGGGAGGCTGCCGTCCGGGAAGGCGTCGGCGAGGATCTGGTGTCGCAGAAGGTCGGCGAGCTGCCGGGCCTGGTCCGCACGCAGCCGGCGACGCGTCCGGTGGGCGGCGACCGTGGTGGCGGCGCCCTGACCGGCGTGGTCTCGGATGCGGTCGGTGGGTGGCATGGCTCGAACCATACTCATCAGGTAGGGAATGGGGTGTTGCCGGATTGTTGCGCCACCTGAGAGCTCATCGGGCAAGCCGCTGACCTGGCCATTCGGGGTGGTGTGAGGAAGATCTGCCACCAGGTGCCGGACTGTTCGCCCGCGCACCCGGGGCGGTCGCGAGGGCAGATCCTGAACGCTCGGGCGACGAGGAGCACCCCGCCGTCGGACGGTCAGGCGTGGATCGTCGTGCGGGCCTGCTCGATCCACCCCGTCACGGCTTTGGCGCCGCAGCTCTCGGCGACCGCCTGCGCCTCGTCGAGGTGGTGGAGCGCGACCGATCCGTTCCCCGCCTCGGCCGCGAGGTAGGCCAGTGCCACCAGGCCGGCCGCTTCCCCGGGCCTGAATCCGATCTGCCGGCGCAGCGACACCGACTCGGTCAGCCGTTCACGGGCCTGGTCGAGGTCGCCCGCGTCCTTGTCGGCGAAGCCGAGGTGGCGTATCGCGTAGGACATCGTCATCCGGTCGTCGACGGATTTCGCCAGTGCGTACGACCGCTCGAAGTACGGTCTGCCGGTCGCGCCGTCGCCTTTCACGACCTGGTGCCAGCAGCCGATCCAGAAGAGCGCGTCCGCCTCACCCGACGCGTTCCCCAGCCGCTGGTACAGCTCGGCCGCCCGCTCGAACAGCACCAATTCCCGGGTGTTCTCCTCACGGTCGTTCAGGAAGCGCACATGCAGCACCTTGCCGCGCGCCATGGACAGTGGCGCCTCGACGGCGTCCAGCACGTCGTCGGACCGGTCCAATGCGGATGTGTCGCCGCCGAACATCGCCGCTTCGAAAAGCTCTCCCGCATCCGCGACCCAGTCCTGCCCTTGTGTGTCCTGCATGTTCTGCCCCTCCCCGTCGGACAATGCAGTGCCGAGGCTATCTGCGCCCCCCTGGCAGCCGCCGAGGATTTCGCGGGCGGCGAGCGCTCAAGCCCACCCATGACCCGCGCGCAGGTCGTCCCTCGCGCTGCGTGGCCGTCGCCGGATTTCCAGCCGTGACGGAAGCCCTACCCGAGCGCGGTCAGACCCGGTGCGAACGTGATCAGCAGCGGCAGCAGGGGTACCAGTGCGGCCACCGTCGTCGTCAGGGCCCGCTGACGGCGCAGCAGCCGTGGCGGTGGTTCCAGGAGCCGGTCGACCCGCTCGCCGAGCAGGCGGCGGCTGGACGCGCAGGACAGGACCCCGCGGTGCTGGTTCAGTTCGATCAGGGCCAGCGCGGTCGTGAGGTGGCCGCAGCGGCGGGACGCCGCGTCGTCGGCGGCGAGTTCGACGAGCCGGTGGGTCTGGTCGCAGAAGTGGGAGAACAGCGGGACGCGCGGGAAGCCCGTGGCCAGCGCACTGGACAGGTAGAGCAGCCAGTCGTGGTGGGCGCGCGCGTGACCCCGCTCATGGGTGAGTACGGCGTCGAGCTGGTGGTCGGTGAGACGGTGCAGCGCCCCGGTCGTCACGACCAGCTGCGGTGGATGCCCGGGCATCCACCAGGCGTCCGGGTATTCGTCCTCCAGCACCAGCATCGGCCCGCGTGCCGCAGGCAGCCCCGCCGGCAGTTCCGGTGCCCGTTCGCGCAGGTGTGCGCGGGTCTGGCCACGGCGCCGCCGGGCCTCGAACAGCTCGCGGGCGAGCATCGCCGTCGTCCATGCGGCCCCGCACGCGAGCAGCACCGTGAGGGCGACCGCCCACAGGGGCGCGACGGAGAGGTCGTACGCCGCGGTGACCGCCGGTGGCGCCGGCGCGAACACCCGGTCGCGCACGGTGTGGAAGACGGCCGCCGCGCCCAGGACGAGCGCGGCCAGGCAGCACATCAGCACGGTGGCGACCAGGCACTGCCACACCCACAGCGCGACCACCGGCTCCCGCTCGGGCCACAGGGCCTGTACCAGTGCGCGGGGCGCGGGCAACGCGGCCGTCAGGGCGACGACGCTCAGCAGGAGCAGGCAGACGGTCATGCCAAGGCTCCGTTTCCCGATCGGAGGGGTGTGCGGGTGGTGGGTGGTGCGGGGGTGATGCGCCGTTGCGCGACAGAGTGCGTACGCCGGCGCATCACGTGACGCGTGCGCCGTCGCCTCGCATGGTGCGCGTGCGGGCGCATCGCATGGTGCGTGTCCCGTCAGTATGACGGGACAGCGTGCCCCGAGTCAGGCACCGACGAGGATCCGGGTGCCCTCCTCACCAAACCCCGGCGGACCGGGCGCCCCTATGCCCACGAGAGCCCCCGGCCGGACCGTCGCTCACCCCGCCACGATCCGCCCGCTGACCTCCCCGAGTCCCACCCGGCTCCCGCCCGGCCCGGGCGCCCACGCGGACATCGTCACCACGTCGCCGTCCTCCAGGTACGTCCGCTTGCCGTCCGGGAGTTCGAGCGGTTCCCGCCCGTTCCAGGTGAGCTCCAGCAGCGACCCGCGCTCCCCGGGTTCCGTACCGCTCACCGTGCCGGAGCCGTACAGGTCGCCGGTACGCAGTGAGGCGCCGTTGACGGTCAGGTGGGCGAGCTGCTGGGCGGCGGTCCAGTACATGGTGGAGAACGGCGGCTCGGACACCACGTGACCGTTGATCGCGATCGACATCCGCAGGTCGTAACCCGAGGGCTCCTCGGCGGCGTCGTCGAGGTACGGCAGCAGCGGGTGCGTCCGCCGGGGCGGGGCGACCCGTGCGTCCTCCAGTGCGTCCAGTGGGGTGATCCACGCCGAGACCGAGGTGGCGAAGGACTTGCCGAGGAACGGGCCGAGCGGGACGTACTCCCAGGCCTGGATGTCTCGTGCCGACCAGTCGTTCAGGAGGGTGAGCCCGAACACGTGCTCCCGGTAGTCGACCAGCGCCACCGGCCGCCCCTGCTGCGACGGTGCGCCGACGACGAAGCCGACCTCGGCTTCGATGTCCAGCCGGACCGACGGGCCGAACACCGGCGCCTCCGAGGGGTCCGACGACGCCTTGCGCTGGCCCGACGGCCGTACGACATCCGTTCCCGACACCACGACCGTGCCCGCGCGACCGTGGTAACCGATCGGCAGATGCTTCCAGTTGGGGGTGAGCGGTTCGGCGGCGTCCGGGCGGAAGATGCGGCCGGCGTTCCGGGCGTGGTTCTCCGAGGCGTAGAAGTCGACGTAGTCGGCGACCTCGAAGGGCAGGTGCAGGGCCACCGCCGACAGTGGGTGGAAGAGGGGTTCGAGCACCTCGCGGTGTGCGGGCACGGTCACCCAGGCGGTCAGGGCGCGCCGTACGTCCGACCAGGTGGTGCGGCCGGCGGCCAGCAGCGGGTTGAGGGTCGGGCGGGCCAGCAGCGAGGCGTAGGGGGAGCCGAGCGCGAGAGCCGCGGCACCGGCGTCGAGGACGTGGTCGCCGAGGCGGACCCCAACCCTCCGCTCCGTGCTCTCGGGGGTCGAGAACACGCCATACGGAAGATTGTGCGGGCCGAAGGGGTCACCCTCGGGGACCTCGAAGGGGGGCAAGGGGGGCATGGGGTGACTGCCTCGCTCTCATCCGTGCCGCGCCGGGCCGACTATGTGGTGACGTCGCTCTGGCGTTACGCGGCATTCCATCTGGTCGCGCCACACGTTACGGGTGAGTTGGCTGTCGTGGCAGTGTCTAAAGAGTTCGCAATGTCCGAATAAGCCTTGTCGGAGGTGGCAATTCCGGCTTAGCGTCCTTTGGGGGACACGGACGGGGTGGGTCCGGTCCGTAGGGGGGACACGTGGGGGGACCCGTGGCCAGGAGTGCCGTCAGCATGCCGTTCGATGCGGATCGCGACGTACCAGGCCTGATCGTCAAGTTCGGCGACTATCCGCTGCATCACGGCGGGGTCGGCGCGATTCGCAGTCTGGGCCGCTGGGGCGTTCCCATGTACGCGATCACGGAGGACGCCTATACGCCGGCGGCCTCCTCCCGTTATCTCAAACGCGCGTTCGTGTGGCCGACGACAGGCGCCGAGGAACCGGATCATCTCGTCGAGGGACTGCTGCGCATCGGCCGACGCATCGGCCGTCCGACCGTGCTGATCCCCACCGACGAGGAGGCCGCCGTTCTGATCGCCGAGCACCAGGACGCGCTCGGCGACCGTTTCCTCTTCCCGCGCGTGGAGGCCTCGCTGCCGCGCCGGCTCGCCAGCAAGCAAGGGCTGCACGAACTGTGCGTGGAACACGGCATCCCCAGTCCGGCGGCCGCCTTTCCGGAGTCGTACGACGACATCGTCGACTTCGCCGAGAAGGCCAGCTTCCCGATCGTCGCCAAGAACCGCGAGGCGTTCGTCCGGCGCAGCCAGCCCGCCGTCAACGGCACGACGAAGATCGCCACTCGCGAGGGACTGCTCACTCTCGCGCGTGACTGGGGCACCCATCCGGGTGTCATCCTCCAGGAGTACCTCCCGAGGGAGGAAGCCGAGGACTGGATCGTGCACGCCTACTTCGACGCCGACTCGAACCCGCGTGCCCTGTTCACCGGCGTCAAGGTGCGCTCGTGGCCGCCGCACGCGGGCATGACGGCGAACGCGTACGTCGTCGACAACCCGGAACTCGCCGATCTCGCCGCGCGTTTCATCAAACAGATCGGCTTCAGCGGCATCATCGACCTCGACCTGCGCTTCGACCGCCGCGACGGACGGTACAAGCTGCTCGACTTCAACCCGCGGATGGGCGCCCAGTTCCGGCTCTTCGAGAGCGAGTCGGGGGTGGACGTGGTCCGCGCCATGCACCTGGATCTGACCGGGCGCCGCGTTCCGGAGGGGGAGCAGCGCGCCGGCCACCGGTACGTCGTGGAGAACATCGACCTGCCCGCCCTTCTCGCCTACCGCCGCAGCGGCTATACGACGCCGCACGCACCCGAGCGGCCGAGCGGGACCGAACTGGCCTGGCTCGCGGGTGACGACCCGCTGCCGTTCGTCACGATGCTCGCCCGCTTCGTGCGTCCGGGCGCGAAGCACCTCTATCAGCTGTGGCGCACCAACCGCCGCGGCTCCGGCACCTCCACGAAGTAGGCGCCACGTTCCTGGGGAGGCACTTCGTGATCCAACCGGTAGCAGTCATAGGCGCCGGGCCCTTCGGCCTGTCCACCGCCGCACACCTGCGGGCACGTGGCATCCCCGTCCGGGTCTTCGGCGACCCCATGGTCAGCTGGCGCGACCACATGCCCGCGGGCATGTTCCTGAAGTCGACACCCGCCGCCTCCAACTTCGACTGCCCGCAGCGCGGGCACACCCTCGCCGACTACTGCGACGCGGCGGGCCTGCGCAGGCTGGTGACCGACGAGGACATCATCCCGGTGGAGACCTTCGTCGGCTACGGCGAGTGGTTCCAGCAGAAGCTGGTGCCCGAGCTGGAGCGGGTACGGGTGGTCTCCGTGGACCGCGACAAGGCGGCCGGCTTCGAACTGAAGCTGGACTCGGGGGAGTTGTTCACGGCCCGAGCGGTCGTCGTCGCCACCGGCCTGTCGGGGCTCGCCCACCTCCCCGCGGAGCTTGTGGGAGCGGCGGCGGCGGCGGACGGGCCCACGGGACCCGTCTCGCACAGCTCTCAGCACCACGACCTGACCCGCTTCTCCGGCAAGGAGCTGATCGTCGTCGGCGCCGGGCAGTCCGCGCTGGAGACGGCGGCTCTCGCGGCCGAGGCGGGCGCCCAGGTCCGGGTGGTCTCCCGCGGGCACGGCAGGGTCGCCTTCGGCGCGCCGCCCTGGGACCAGCCCCGGCTGCGCCCGGAGTCCCCGTTCGGCCGGGCCTGGTCGCTGTGGGCGCTCAGCTACTACCCGCACCCCTACCGCTATCTCCCCGCGCGCACCCGCCACCACCTGGTCCGCCGAGTGCTCGGCCCGCTCGGCGCCTGGTGGCTGCGCGACCGCTTCGAGGGCAAGGTCCAGGTCCACGAGGTCGCCGGCGTGACCGGCGCCGACACCTCCGACGGCGCTTCCGTCCTGACCGTCCGCACCCACGACGGCCGAACCGACCGGCTCACCGCCGACCACGTCGTCGCCGCCACCGGCTACCGGGTGGACACCGCGGCGATGGACTTCCTCGGCCCCGAGCTGCGCACCCGCGTCGCGGTCAGCCGCGGCGCCCCGAAACTCGGCGCCGGATACGTCTCCTCCGTGCCCGGCCTGTACTTCACCGGCCTGCCCGCGGCGGCCTCGTACGGCCCGGTGATGCGGTTCGTGTGCGGTACGGCGTTCGCCTCGCCGCGTCTGGCCAAGCACCTGGCCGCCGCCCACGCCTGACACCCGCCCCGGGGCCGGCCCACCACGTGCCCCCGGAGCCGGGCGTCACCCGCCCGGAGCCGAGCCGCCACCCGCCCCGGGCTACGCCTGCTCGGCCGCCCGCTGCCAGGCCAGGAACTCCCCGATCAGCTCAGGCGGGTTGGCCGCCTCCGTGGCCTCGACCTCCCAGCCCGGGCAGTACATGTCGAAGACCACCACCGGCAGCGGCCGGCCGAGGACCTTCTCGATGCGGCCGCCGGCATGCAGGTCCCGCGCCAGCCGTATGCACGCGTCGGCGAAGTGCCTCCCCAACAGGTCGCGCTTCGCGTCCAGTTCGGCATCGTCGCCGTCCCCGTCGAACCAGAGTCCGAGCCGCCGGACCTCGTCGGTGTACAGCGCGCCACCGACCGGGTCCTCGGGACAGTTGCCGAGCGTCTCGAAGCCGTCGAGGAGCCAGCACGCGTAGTTCCAGCGCGCCTCGCCCGGGTCCGTCGGGTTCCGTTCGGCCGCGTACTGGCTCTCGGTGTTGTAGCCGATCGCCACGTACGGTCTGCGGTCGTCCTCCTCGACCCGCCAGATGCGAAACGACAGCGCGTAGATCTCCGGCCGCGACTCCCGCGGAAACCGCTCCAGCGCCCCGGTCGCCGCCTCCAGCAGATGTGCCCGGAAGTCCTCCGGCCCGTCCGTCACCACGCCCGCCCCCGTCCGATCGGTGCCTCGATCCACCGCCAACGTAACGCGCCCCACTGACAACGCCCCATCACCGGGACGGCGGGCGCCACTTGAGGCCGAAACGCACAGTGAGTCTCAGGGGCGTGCTGTCCGTATTCTCTGATCATGGTCGCACCCACCCCGTACGCACTGATCGCCACCGACCTGGACGGCACGCTGCTGCGCGCCGACGACACCCTCTCGGAACGGTCGCTCGCCGCGCTCGCGCGGGCCGGCCGGGCCGGCGCCCGGCATCTCGTGGTGACCGGCCGCCCCGCGCCGAGAGTGCGCCCCCTCTTGGACGACCTCGGCTGCACGGGACTCGCGGTCTGCGGCCAGGGCGCCCAGGTGTACGACGCCGGCGCGGAGCGGCTGCTGTGGTCGGTCACCCTGGAACGGGAGCTGGCGGAGACCGCCCTCGGCAAGATCGAGGCCGAGGTCGGGCAGGTGTACGCGGCGGTCGACCAGGACGGCGTGGACGGGCTCACGCTCATCGAGCCGGGCTATCGGATGCCCCACCCCACGCTGCCCGCGCTGCGCGTCGACCGGCGCGACGACCTGTGGTGCGCTCCCATCAGCAAGGTGCTGCTGCGCCACCACACCCTGTCCGATGACGAGCTGGCGGCGACCGCGCGCGCGGTGGTGGGGTCGCTGGCGACGGTCACCATGTCGGGGCCGGGGACCGTCGAGCTCCAGCCGTGCGGGGTGACCAAGGCGACCGGGCTGGCGCTGGCCGCCGGCCATCTGGGGCTGGGCCCCGAACAGGCCGTCGCCTTCGGTGACATGCCCAACGACATCCCCATGTTCGACTGGGCGTCCTACGGGGTGGCCATGGCCAACGCCCATCCCGAACTCAAGGCGGTGGCCGACGAGATCACCTTGTCGAACGAGGACGACGGCATCGCCGTCGTCCTCGAGAGACTCTTCGGCTGACGGCGCCGGTCAGTACGCGCCGTGCACGTTGTCCATCGAGCCGTACCGCGCGGCGGCGTAGTTGCAGGCGGCGGTGATGTTCGCGACCGGGTCGTAGATGTCGAACGACGTCCCGTCCACGTGGTAGGTCTTGAACGTCGGGTCGATCACCTGGAGCAGGCCCTTGGACGGGATGCCGGCGGCCGCGTTGGAGTCCCAGAGGTTGATGGCCTGCGGGTTGCCGGAGGACTCACGCATCACGTTGCGGTAGATGCCGTTGTAGCTGCCCGGAATGTGCTTCTCGGCCATGATCGCGAGCGACTCGCGGATCCAGCCGTCGAGGTTGTTCGGGTACCCGGCGAGCGTCGTGGAGGCCGTCGAGCCGGTGGAAGTGGCGGCGGAGGCGGCGGTCGCCCCGATGAGCGGCAGGGCGAGAACGGCGGCGCCGGTACCGAGGACGGCGAGCGTGCGGGCGATGCGGTTACGGCGGGGACGGGGGTGCTGAACGGCAGCAGACATCTCGTGGTTCCTCTCCGTCGCCTGCGGGGTGAGCTGTCGGGTTCGGGCCCGGGGAGTGCCCGGCCGCACCGCCCTGAGGCGAGGCGACTTCACCCCTAGCCGTTCCGGTACGACGTCGGTCGGTGACGTCGGTCGCCCGGTCCGGCGACTTACCTGGTTCCCCCGCTCCTGCCGTGCGAATGGACTCGTCGATGGGTCACGACGGGCGGTGGCAGGATTCGGCGTCCGCCCGGCGAGCCGGAACGTATGCCGGAGCACATGTCCGGAACAAGTACCTGATTCACACAACACACCGATTGACCTTGATCTGCGTCGTATGGGGCACTTGATCCTTTGCGACTGCCAAGCCTCAACTCGCCCCTGGGGGAAGGGGAGAAAGGGTCGCCTTACCGCCCCTGTGGCACTCAGGGCCACGTGACCTACTTCACGAAACGGCAATTACGGCGAATCGGACAAGAGGGATGCGCGGAATCCGTTTTTCCAGCCGTTGACGGAAAAGCTCTCCGCGGCCATTCGTGCGAATTGCCCCGATTGGGGCGAGTGGAGTGGCGCGCGTCACAGGTAATTCCGCGGATTGTCCGAATTGCGTTATTGGAGGGAATTCCGGCTCGGCGTGGGTGCATAGACGGGCCTGACCGTGCGCGGGGCGACGGCGGGTCCGTTCACCCAGCTCACCCAGCTCACCCGGCTCACCCGGCTCACCCGGCTCATCTCGCTCATCTGGTTCATCCGGTCGCGTACGCCTCCGTTCTCGCCCTCCCGTGAACTCCGTACGGCCCGGGTACGCGCGCGGGTGCGTGTGGGCCGGGGCACGCGCGCGTCCCGCTGATCGGGCGTCGCGCGAAGGCCGACACTCGGCGGCTCTGTCCGCCCGGGTGGCTCGAAGGCGGCCGGTCGGCCCAACGCCTCGGAGTGCGCCAGGAGTTCGAACGCGACGGCTGTGCATGATTCCGGTCACGTCGCGGGCGGGGTCGGCGGGCTCGCCGACCCGGCTGCGGCAGGCGGCCGTTCACGCGCGCGTGTCCTCCGTGAGGGCGGAACCTCCGCCGTGCCGTGCGTCGTTGTCATGGCGGCCGTCCGTGGCTGGCGGGCGCCGGCGACCGCCTCGAGCGGCTGGGGTACGAGAGTCGCCGTCCGGAGGGAGATGGAGCTGTCCCGGGGGCACCGACCGCGGGAGACGCCGACTGCGCCGACGCCTCCGTCGCGCCGGGGGCGTGCCGTCGGCCGGCCGGCGGTCGCGGGTGCGCCCGGACCGTCGGCCGGGGGATGTCCGCGGCTCAAGTGGAGGACGGTGGTGCCGGTGGGGAAGGTGTTCGAGGGAACGTCCGTGAGCGGACTCGTCCCTCCATGGCGGCCACGCGCGCGTGGGGCGACGTCAGGGCCGAGAAGGGGATACGGAGGACCTCGTGCGTGATCTCGTAAGGGGCGGACGTACGGGTGCGGATCTGGACGGAGTGCTCCCGTCGGCTTTGGCGGACAGCGGAGGGGGTACCTCCGGGCAGGTGACGTCGGCCGGAGAAGGGGTGACCGTCCGTGGCCGGAGACCTGCCGGGCGGTCCGGCGCCGGAGCCGGCGGCGTCGCTGGTCCGGGGCGAGGTTCGCGCTCCGGTCCGGGACACGGCTTGCGCCCCGGTTCGGGACAAGCGTCGGTACTTCCTGTTAAGTCATTGGATGTCAGGTCGTATCGGCTGATCAAAAACATACCGGTCGTGATCCGATAGCGCCCGGGGTGTAACGGTGGGCGCCCTCGGTGATCGAAACCTGACCGGATACGCTGACTTGAGTGATGGCAGCGACCTATCGACAAACCGTGTAATCGCCAGTGGACACCAGCAGACAGGAGACCCCTCGTGACCGTCGGGCCGTTCGGGCTGAGCGTGCGGGACCAGGCTCTCGAAGCCGATGTCCAGGCCGGATTGACGGCTGTCGAGGAGGGCTTGCTAGAGGCCACCAAAAGTGAGGTCCCGTTCATCACGGAAGCCGCTCAGCACCTCGTGCGGGCCGGCGGGAAGCGGTTCCGGCCGCTGCTGGTGATGCTGGCGGCGCAGTTCGGTGACCCTTACGCGCCGGGCGTCGTGCCGTCGGCGGTGGTCGTCGAGCTGACCCACCTCGCCACGCTGTACCACGACGACGTCATGGACGAGGCGTCCGTGCGGCGCGGTGTCGACAGCGCCAATACCCGCTGGGGCAACTCGGTCGCCGTCCTCACCGGTGACTTCCTCTTCGCCCGTGCCTCGCAGATCCTCGCCGATCTCGGACCCGAGGCGGTGCGGGTCCAGGCCCTCGCGTTCGAGCGGTTGGTGACAGGCCAGATCCTGGAGACGGCGGGGCCGTCGGACGGGCGGGACCCGGTCGACCACTACCTCGACGTGCTCGGCGGCAAGACCGGCTCGCTGGTGGCGGTCTCCTGCCGCTTCGGCGCGATGATGTCCGGCGCCGACGAGACGGTCGTGGACGTCCTCACCCAGTACGGCGAACGCCTCGGTGTCGCCTTCCAGCTCGCCGACGACGTGCTGGACATCGCCTCCGACTCCCACGAGTCCGGCAAGACCCCGGGGACCGACCTCCGCGAGGGCGTGCCCACGCTTCCGGTGCTGCGGCTGCGGGAGCGGGCGGCGCGGCTGGGCCTGGCCGAGGACATCGCGCTGTGCGAGCTGCTGGACTCCGACCTCACGGACGACGCGCGGCACGCGGAGGCCCTGGCGGCCCTGCGGGCGCACCCGGCGCTGGAGCAGGCGCGCCGGGACACGGTCCGGTACGCGGAGGAGGCCAGGGCCGCCCTGGCCCCGCTGGCGGAATGTGACTCCAAGGTGGCGCTCCTGGAGCTGTGCGACGCGGTGGTGCACCGGGCGGGATAGCCCCCTGGTCGCTCCGTCGACACGATTCCTCAAGGGGGTGAGCCCACGGGCTCGCCCCTGTGTCGTACATCACATTGCTGGACTGAGTCCAATCTAGGATGCGTTCCGTATCTCTTCCCAGAAGCTGACGCAGGGGGCGTCGGCTTGCATAGGGGGAGAAAACGGAATCATGGTCAACAACGTCAAGCGCCGCAAGACCTTCGTCGCCGCCGCCGTCACCGTGACCGCTCTCGGGGGTGCCGCCGTCCCGGCGTCCGCGGCCACCAGTCACGGCTCCACCGCCCACAGCTCCATCGACCGCAGCTCTGTCAGCCACAGCTCCACCGGCTCTGTCGTTCTCGTCGCCGCTCTGCGCGGCGCCAACGAGGTGCCCGTCGCCGGTGGGCCCGCCGTCGGGGACAAGGACGGCGCGGCGCTGGAGTTCATCCAGGTCAAGGGGGACAAGGTGACCGTCGCCGTGACCTGGCGCGGCACCGGCAGGCCGACCGACCTGCACATCCACCAGGGTGCCAAGGGCACCAACGGCGGGGTGAAGATCGACTTCGGGAAGCTGCTGAAGAAGGCCAGGGGTCACAGCGTCACCGGCAGCGTCAAGGTCACCGACAAGGCCCTGCTCAAGCAGCTCACCACCGACCCCGGCGGCTTCTACGCCAACCTGCACACCGCCCAGTTCCCGGGCGGGGCGATTCGCGGCCAGCTGCACGCCGTCACCGCCGTCACCGACCTCAGGGGCGGCGGCCTCCAGGCCTCCGTCGTCACCGGCAAGCAGATCTACGAGTGCAAGGCGGCCGACGGCGGCGGCTACGCCTTCGCCCAGCGTGACGTCAGCGCCAAGCTCGGCGGCGGCATCCGGCACTCCTTCGTCGCCCCCGGCTCCGGCACCCCGCAGTGGGTCGCGCCCGACGGCAGCGCGGTCACCGGAGCGGTCCTGACCAAGACGCCGAACGGCACCGGCAACATCCCCGAGCTGGACCTCAAGGCCACGCAGTCGGGCAAGAAGCACGGCCTGCTCGCGCACACCGGGGAGATCCTGCGCCTGAACACCGTCGGCGGCGTCGCCCCGGCCGGCTCCTGCGCCCCGGGTGCCGTCGTCGGCGTCCCCTACCGGGCGGACTACGTGTTCGTGCAGCAGCACTGAGCGAACGGAGTACGTGACAGAAAGTGACAGGAGGCGCCTTCGCCGCACGACCCCTACGGGTCGGGGGAGGCGCCTCCACCCTTGTGTCATACCGCAGGCGTACACGGAGTTGGCTCCCGGGTCTGACGCTTGAGAGGCCCGGATTTGGTGAGATGGAAACCACGGAAATCACCACCACTCACTGATTCGGGTGAGAATGGCGGCTCAGGGTGGGACACGTGCGAGCACAGCCGCCGCCGACGACGGAGGTAAGGCACACATGGCACCGTACGAAACCGAGGACAGCACGGGGGCCGCGCAGGCCGACGACGAGCTGCGCGCCGAGCGGCGGCGCAAGGCCGCACGATACGTCGTCCCGGTCGCGGTCATGGGAGTGGCCGCGGCCACGATCGGCCTGGTTCCGGCACTCGCCGACTCCGGCGACCCCGACCTGCCGAAGATCACCGCTCAGCAACTCATCGACAAGATCGCCAAGTCGGACGTGCAGCAGCTGTCCGGCACCGTGAAGATCAGCACCGACCTCGGCCTGCCCGACCTCGGCGGTCTGGAGAGCGGCCTGATGTCCGGCGCGGCCCAGGGCGGCGACGGCTCGTCCGCCGACCCGTCGACCAAGCTCACCGAGCTGGCCTCCGGCACCCACACGCTGCGCGTGGCCGCCGACGGACCCGAGAAGCAGAAGGTGTCGCTGCTGGAGAGCGGCGCCGAGTACAGCCTCATCCACAACGGCACCGACGTGTGGGGATACGACAGCAAGTCCAACGAGGTCTACCACTCCACCGCCGCCGACTCCGGCAAGGCCGAGCAGCACGAAACCCCGGCCACGCCCAAGGACTTCGCCGACGAGGTCCTCAAGTCGGTCGACGACACCACGTCGGTGAAGGTCGACGGCACCGCCCAGGTTGCCGGCCGCGACGCCTACCGGCTGGTCATCAAGCCCAAGCAGTCCGGTACGACGGTCGGTGCGATCAGTATCGCGGTGGACGCCAAGACCGGTACCCCGCTGAAGTTCACGCTGACCCCGTCGAGCGGCGGCGCGGCCGTGATCGACGCCGGCTACACCCAGGTCAGCTTCGCCAAGCCGGCCGCCTCGACCTTCGACTTCACCCCGCCCAAGGGTGCCAAGGTCACCGAGGGCGACAGCCTCGACAAGGCGAACAAGGCAGAGAAGGGCGACAAGGGCGACAAGATCACCAAGGCGCCCGGCCAGAGCGCTCCCGAGGAGCTCGGCAAGAACGGCTTCGACGTCCTCGGCAAGGGCTGGAACTCCATAGCCGTCATCGACACCGGCAACAAGGGCGGCCTGCCCAGCGGCTCCGCTTCCGGCGGCGGCGACCTGGGCGGCTTCCTCGGCTCGCTCGGCGACCCGGTCTCCGGCAAGTTCGGCAAGGGCACGGTCTTCTCCACCCGGCTGATCAACGCCCTGATCACGGACAACGGCAAGGTGTACGTCGGCGCGGTGGACAAGGCGGCGCTGGTGAAGGCGGCGAACGCGGGGTAACAAGGGCGGGACGGGTCCCCCGTACCCCTGCCGCACGACGAATCGAGGGAGCCGATGGACCAACCGTCCGCCACGGAGCAGGAGACGGAGGACCAGGGCCAGGACGACCAGGGCCAGGGCGACACGGGCCAGGACGACCCGGCACGCGCGGGTGTCATCGACACCCGCGGCCTCACCAAGCGCTACCGCGGCGGACAGCTCGCCGTGGACGGTCTCGACCTGACCGTCCCGGCGGGCAGTGTCTTCGGCTTCCTCGGTCCGAACGGCTCCGGCAAGACCACCACCATCCGCATGCTGATGGGCCTGATCACGCCCACCTCGGGCACGGCCCGTGTCCTGGGCCGTCCGATGCCGCGCGCCTCCCGTGTCGTACTGCCCCAGGTCGGGGCCCTCATCGAGGGCCCGGCGCTGTACGGCTTCCTCTCCGGCCGCGACAACCTGCTGCGGTACGACGCCGCCGACCCGACGGCCGACCCGCGCACCCGGCGTACCCGCGTCGAGGCCGCGCTGGACCGGGTGGGCCTGACGGCGGCCGCCGCGAAGAAGGCGAAGGCCTACTCGCTCGGCATGAAGCAGCGCCTGGGGCTGGCCGCCGCACTTCTGCAGCCCCGCAGGCTGCTGGTCCTGGACGAGCCGACCAACGGCCTGGACCCGCAGGGCATGCGGGAGATCCGCTCGCTGGTACGGGAGCTGGCCGGGGACGGCACGACCGTCTTCCTCTCCTCCCACCTCCTCGACGAGATCGAGCAGGTCTGCACCCACGCGGCCGTGATGGCGCAGGGCCGGCTGATCACCCAGGGCGCGGTGGCCGACCTGGCGGCCGGGGCGCGCGGCCGGCTCGTGGTGACCACCCCGGACACCGGCGAGGCGGCCCGGGTCCTCAAGGAACAGGGCGTCGCGGACGTCGCCATCACCGAGGACCGGGTCACCGGTGAGCCGCCCGAGCGCGATCTCGCCGAGGTCAACGCGGCGCTCGTCGCGGCGGGCGTGCGGGTACGCGGCTTCACACTCGAACGGGCCTCGCTGGAGGACGCGTTCGTGGCGCTGACCGGGGAGGGATTCGATGTCGCGGGTTGACGCGGCGGTCGTGGACGGAGCGGCCGTACGGCCGAACCCGCTGTGGACCCTCGGCCTGCTCCGCAGCGAGCTGACCGTCACCCTGCGGCGCTGGCGCACCCTCGCGCTGCTCGGAGTACTGGCGGCGGTGCCGGTCCTGATCGGGGTCGCCGTCAAAATCGAGACATCAGGAGACGGCCAGGTCGGCGGGGGCGGAGGCGGCGGGGGCGGGGGTGGCGGCCCGGCGTTCATCGCGCAGATCACCAACAACGGACTGTTCCTGGTGTTCACGGCCCTGGCCGCGACCCTCCCGTTCTTCCTCCCGATGGCCGTCGGGGTGGTGGCCGGGGACGCGGTCGCCGGCGAGGCCAGCGCGGGCACCCTGCGCTATCTGCTGGTCGCCCCGGCCGGCCGCACCCGCCTGCTGCTCACCAAGTACGCGACGACGATGGCCTTCTGCCTGCTGGCCACCTTGGTGGTGGCCGCCTCCGCCCTCGCCGTCGGGGCGGTCCTCTTCCCGCTCGGCGACGTGACCACCATCTCCGGCACCCAGATCTCGTTCACCGAGGGCCTCGGCCGGGCCCTGCTGATCGCCCTGGTGGTGGCGGCCTCCCTGACCGGCATAGCGGCGCTGGGCCTGTTCGTCTCCACGCTGACCAGCAGCGGCATCGCGGCGATGGCGACCACCGTCGGCCTGCTGATCACCGTCCAGATCCTCGACCAGATCCCCCAGCTGCACGCGCTCCAGCCGTACTTCTTCTCCCACTACTGGCTGTCCTTCGCCGACCTGGTGCGCGACCCCGTCTACTGGGACGACCTGATCAGAAACCTGGAGCTGCAGGCCCTGTACGTGGCGGTGTTCGGGTCGGCGGCCTGGGCGCGGTTCACGACGAAGGACATCACGGCGTAGCGGCGGCGGACGTCTCGTCCACCGCGAAGCGGGCCAGGGGCGCCTCGCCGGCGAAGAACTCCTTGGCCCGCGCCAGCGCCTCGGTGTCCTTGAGGACATCCCCGCGCGCGCTGCCGTTGCCGAGCAGCACCCCGCCGAAGCGCATGCCCAGGTAGGCGGCCGAGTTGTGGAGCAGACCGGCGTACGGGTCCGCGACGGACGGCTCGTCGTCCGCCAGCGCGGCCACCCCCCACAGGGTGCGCCCCGCCAGGGTCGCCTTGAAGTCGACACCGGGGGTGCGCAGCCAGCCCGACCAGTAGTCCAGGTAGCGCTTGGTGAGACCGGACACCGAGTACCAGTACACCGGCGAGGCGATCACGATGTCGGTCGCGGCGAGCGTGGCGTCGAGCAGCAGACCGGCGTTGGCGTGCGAGGGCGCCCGGACGTGGTCGGCGTCGCGTCGCAGATCCACGAAGTCCGGCAGGGGATGGTCGGCCAGGCTGATCCACCGCTGCTCGACGTCCTCGGGCAGCTGTTCGGCAGCTCGGCGGGCGAGGAGTTCGGTGTTGCCGTCGGGACGGGAACTGCCCAGCACGAACAGGAAGCGGCGAGTCACGAGATCCCCCAGGTGAGCGGCGTGCGGCGAATAAAGGTGCCTGCATCTTATGCGCATGCATTCAGTTTCGCCAGGGGTGCCGCCGCCGGGCCGGGCACCGGATGGCCCCCTTCCTGATGCGAGGCTGTGACGTCGCGGTGACGCGTGGGCCGAGGGGAGCGGCCAGACTTGACCGTACGCACGGGTACGACCGGACGGTGACGCCGGGGGAATGAGGGCCGATGTCCCGACTCAGCCGCGAGACGAAGCGGGAAGCTCAGCAGACCGACCGGTCGGCGGAACCGGTCGAGGTCCGCGTGACGGGCGGCGCCGCGACCGTGGACGGCGTACCGCTGTTCCCGGCGCCCGGTGAAGAGCCCCAGCAGGCGGTCCTGAACCATCTCCAGCGCCTCGCCCGCACCACCGGCCGAGCCGTCCTCGCCACCGTCCACGACAGCCGCATCGGCTACGTCGTCCGCCTCCAGGTGAACCTGGACGGCTCCAGCAGCTTCACCGGCGATCCGGTACGGATGACTGTGCCCGGTACGCCGAGCGCAGCCGTCCCCCCGGAGCCGGCGCAGCAGCCCCGCCGGGACAGGCCCACGCATCTCCTGCACGCCGTCGACGAGCCGCCGGCCCCGGAATCGCCGGCCGCGGAGCCGCCGACCACGGACGGGGCGGTCGCGGAGGCGGCGGGCGTGCGGGTCGCGGAGGCGGCGGTCACGGAAACGGCGGCCTCGGAAACGGTTCCCGCGCACCCGCTGCGGGCGGTCCCGGCACCGCCGGTCGCGGCACCTTCGGTAACGGCACCGCCCGTGCCGGGCACCGTCCAGGCGCCGACCGGGGTGTTCGGCCCGCCGCCCGTCATGGAAGGACCCCCGGCCTCCGCTGTCGCGACCTCTCCCGCCCCCGCCGTCGTACCCGCCCAGGCCGTCACCGGGCCTCGGCTGGCGCCCCGGACCGACCCTCGCGTCGAATCGCTGGTAGAGCCCCTCATAGGCCCCCTCGTGGAGCCCGAGGCCGCCCGCGTCCTCGACCCTGATCCCAGGCACACCCCGGCCCGCGGATTCGACGCCGTCGCCGAGGAGGTGCTCGGGGACGAGCCGGTGACCGTGACGGCGGAGGGGGCCGCGCTGCTCACCGAGCCGGTGTCGCGGATCAACGAGGCCGTCCGGGCCGGCCGTATCGACGCGGCGGCCGAACTCGCGGAGCGCACCGTCGCCGAGGCCTCCGCGACCCTGGGCGACGGTCACACCGAGGTGCTGCACCTGCGCGAGCTGACCGCGTACATCGCCTACCTGGCGGGCGACCCGCTGGGCGCCTTCCACCTCTCCCTCGACCTGGCACGGCAGCACCGGCAGGCCCGGGACGGTGAGGGGGCGTACGGGAACGTGCGCAGCGCGGCCACCGCCTGGCGCGCGGTGCGCGACCCGGAGCACGGGCTGCGCCTCGGCCGCGACCTGATCGACCTGTGGGCACAGCTCACCACCGAGGACGGCCCGGCCGCCGACGACCCGGAGGAACTGGATTCCGCGCGCGCCCGGATGGCCCGCCTCACCGAACGAGCCCGCCGCGCGGCCGAGAACGCCTGAGCGTCGGTCGGGCCGGCCCGCAGCCGTCGGCGCCGGCCGGTCACTGCACGCAGAACTCGTTGCCCTCCGGGTCGGCCAGCACCGTCCACTCCCCGGCCGGCTCGGACACATGGCGCACCACCGTCGCGCCCAGCCCTTCGAGCCGCGCCACCTCCTCCGACCGCCTGCCCGTCTCGGCGTGCAGGTCGATATGGAGGCGGTTCTTGCCGGACTTCCCTTCCGGTACCCGCTGGAACAGCAGCCGCCGTCCCAGCCCGGTCCCGCGCTCCTGGTCGAACGGATCGTCCGGATGCCGTACGGCGATCAGGTCACGGAAGGCGGCACGGCCGTGGTACTCCACGGTCGCCGCGCCGGGCAGTGCCCCCAGCTGCAGCAAACGTTCGACCAGCGCGCTGTTGTCCTCGGGTACGTAGTGCAGCGCGGCGGCCCAGAAGTCGGCCTGTGCGTGCGGGTCGCGGGCGTCGACGACGAGCTTCCAGTGCAGGGGTGCGGGCGTCTGCGTCATGGCGCCCACTTATAGCCGACGGCCGTGAGCCTCACACCTGACTTTTGGGACTCTCCGCGGCCGTCGGCACCGGCCGTGGTACGGCCGCCGCCGCCGCGAGCGCACGCGCGGACCGGTGGGCGGTGTGCAGCGCGTCCCAGGTGAGCAGGGCGAGGGCGACCCAGACCAGGGCGAAGCCGGCCCAGCGTTCGGGGGGCATCGCCTCATGGAAGTAGAGGATGCCGAGCAGGAACTGGAAGACCGGCGCCAGGTACTGCAGCAGACCGAGCGTGGAGAGCGGGACGCGGATCGCTGCGGCGCCGAAGCAGACCAGCGGGAGCGCGGTGACGATGCCGGTGGAGGCCAGCAGGGCGGCATGCCCGGGACCGTCGTTGACGAAGCTGGACTCGCCGTGGCCGGCCAGCCACAGCAGATAGCCGAGCGCGGGCAGGAACTGGATCGCCGTCTCCGCCGCGAGTGACTCGATGCCGCCGAGGTTGACCTTCTTCTTGACGAGTCCATAGGTCGCGAAGGAGAAGGCCAGCACGAGCGAGATCCACGGCGGCTGCCCGTAGCCGACGGCCAGTACGACCACGGCGGCGAAACCGACGCCCACCGCCGTCCACTGCGCGGGCCGCAGCCGCTCCTTCAGCAGCAGTACACCCATGGCGATGGTCACCAGGGGGTTGATGAAGTAGCCGAGTGAGGCCTCGACGACGTGCCCGGCGTTCACGGCCCAGATGTAGACGCCCCAGTTGACGGTGATCACGGCGGCGGCTACCGCCACCAGCGCCAGCCGGCGCGGCTGCCGCAGCAGTTCGCCGGCCCACGCCCAGCGTCGTACGAAGGCCAGCGCGACGGCGACGAAGACCAGGGACCACGCCATCCGGTGGGCCAGGATCTCCAGCGACCCGGCGGGCTTGAGTAACGGCCAGAAGAGCGGGACCAGACCCCACATCCCGTAGGCGGCGAAACCGTTCACCAGCCCTGCCCGCCGCTCACCCCTCGATATGTCGGCCACCGGCCCTCCTTACGCCCTCACGCCCAGCTCCAGCACACCGGGACGAAGGTAGCGCCGTGCGCCCCCGTCTGTCATGGCCGTATCGGCATACGGTCATGACAGGCGAGGGCGCAGCCGCTCAGGCCCTCAGACGCCACAGGCCTCCCAGGGTCTGTCCGGCGCAGGCCTCCCAGGGTCTGTCCGGCGCAGGCCTCCCAGGACCTGTCCGGCGCAGGGCCTACTGCTTCAGCGCGTCCGCGACGGCCTCGGAGATCGGGGAGGTCGGGCGGCCGGCCAGGCGGGAGAGGTCGCCGGAGTCGACCACCAGCTCGCCCTTGGCGATCGACGCGTCGACGTCGACCAGGATCGCGGCGAACATCTCCGGCACCCCGGCGCCGGTCAGGATGGACTGGAGCGCCTCGCCGGGCACGGAGCTGTAGGCGATCTCCTTGCCGGTCTGCCGCGCGATCTCCGCCGCGTACTCGTCGAAGCTCCAGGCGACGTCGCCGCCCAGCTCGTACGTCCGGTTCTCGTGGCCCTCGCCGGTCAGTACGGCGACGGCCGCGGCCGCGTAGTCCGCGCGGGAGGCCGAGGAGACCCGGCCGTCACCGGCGGCCGCGACGACGGCGTTGTGCTCCAGCACCGGGGCGAGGTTCTCGGTGTAGTTCTCGTGGTACCAGCCGTTGCGCAGCAGGGTGTAGGGCAGGCCGGAGGCGAGCAGCAGCTCCTCGGTGGCACGGTGGTCGTCCACCAGCGACGCCTTCAGGCTGCCCGGGGCACTGGTGTAGGCGAGCAGGGCCGCGCCGGCCGCCTTGGCCGCGTCGATGACGACCTTGTGCTGCTGCGGACGGCCCTTGTCGAACTCGTTGCCCGAGATCAGCAGCACCTTGTCGCCGGCGGCGAAGAGGCTGTCGAAGGTCTCGGGGGCGTTGTAGTCGGCGACGGCGATGTTGACGCCGCGGGCGGCGAAGTCGGCGGCCTTGGCCTCGTCGCGCACGACGGCGGTGATCTGCTCGGCCGGGACCTTCTCCAGCAGCTGTGTCACGACGTGACGGCCGAGGTGTCCGGTGGCTCCGGTGACAACGATGCTCATGGTCTGCGATCTCCTTGTGGGGTTCCGATGTCACTAACCCTAGGAGGTGCGCTAACCAGAAGAAAGTACCCACTTTGAAGTAAGGTACTGGCATGGCCGTAAGTACCCCTGAAGTCGAGAACCGCTCCGACGCTCCCGCGGCGAGTGCCGGCAAGTACGTCGTCGGCGAGACGATGTGCCCCCACCGTCTGGTCCTGGAGCACGTCACCAGCCGGTGGGGCGTCCTGGTCCTGATCGAGCTCCTCGACCGCCCCCACCGCTTCAGCGAACTGCGCCGCGCCATCGGCCGGGTCAGCGAGAAGATGCTCACCCAGACCCTGCAGACCCTGGAGCGGGACGGCCTCGTCCACCGGGACGCCAAGCCCGTCATCCCGCCCCGGGTCGACTACTCCCTCACCGACCTCGGCCGCGAGGCCGCCCGGCAGGTACGGGACCTGGCGCTGTGGACCGAGCGACGGATGGCGGACGTCACCCGGGCCCGGGAGGCGTACGACGAGGCGAAGCGCGCCTGAACGCGAACCGGGCCCGGACGCAGTGTCCGGGCCCGCTCGCGCTCACTGCTCGATGACGGTCAGCCGACGACCGTCCAGGTGTCGCCGCCGGCCAGCAGCGCCCCCAGGTCGCCCTTGCCGTGCTGCTCCACCGCCGTGTCCAGCTGCTCGGACATCTGGACGTCGTAGACGGGCCGTTCCACCGAGCGGAGCACGCCGATCGGCGTGTGGTGCAGGGTGTCCGGGTCGGCCAGCCGGGAGAGCGCGAAGGCCGTGGTGGAGGAGGGGGAGTGGGCGTCGTGGACGAGGATCTCGGAGTCGTTGTCCGGGGTCACGTCGACGACCGTCAGGTCACCGGTGAGCCGGTCGCGTACGACTCCGCGCATGCCGTCGGTGCCGAAGCGGATGGGCTGTCCGTGCTCCAGGCGGATCACCGCTTCCTCGGCGGACTGCTTGTCCTTGAGGGTGTCGAAGGCGCCGTCGTTGAAGATGTTGCAGTTCTGGTAGATCTCGATCAGGGCCGTGCCGGGGTGGGCGGCGGCCTGGCGCAGCACGTCGGTGAGGTGCTTGCGGTCGGAGTCGATGGTGCGGGCCACGAAGGAGGCCTCGGCGCCGATCGCCAAGGAAACCGGGTTGAACGGGGCGTCCAGGGAGCCCATCGGTGTCGACTTGGTGATTTTCCCGACTTCGGAAGTCGGTGAGTACTGGCCCTTCGTCAACCCGTAGATCCGGTTGTTGAAGAGGAGGATCTTCAGGTTGACGTTGCGGCGCAGGGCGTGGATGAGGTGGTTGCCGCCGATGGAGAGGGCGTCGCCGTCCCCGGTGACGACCCAGACGCTCAGGTCCCGGCGGGAGGTGGCCAGTCCGGTGGCGATGGCGGGGGCGCGACCGTGGATGGAGTGCATCCCGTAGGTGTTCATGTAGTACGGGAAGCGGGAGGAACAGCCGATGCCGGAGACGAAGACGATGTTCTCCTTCGCCAGCCCGAGCTCCGGCATGAACCCCTGCACGGCGGCCAGGATCGCGTAGTCACCGCAGCCCGGGCACCAGCGCACCTCCTGGTCGGACTTGAAGTCCTTCATGGACTGCTTTGCCGCGGCCTTGGGCACGAGCTGGAGCAGTCCGTCGGCGGTGTCAGTCATGGATGGCCTCCTTGAGCGCCTCGGCGAGCTGCTCGGCCTTGAACGGCATGCCGTTGACCTGGTTGTACGAATGCGCGTCCACGAGGTACTTCGCCCGGATGAGGGTGGCGAGCTGGCCGAGGTTCATCTCGGGGATCACCACCTTGTCGTACCGCCCCAGGACCGCGCCCAGGTTGCGCGGGAAGGGGTTGAGGTGGCGCAGGTGCGCCTGGGCGATCGCCTCGCCGGCCCGGCGCAGCCGCCGTACCGCTGCCGTGATCGGCCCGTAGGTCGAGCCCCAGCCCAGGACCAGGGTGCGCGCGCCGTCCGGGTCGTCGACCTCGATGTCCGGGACGTCGATGCCGTCGATCTTGGCCTGCCGGGTACGGACCATGAAGTCGTGGTTGGCGGGGTCGTAGGAGATGTTGCCCGTACCGTCCTGCTTCTCGATGCCGCCGATACGGTGTTCGAGACCGGGCGTGCCCGGGATCGCCCACGGGCGGGCGAGTGTCTGCGGGTCGCGCTTGTACGGCCAGAAGACCTCGGTGCCGTCGTCGAGGGTGTGGTTGGGGCCCTGGGCGAACTGGACACGCAGGTCGGGCAGTTCCGTCAGCTCCGGGATGCGCCACGGCTCGCTGCCGTTGGCCAGGTAGCCGTCGGAGAGAAGCATCACCGGCGTTCTGTACGTCAGCGCGATCCGGGCGGCCTCCAGAGCGGCGTCGAAGCAGTCGGCCGGGGTCCGCGGAGCGATCACCGGGACAGGGGCCTCGCCGTTGCGGCCGAACATCGCCTGGAGCAGGTCGGCCTGCTCGGTCTTGGTCGGCAGCCCGGTGGACGGCCCGCCACGCTGGATGTCCACCACCAGCAGCGGCAGTTCCAGCGACACCGCGAGTCCGACCGTCTCCGCCTTCAGCGCCACGCCCGGGCCGGAGGTGGTGGTCACGGCGAGCGAGCCGCCGAAGGCCGCGCCGAGTGCCGCGCCGATCCCCGCGATCTCGTCCTCGGCCTGGAAGGTCCGCACGCCGAAGTTCTTGTGCTTGGACAGTTCGTGCAGGATGTCGGAGGCCGGGGTGATCGGGTAGGAGCCGAGGAAGAGCGGCAGGTCGGCCTGGCGGGAGGCGGTGACCAGGCCGTAGGCCAGGGCCAGGTTCCCGGAGATGTTGCGGTAGGTGCCCACCGGGAACGCGGTGGTCGCCGGGGCGATCTCGTAGGAGACCGCGAAGTCCTCGGTCGTCTCCCCGAAGTTCCAGCCCGCGCGGAAGGCCGCCAGGTTGGCGTTCATGACCTCGGGCTTGCGGGCGAACTTCTCCTTGAGGAACCTCTCCGTGCCCTCGGTGGGCCGGTGGTACATCCATGACAAGAGGCCGAGCGCGAACATGTTCTTGCTGCGCTCGGCCTCTTTGCGGGTGAGGTCGAATTCTTTGAGGGCTTCCACCGTCAGAGTGGTCAGCGGCACCGGATGGAGGCTGTATCCGTCCAGCGAGCCGTCCTCCAGCGGGGAGGCGTCGTAGCCGATCTTCTGCATCGCCCGCTTGGTGAACTCGTCCGTGTTGACGATGATCTCCGCGCCGCGTGGCAGGTCCCCGATGTTGGCTTTCAGGGCGGCCGGGTTCATCGCGACCAGCACGTTCGGCGCGTCCCCGGGGGTGAGGATGTCGTGGTCGGCGAAGTGCAACTGGAATGAGGAGACCCCGGGCAGGGTGCCTGCCGGGGCGCGGATCTCGGCGGGGAAGTTCGGGAGGGTCGAGAGATCGTTGCCGAAGGACGCGGTCTCCGATGTGAACCGGTCACCGGTGAGCTGCATGCCGTCACCCGAGTCCCCCGCGAAGCGGATGATCACCCGATCGAGGCGCCGGACGGCCTTCACGCCGCCCGGCCTGCGCTGTTCTCCCACGACGGTTCCGTCGGCCTGTTCCGTTGTCCTGCTGACCTGGCTGGTCACTGAACTGGACCTCCTTCGAGGCGGCTGTCCGGGCGTGGTCGTCCCACGGACCATCCCACGTTCAACCCTACGTCGGTTAGGGTCGCCTTCCCGCGCCTGCTCACATGATGGACGGCGTTTTGGGACGACCTGTCGCCCTGACTTGTCATGATTTTCCCTCCCCCTGGCTGCCTTCCGGCTCCGACACGGTGTCGGCCCCGTCAGGAGTTCAGATAGGTCAGAACGGCCAGAACGCGCCGGTGGTCCCCGTCGCTCTGGGAGAGTCCCAGCTTGAGGAAGATGTTGCTGACGTGCTTCTCGACGGCTCCGTCACTAACGACCAGCTGCCGGGCGATCGCCGAGTTCGTCCGCCCCTCGGCCATCAGGCCCAGCACCTCCCGCTCGCGCGGGGTCAGCCCGGCCAGGACGTCCTGCTTGCGGCTGCGCCCGAGCAGCTGCGCGACCACCTCGGGGTCGAGCGCGGTACCGCCCCCGGCGACCCGCACGACCGCGTCCACGAACTCCCGGACCTCGGCGACCCGGTCCTTCAGCAGATAGCCCACGCCCCGGCTGGAACCGGCCAGCAGTTCGGTGGCGTAGCGCTCCTCCACGTACTGCGACAAGACCAGCACCCCGAGCTCCGGATGCGCCTTCCGCAGGCGTACGGCGGCCCGCACGCCCTCGTCGGTGTGCGTCGGCGGCATCCGTACGTCCGCCACCACCACGTCCGGCATGGCGCCCTGCGCGTGGAGATCGGCGATGGTCTTGACCAGCGCCTCCGCGTCGCCGACGCCCGCGACGACATCATGTCCGCGGTCGGTCAACAGCCGGGTCAGCCCCTCTCTGAGCAGCACGGAATCCTCGGCGATGACCACCCGCACCCTGTCCTCCACGATCTCCCGGCCCCCCACACCCCGTCCGGCGTACATGCCTGCCCTGTCCGAAAGACCAGCATTCCAGCATTCGCAGCACAGCGCGGCGCGGTCATGAGAGGAGACGGCCCAATTCAGCCCACCCGACACCCGGACAACACCCCGACCAGCCCACCGGTGTCCGGACGACACACCCCGATCAGCCCCACCGGTCTCCGGACGACACACCCCGATCAGCCCCACCGGTCTCCGGACGACACACCCCGATCAGCCCCACCGGTGTCCGGACAACACACTCCGACCAGCCCACCCGTGTCCGGACAACACACCGCGACCAGCCCCACCCGGTGTCCGAGGCACACCCCCATTTCAGCTCGTCCGGCGCTCGAGGGCGAGGCCGTTGAGGCCGATACGGGGGTCTGGGAGCGGCACCCCCCGGGTGCGGGGGCGAAGGGGGCCGAGCGTCCTGATGAGGGACGGGCAGGGACGGGTAGGGGCGGCGGGGGGCCCAGAACCGCGGCCTCAGCCCCGCCAGGGCAGCTCCGCCGTCACCCGCGTGGGCCCACCCGCCGGCGAGTCCACCACGAGGATCCCGTCGACCGCGTCCAGCCGCTCGGCCAGCCCCGCCAGCCCGGACCCCTTCGCCGTGTCCGCACCCCCCACCCCGTCGTCCACGACCTGCAACATCAGCCGGTCCTCGCTCCGCCACACGTCGACCGAGGCGCCGCGCGCCCGACTGTGCTTGCTGATGTTCTGCAGCAACTCGGACACCGTGAAGTACGCGATCCCCTCGATCGCCGCCGCCGGTCGCTCCGCCAGGTCGACCTCCACCCGCACCGGCACCGTGCACCGCGAGGCCACCGCCGACAGCGCCGCGTCCAGCCCCCGGTCGGTGAGCACCGCGGGATGGATCCCCCGGGCCAGGTCCCGCAACTCCTGCAGCGCGGTCTTCACCTCACCGTGCGCCTCGTCCACCATCCGCGCGGCGACCTGCGGGTCCTCCTGCAGCTTCTCCTTCGCCAGCCCCAGATCCATGGCCAGCGCCACCAGCCGGGCCTGCGCCCCGTCGTGCAGGTCCCGCTCGATGCGCCGCAGGTCGGCCGCGGCCGTGTCGACGACCACCCCCCGGTCGGACTCCAGCTCCACCACCCGCGACGCCAGCTGCGAGGGCCCGAGCAGCCCGTGCACCATCAGCCGGTCCACCAGCGTCAGGGCCCGTACGATCCACGGCGTGGCCAGCGTGAAGAGCAGCCCGACCAGCGCGGTCACGGTGATCTCGAACGGGTTGTCGAGGTAGACGCTGTGGTGCGCGTCGCCGAACAGCTGAAGACCGCCCTGTCCGGCGTACATCGGGAAGACCCAGAACCACAGCGGGTACGTCAGCAGGGCCCAGCCGTACGCCCAGAAGTTGAGGGCGACGACGAAGGAGAACATCGACCAGGGGAACTGGATCACCGCGTACAGCAGATGGCGCCAGGACGTGCCGCTCTTCAGCACCGCGCCGATCCACGCCATCACCCCCGGCTTGCGCATCCGCAACGGCTCCGGGTCGGCCACCTCCAGGCGCAACAGCCCGCGCGCCCGTGCCCGCTCCAGCGCCCCGAAGCCCCGGCAGCCGGCCAGGGCCGCGGCCAGCAGGGGAATCCCGATGAAGGTCACCAGCAGCCCGACGCCGAGGGACACCATCGTCACGGTCCACACGAACAGCGCGACGCCGATCGGAAGGCCGAGCAGCACATAGGCGAACTCACGCCAGCTGCGCGCCTCGAACGGCGCCCGCAGCACGGCCGGCACCCGATGCCGACGCTCACCGCACGGTTCGTACCCGTGGCCCTGCCCGTTGCCGTACCCGTACCCGTACGCGTCGTCCTGCCCGTATCCGTGCCCGTGCCCGTACTCCGTGGCCATCGGTCCGTCCCGTCCGTCCTGTGCTGTCTTTTCCAGCTGTTCCAGCTCGCCCGGTCAGGCCTGTCCCTGCCGTACCTCCACCCTGCTGTGCCGCAGCTCCACGAACCATGGAGGCCGTCGGCATCTTGAACGGGGGGTTTTCCCTACCCCCTGCGCCGCTTCTCCGTTTCTTCGCTACGACCGGTCGCGTTCTTCGCTACGACCGGTCGCGCCACGGCAGCTCGGCGGTGACCGTCGTGGGGCCGCCGGCCGGTGAGTCGACGACGAACAGGCCGTCCACCGCGCCCAGCCGGTCGGCCAGGCCGCGCATCCCCGTGCCGCCGTCCAGGCTCGCGCCGCCCCGCCCGTCGTCCGTCACCTGGATCAGCAGCCGGTCGTCGGTCCGCCACACGTCGACCGACGCGGTGCGCGCCCCGCTGTGCTTGCTGATGTTCTGCAGCAGCTCGGAGACGGTGAAATAGGCGATGCCCTCGATCGCGGGCGCCGGTCTGGACGGCAGGTCGGCGGTCACCTGGACCGGTACCGTGCAGCGCGAGGCGACCGAGGACAGCGCCGCGTCCAGCCCTCGGTCGGTGAGCACCGCGGGATGGATCCCCCGGGCGAGGTCCCTGAGCTCCTGCAGGGCCAGCTTCACCTCGCCGTGCGCCTCCTCGACCATCGCGGCGGCCCCGTCGGGATCCTCCAGGAGCTTCTCCTTGGCCAGTCCGAGCCCCATGGCGAGGTTGACGAGGCGGGCCTGGGCGCCGTCGTGCAGATCCCGTTCGATGCGCCGCAGGTCGGCGGCGGCCGTGTCCACCACAACCCCCCGGTCCGACTCGAGTTCGGCGATCCGGCGCTCCAACTCGTCGGAGGGCGACAGCAGACCGCGGACCATCGCCCGGTCCGCGTTCGCCAGCCCGCGCGCGATGAACGGCAGCACCGGCCACAGCACGAACAACGACGTCAGCACGATGCAGAAGGTGAGGATGCCCCAGGGCAGCCGGATGAAGTCGTACAGCAGTGTCCGCCAGCCCACCGGATCCTTCAGCGCCATCCACAGCCGCTGAGTGCCTCCACCCCGCTTGCCCAACGGCATCGGAGTCGGCTCCTCCACCCGCACCCCGAGCAGCGCACGCGCGCGTGCCCGTTCCAGCTTCCCCAGCTGCCGGGCGCCCAGCAGCGTGCCGGCGAGCAGCGGGATGCCGACCACCGTGATCGTCAGCACCCCGCTCACCCACACCGTCGTGAACACGTAGATGAAGCCGAACACCGATACCGGCAGGTTCAGCAGGAGGTGCGCGATCTCCTTCCAGGTGTGACCGTCATAGGCGAAGCGGACGGGCGGCAGCCGGTCGCGGTCTTCGCCGCCGTCGGCCAGGCTGCGGGAACGGGGTGCTGGTGCGGTCATATGCGCCAGCGTGCCGTGTGCCGTGACGCAATGCCATGGAGTTCGCCGCCCGGGCCACCCTGGGGAAAACCCCACCAGTCGCCCCCGGTGTCACTTCTCACCGCGTGACGGGCTGCTTACCGTGTCTTTATCAGGGCCTAGACTCCCGTGCGTACAGATCGTCGAATCAAGAGTTGACTGAGGTCACGACGCGGGGCCGGGGCCGGCCCTCTGTCTGTCGAGGGAGCGAGGGGACGGACGATGAGGGAGACGGTGAAAGGTGAGTCGACCGTGGTCGTCGCCGCGGACTACTTCGCGTCCTACTCGGTCGTAGGACTGCTGGCCCTGCTCGGCGTGCTCTTCGTCGCCGTCGCCTTCGGTACCGGCCGGCTGCTGCGCCCCGTGGTCCCCACGCCCGAGAAACTCCTGACCTACGAGTGCGGTGTCGACCCCGTCGGCGAGGGCTGGGCACACACCCAGGTCCGCTACTACGTCTACGCCTTCCTCTACGTCATCTTCGCGGTCGACTCGATCTTCCTGTTCCCCTGGGCGACGGTCTTCGCCGCCCCCGGCTACGGTGCCACCACGCTCGTGGAGATGTTCGTCTTCCTCGGCTTCCTGGCCGTCGGCCTGCTGTACGCATACAAGAAGGGCGTCCTGACATGGACGTGACGCCGTCGGAGCCCGTGCTGCTCCCGGAACCGCAACGGCTGGGCGCGCTCGCCCGTCTCGCCCCCGAGCCGATGAAGGTCGTCCTCAACTGGGGCCGCCGGTACTCGCTCTGGGTCTTCAACTTCGGCCTCGCCTGCTGTGCGATCGAGTTCATCGCCGCGTCGATGGCCCGCCACGACTTCATCCGCCTCGGGGTGATCCCCTTCGCACCGGGCCCCCGCCAGGCCGACCTGATGGTGGTCTCGGGCACGGTCACCGACAAGATGGCCCCGGCCGTCAAACGCCTGTACGAGCAGATGCCCGAGCCCAAGTACGTCATCTCCTTCGGCGCGTGCAGCAACTGCGGCGGCCCGTACTGGGACTCCTACTCCGTCACCAAGGGCGTCGACCAGATCATCCCGGTCGACGTCTACGTCCCCGGGTGCCCGCCGCGCCCCGAGGCTCTCCTCCAGGGCATCCTCAAACTCCAGGAGAAGATCGCGGCGGAGTCCCTGGGCGAGCGCTACGGCACCCCTCGCCCGTCCGCCGCCGCCCTCCAGAGCGGCCTGGTGCGGCCGCCGGCCCCCGTCGCCGAAGGGGACACGTGATGACGGCCCCCACCGGCTGGCTCCCCGCCCCCGTGGACGAACTCTTCGGCCCGGACGCCACGGCCGAGGAGTCCTACGAGGTCCTCACGGTCGACGTCCCCGCCGCCTCCTGGCTCACCGCCCTGGAGACCGCCCGTACGACCCTGAGCTGCACCTTCTTCGACTGGTTGAGCGCGGTCGACGAACCCGGCACCGGCTTCCGCGTCTCCGCCCACGTCGTCGCCCTCGCCCCGGTCCGTCGCCTGCTCCTGCGGACGACCGTGCCGCACTCCGCCGCCGAACTCCCCTCCGCCGTCGGCGTCTACGCGGGTGCTCGCTGGCACGAGCGCGAGACCCACGAGATGTTCGGCGTCCGCTTCTCCGGCCACCCCGGCCTGGACCATCTCCTCCTCC
This sequence comes from Streptomyces sp. NPDC001220, assembly GCF_053597895.1. NCBI lineage: Bacteria > Bacillati > Actinomycetota > Actinomycetes > Kitasatosporales > Streptomycetaceae > Streptomyces > Streptomyces sp. NPDC001220. The sequence goes on from NZ_JBSFJE010000001.1 coordinate 211,378, forward strand.
CGGAAACCTTCGAAGGCCACCCTCTCCGCAAGGACTTCGTCCTGGCGGCCCGCGTCGCCAAGGCCTGGCCCGGCGCCAAGGAACCCGGAGAGTCCGACCACGGCGGCCCCAGGCGCCGCCAGATGCTCCCCCCAGGCGTCCCCGACCCCAACGAATGGGGCCCTCTGAAGGGCCAGCTCCCCGCTGCCCCCGCCCGCCCTGCCCGAGCCGCCGCGGGCCGCCCCACCGGCGAACGCCCGACCCGCGCACCCGGCGAACGCCCGGTACGCCGCTCCCGCACGGCAGCGGAGGGCTCGGCCGGCCAGACGGCCGACGCGGCGGACCCGACAGCGCCGACACCCACGGCGGAGGCGTCACCCACCGAGCCCCACCCGACAGCCACTCCACGTCGGGCGCGCAGTGCAACCGAGGGGTCCGCTTCGCAGCGGGCCGTGTCCGGGGAACAGCCGCCGACGGCCACCACGCGCCGGGCGCGGAGCGCGACCGAGGGCTCCGCTTCGCAGCGGGCCGCCTCTGAGGAGCAGTCTCCGAAGGCTCCGGATCAGGGGCCGAGTGAGGGGGAGGGATCTGCTCCCCAGCGGGACGTGTCCGAGCAGTTGCCGACGGCTCCGCGCCGGGGCCGGAGTGTGAGCGAGGGGTCTGCCTCGCAGCGGGCGGCATCCGCAGCGGACGAGACCGCTCCGGCGCAGGAGCCGACGGGGGCTGCTCCCCGCGGGCCACGCCGGGCACGTAGCGCTTCGGGTGGCTCCGCGTCGCAGCGCGCCCAGCATCCGGCACCGGCGACAGAACCGACCACGCCGGCCCGCCCCTCGACCCCGCGCGTCCCCGACGCCCCGTGGCACCACGCCCGCCCGGCTTTCGACGAGCCCGGAGGCGGAGAACAGCGGGATACGCCGACCGAGCCGACCGAGTCGGTCACACCAGCCGAACCTGTCTCGCCGACCGAGCCGATCACACCAGCCGAACCTGTCTCGCCGACTGCGCCGACCGAGCTGGCCGGGCCGACAGAGTTGGCCGAGCCGGAGCCTGGCGTGTCCGAGGATTCAGAGGCCCCCGAGGACGCCGAGGCTTCAGAGGGCGCCGGACCTGAGACCTCGGCTCCCGACTCCGCCGACGCCTCGGCTCCCGACTCCGCCGACGCCTCAGCCCCCGAGGCTCCCGCCCCTCAGAACCCGGCTTCCGACGCTCCCGCCTCCGACGGCCCTCCCAGCCCTGGAGCCTCGACCCCGGACGACGTCACCTCCGAACACAAACCCGCCCCCCGTGAAGACCGCCCAGGAGGCCCGCAGTGAACGACGCCCTGGACGTCGGCCTGCGACTCCTCGCCGTGTTCGTCGTCTTCCTCACCTTCCCCCTGATCGTCGGTCAGACCGAGCACAAGGTGATGGCCCATATGCAGGGCCGCCTCGGCCCGATGTACGCCGGTGGTTTCCACGGCTGGGCCCAGCTGATCGCCGACGGTGTGAAGTTCGCGCAGAAGGAGGACGTGGTCCCCACGGGAGCGGACCGCCGCATCTTCCAGCTGGCGCCCGCGGTGGCACTCCTCCCGTATCTGCTCGTACTCCTCGCCATCCCGATCGGCCCCGGCGAGGGTGCTTTCGGTCAGGTCCTGGACGCGGGTGTGTTCTTCGTGCTGGCCGTGATGGGCATCGGCGTCCTCGGCTCGCTCATGGCCGGCTGGGCCAGCGCCAACAAGTTCTCCCTCCTCGGCGGTCTGCGCACCGCCGCCCAACTCCTCGCCTACGAACTCCCCATGCTGCTTGCCGCCGCCTCCGTGGCGATGGCGGCCGGCACGGTCTCCCTGCCCGGCATCGTCGGCGCCTTCCACTGGTGGTGGCTGCCCTGGCAGATCACCGGAGGCCTGGTCTTCTTCGTCGCCGGCCTCGCGGAACTCCAGCGGCCCCCCTTCGACATGCCCGTCGCCGACACGGAGATCATCTTCGGCGCGTACACCGAGTACACCGGTCTGCGCTTCGCCCTGTTCCTGCTCGCCGAGTACGCAGGGATCGTCGTCCTGTGCGGTCTGACCACCGTCCTCTTCCTCGGCGGCTGGCACGGCCCGTGGGGAGCCGACGGCCTCGGCTGGCTGTGGACCCTCCTGAAGACGGCGCTCCTCGCCTTCGTCGTGATCTGGCTCCGCGTGACCTACCCCCGGCTGCGCGAGGACCAGCTGCAGAAGTTCTCCTGGACCCTTCTCGTCCCCCTTTCTCTCGCTCAGATCGCCCTCACCGGCATCGTCAAGGTGGTGATCTCCTAACCGTGGCCCCCATTCCCGGCAGCGGCCTCGCCAAGGGCCTGGCCGTCACCCTGCGCACGATGACCCGGAAGACGGTCACCGAGCAGTACCCGGACGCCCTGCCCGAGCTCCCGCCCCGCACCCGCGGTGTGATCGGCCTGTTCGAGGAGAACTGCACGGTCTGCATGCTCTGCGCCCGTGAGTGCCCCGACTGGTGCATCTACATCGACTCCCACAAGGAGACCGTCCCGGCGGCGGTCCCAGGCGGCCGCGAACGCAGCCGCAACGTCCTGGACCGCTTCGCCATCGACTTCTCCCTGTGCATGTACTGCGGTATCTGCATCGAGGTCTGTCCTTTCGACGCCCTGTTCTGGTCCCCGGAGTTCGAGTACGCCGAGACCGACATCCACGAACTCACCCACGAGCGCGACAAGCTCCGCGAGTGGATGTGGACGGTCCCGGCCCCGCCCGCTCTCGACGCAGGCGCGGAGGAACCGAAGGAGATCGCCGCCGCCCGGAAGACCGCCGAGAAGCTCGCGGCCGCGCAGGCCGAGCCGCGGGAGGGGGAGTCGTGAGCCCCCTCGCCCAGGCGCCGCACGGCTTCCTGTCCCCGACCGGTGTGGAGATCGCCTTTCTCCTCGTCGGCCTGGTCACCTTCGGCGCCGCCCTCGTCACGGTCACCACCCGCCAGCTGGTGCACGCCGCCCTGTGGCTGGTGGTCACGCTCGGCGGCCTCGCCGTCGAATACCTGCTGCTCACCGCCGAGTTCATCGCCTGGGTGCAGGTCCTTATCTATGTGGGCTCCGTAGTCGTCCTCCTTCTCTTCGGTCTGATGCTCACCAAGGCCCCGATCGGCCGCTCCCCGGACGCCGACTCCGGGAACCGCTGGGCCGCGCTGGCCGTCGCCGTGGTCGCCGCGGCCGCCCTGGTCTGGGTGGTCGTGGACGCCTTCCGTACCACCTGGGTCGACCTGGACGGCCCCGCCGCCGGTTCGACGAAGGTCACCGGCGAGAGCCTCTTCCAGAACTGGGTCCTGCCCTTCGAGGCCCTCTCCGTCCTCCTCCTCGCGGCCCTCGTCGGCGCGATCGTCCTGTCCCGGAAGGCGAAGGCGGACTCGGCCCCGCCCCCTGTGAACGGCCGGCCCGTCACACAGAGTTCCCCCTCCGTCACGGATTCCGGGATTCACCCGATCGAGCAGGAAGGCGCCCGCTGATGCATCTCGCCTATCCCGCCGTCCTCTCCGCGCTCCTCTTCTGCACCGGCCTGTACGGCGTCCTCGCCCGCCGCAACGCGATCCTGGTCCTGATGTCGGTCGAGCTGATGCTCAACGCCGTCAACCTCAACCTCGTCGCCTTCGACGTGTGGCTGAGCAGGGCCGCCCGGGACACCCTGCACTCCGGCCAGGCGCTGACCCTGTTCACCATCGCCATCGCCGCCGCCGAGATCGGCATCGGCCTCGCGATCGTCCTCGCCGTCTACCGAAACCGCGGCACCTCCGACATCGACCGGCTCCGCGACACCGCCGAGGGCCACGAGCACGGCACGCCCACGGACGGGACGGCCGACGAGAAGGCTGAGGCCACCGCGTGACCACGACCAACCTCGCCGTCCTCGTCCCTCTCCTGCCCTTCCTGGCCGCCGCTGCCGGCCTGCTCGTGGGACGCACGGCCCCCGGTTTCGTCCGCCCGCTCGCGGTCCTGCCGACCCTCGCCGCGCTCGCGCTGGCCATCACGGTCGCCGTGGACCAGGGCGGCGGCCGGGCCGTCGACGCCCACACCGAGCTCACCCCGACCGGCTCCGTCCCGATCGAACTCGCCCTGTACATCGACGGCTTCGCCGCCCTCGTCGCCGCCCTGGTCGCCTTCGTCGCCACCTGTGTGCAGATCTACTCGACCGGCTACCTGCGCGACGACCCGCGCTACGCCTCGTACGCCGCCCTCGTCTCCCTCTTCACCTCCGCGATGCTGCTGGTCGTCTACTCCGGCGACCTGATCGTGCTGCTCGTCGGCTGGGAGGTCATGGGCATCTGCTCCTACTTCCTGGTCGGCCACTACTGGGAGACCCCCGAGGCCCGCGCCGCCTCCATCAAGGCCTTCCTGGTCACCAAGCTCGGCGACGTGCCGTTCCTGATCGGCCTGTTCGCGCTCGCCACCGACGCGGGTTCCTTCCGCATCACGACGATCCTCGGCACCGTCGCGAACGGCGGACTGCACCACCCGGCCCTGGTCGCCCTGCTGCTCCTGTGCGGCGTGGCGGGCAAGTCGGCACAGTTCCCGCTGCACACCTGGCTCCCCGACGCCATGGCGGGCCCCACCCCGGTCTCCGCGCTGATCCACGCCGCCACGATGGTCGCCGCCGGTGTCTACTTCGTCGCCCGTCTCCTTCCGGTCTTCGAGGCCAGTGCGGCCGTGATGATCGTGCTCGCCGCCATGGGCGCCGTCACGATGGTCGGTTCGGCCCTCGCCGCACTCGCCCAGGACGACATCAAGCGTGTCCTCGCCTACTCGACGATCGGCCAGCTCGGCTACATGACCGGCGCCCTCGCCGTCGGCGACCGCGGCGCCGCCGTCTTCCACCTCCTGTCCCACGGCGCCTTCAAGGCACTGCTGTTCCTCGCGGCCGGCGTCGTCATCCACGCCGCCGGCACCAACTCGCTGGCCGTCATGTCCCGCACCTCCGGACTGCGCGCCCGCGTCCCGGACGCCTACTGGACGATGACCGTGGCGCTCCTCGCGCTGGCCGCGATCCCGCCCTTCAGCGGCTTCTTCTCCAAGGAGTCCGTCCTGGGCGCCGCCGAGCACGCGGCCACCGGCCACACCGCGCACGCCCCCGGCAGCGCGGGCTGGATCGTCCTCGTCGCCGGCCTGGTCACCGCCCTGCTCACCGCCGCGTACGCGACACGGCTGTGGCTGCTCGCCTTCCGGGGCCGGGGCACCAAGGCCCCGGACCACGGCCGGCAGCCGTTGTCCATGACCGCGGTGCTGTGGGTCCTGGCCATCCCGTCCCTCGCCTTCGGCGGGTTCGCCTACCGGTCGCTGCCCGGCTGGTTCGACGGCCGTGACCTCACCCCGACCCTCACCACCTCGATCCTCGGCACCGGCCTCGCGCTCGTCGGCGTACTCCTCACCTACGGCGTATGGCAACGCACCAGCGCGCTCGCCGCCCGCGCCCCGATCGGCGCCGTCGCCGCGCACCCGGAGGGCGACGCCGGACTCGTCGAGGCCGAAGCCATCGCCACCCACGAACCCGCCTTCGGCGACGTGGCCTACGCACCCGACCCGGCGGACCCCGCCCGGCTCCTGCTCGGCCCGCTGCGCCGGCCGGCCGCCGAAGGCTTCCACCTGGACGCCGTGTACGACGTGCTGTTCGTCCGCCCGGTCCTGGCCGCGGCGAGCCTCGTCCAGTTCCTCGACCGCGAGGTCGTCGACACCTACGTCCGCGGCGCGGCCGCCGCACCCCGCCTGCTCGGCGCCGCCGTACGCCGCGCCCAGACCGGCAATGTCCAGACCTATGTGAGCGCGCTGCTCGCCGGCACCGTCGTCCTGGCGGTCGCCGTCCTCCTCGTCGCCACGGGAGCGTGAGCAGGCGTGATCGATATCAACGAGTCCGTGATGCAGATCCTTCTGGCACTGATCGTGGTCGGCCCGCTCCTCGGCGCCGTCGCCGCTCTGCTGCCCGCCCCGCCCGGACTGAAGGGGAAGTCACCCGAGCAGGCCGTGCGCCGCCACGGCGTGACCGTGACCGGCGTGATCCTCATCGCCGCGATCGTCCTCGCGCTCGGCTTCGACCACGACCATCCGTCGAGGATGCAGGCCACGACCGACATCAGCTGGATCCCCGCACTGGACGTGCGCATCCACCTCGGCATCGACGGCATCTCCCTCCCCCTTGTGGTCCTGACCGCGCTGCTGACCTTCCTCTGCGCGCTCTACACGTACTTCAACATGCCCGCGGGCCCGTCCCCGAAGGCCTTCGTCGCCCTGCTGCTCGTCCTGGAATCCGGCACCCTCGCCAGCTTCGCCGTCCTCGACCTGCTGCTGTTCTTCGTCGCGTTCGAGACGGTCCTCATCCCGATGTACTTCCTCATCGCCCGCTGGGGCGGCGCGGGGCGCACCCGGGCCGCCTGGAAGTTCATCCTGTTCACCCTGCTCGGATCCGTCGTCATGCTGCTCGGCCTGCTCCTGATCGGAATCAAGGCGGGCACGTTCGACATGGTGGCACTCGCCACTGACAACGGCCGGTCGCTGAGCACATCCGTGCAGGTCATCGCCGTTCTGGCAGTCGGGATCGGCCTCGCGGTCAAGACCCCGATGTGGCCCCTGCACAGCTGGCTGCCGGACGCCCACACCGCCGCACCGACCGTCGGCTCGGTCCTGCTGGCCGGTGTCATGCTCAAAATGGGTACGTACGGGTTCGTCCGGATCCTGCTGCCGGTCGCGCCGGACGGATTCCGCACCTTCGCGCCGTACCTCGCCGCCTTCGCCGTCGTCGGGATCATCTACGGGTCCCTGGCCTGCCTGAACCTGGCCAAACGGGGCGCCAAGGGCGACCTCAAGCGCCTGATCGCCTACTCCTCGGTCGGCCACATGGGCTTCGTCCTGCTAGGCATCGCCACCATGACCCCCACCGGTGTCAACGGCGCCCTGTTCGCCAACATCGCCCACGGCCTCATCACCGGTCTGCTGTTCTTCCTGGTCGGCGGCCTGAAGGACCGTACCGGCACGACCGACCTGGACACCCTCGCCGAGGAGACGGGCGCCGCGCTGTACGGCAAGGCACCGCGCCTCGGCGGACTGCTCGCCTTCGCCGCCGTCGCCTCGCTCGGACTGCCCGGACTGGCCGGGTTCTGGGGCGAGATGCTGGCCCTCTTCGGCGCGTTCAAGCCCGCCGCACACCTCAGCCGCCCGGCCTTCCTGACCTTCATGGCGATCGCCGCCTTCGGCACCCTGCTCACCGCCGCGTACATGCTTACCGTGGTCCGCCGCGTCTGCATGGGCGCCGTACCGCAGGACATGCCGGAACTCGTCGACGTCCGCACCTACGAGTTCGCGGCCTGGACCCCGCTCGTCGCCCTCACCGTCATCGCCGGACTGTGGCCGAAGGCCCTGCTCGGGCTGACCGACCCGGCCGTGCAGCAGCTTCTCGCAGGAGGCCCCCGATGAGTGCCCTGGCCCAGCCGCTGGCCGCGGACCTCGTCCAGTCCGTCGACTGGCTCGCCGTCGCCCCGCCCACTCTCACCGCGGTCGTCGCACTCGCCGTCCTGGTCGCCGACCTGTTCGTGCCCGAGGCCAGGAAGCCGCTCCTCGGCTGGGTCTCGGTCGCCGGACTCGCCGCGTCCGCCGTCCTGCTGCTGCCGCTCCTGGACCACGACCGCAGCACCTTCTGCCTGACGGGCGCCACGCGCGCGTGCAGCTACACGGCCGACCGGTTCACCCTGGTCGTGCAGTTCCTGGTGCTCGGCGGCGCCCTGCTCACGGCCCTGCTGTCCGTCACCACCCTCAAGGACGGCAACCGCCGCTACCCCCAGGGCGAGTTCTGGTTCCTGCTGCTCTCCTCGGCCGCCGGCGCCGCCCTGCTGCCCGCCTCCCGCGACCTCGCCACCCTGATCGTCGCCCTGGAAGTCGCCTCCCTGCCCGCATTCGCCCTCGTCGGCATCCGGCACGGCGACGCGAAGTCCTCCGAAGCCGCCCTGAAGTTCTTCCTGTCCTCGGTGACCGCGACCGCCGTCAGCCTCCTGGGCATCAGCTTCGTGTACGCCACCACCGGCAGCCTCTACCTCACCCAGGTCGCCGACCGCATCCAGCACGTCGACGGCCAGCTGCACACCCTCGCCCAGACGGGCGTCGTCCTCACCCTTGTGGGTTTCGCGTTCAAGACGGCCGCCGTCCCCTTCCACTTCTGGGTTCCCGACACCTACGTCGGCGCCCCGCTCCCCATTGCCGCCTACCTGTCGGTCGTCGGCAAGGCCGTCGGCTTCTCCGGCCTGATCCTGGTCACCGTCGTCGCCTTCCCGTCGTACGCCGACGTCTGGGGCCCCGCACTCGCCGCCCTGGCCGCCCTCACCATGACCGTCGGCAACGTCGCGGCCCTGCGCCAGCAGGCCACGCGCGCGTACAGCGCGGTACGACTGCTCGCCTGGTCGTCGGTGGGCCAGGCCGGCTATCTGCTCGTGCCGATCGCCGCCGCCGGATACGCCAAGGACCCCCAGAAGGCCATCGGCTCCACCGTCGCCTACGCCCTCATGTACGCGGCCGTGAACCTCGGCGCCTTCGCGGTGGCCGCCCTGGTCGGCCGTACGAAGGAACTCAACCGGCTCACCGACTACCGCGGCCTGTACGGCAAGAACCCACTGACCGCGCTGCTCCTGGCGTTCTTCCTGCTGTGCCTGGCCGGACTCCCGCCCGGCCTCATCGGACTCTTCGCCAAGGTCACCGTCTTCTCGGCGGCCGTCGACGCCGGTCTCGGCTGGCTGGCCGTCGTCATGGCCGTCAACGTCGTGATCGCCCTCTACTACTACCTCCAGTGGACCGCCCTGCTGTTCCGCGCTCCCGAAGGCGAAACCACCGAGCACCGCCTCCCGGCCCCTCTCACGGCCGCACTCGCCCTCACCGGCGCCCTCGGCATCGCCCTCTCCGGCGCGCCCCAGCTGGTGCTCCGCTTCGCCGCCACCGGCCTGTTCTGACGCCCCGCACGCGAGCGCGGACCACCGCACGCGAGGGCACGGACCACCGCACGCGCGCGTGCGGACGGCCGTACGCGAGAGCGCGGCTCTCACCCGGACGGCTCACGCGGCGCACAGCGGACACAAGGGAACTAGTGGCCGTCGCCTGGCGTTGACCAGTGCGGAAGGGTCCACTGGACGTGACACCACGACACCGGTGGCATCGCAGATCGGAAGGCAGCACCGCAGGCAAAGGGTTCCCCTGCCGCACGACTTGGAGGGCGTACCGTGCACCGCCGGCACAACGGACTCAGGACGGCAGTTCTCCTCGGAGGGCTGTCGGCACTCATCATCGTCATCGGCAGCTTCTTCGGCCGGACGGGTCTGATCGTCGCGGTCCTCGTCGCCCTCGGCACGAACGCGTACGCGTACTGGAACAGCGACAAACTGGCGCTACGCGCGATGCGCGCACGCCCGGTGAGCGAATTCGAGGCGCCGGCCCTGTACCGGATGGTCCGCGACCTCTCCACTCAGGCCCGCCAGCCCATGCCCCGCCTGTACATCTCCCCGACGGAGGCCCCGAACGCCTTCGCGACCGGCCGCAACCCGCGCAACGCCGCCGTGTGCTGCACGGAAGGCATCCTGCGCATCCTGGACGAGCGCGAACTGCGGGGTGTGATCGGCCACGAGCTCAGCCACGTCTACAACCGCGACATCCTCATCTCGTCGGTCGCCGGCGCACTCGCCTCGGTGATCATGTTCCTGGTCAACTTCGCCTGGCTGATCCCCGTCGGCCGTTCGGACGACGACGACGGCCCCGGCTTCATCGGCCTGCTGCTGATCATGATCCTGGGCCCGCTCGCCGCCACCCTCATCCAGCTCGCCATCAGCCGCTCCAGGGAGTACGAGGCGGACGCCTCCGGCGCCCAGCTCACCGGCGACCCGCTCGCCCTCGCCAGCGCCCTGAGCAAGCTGGAGGCCGGGACCAAGCAGCTCCCGCTGCCCCCTGAGCCCCGGATCGAGACCGCGAGCCACATGATGATCGCGAACCCCTTCCGCCCGGGTCAGGGACTGTCCAAGATGTTCTCGACGCATCCGCCCATGGCGGAGCGGATCGCCCGGCTAGAGAAGATGGCAGGTCGCCCGCAGTGAAGACCATCCTGAACGTCATTTGGCTCGTCCTGAGCGGCTTCTGGCTGTTCCTCGGGTACTTGCTGGCGGGCGTGATCCTCTGCATCACGATCATCGGTATCCCGTTTGGCGTAGCGGCCTTTCGTATCGGCGTCTACGCCCTCTGGCCCTTCGGGTACACGACCGTCGAGCGGCGGGACGCCGGTGCCCCCTCCTGCGTCGGCAACGTCCTGTGGCTGGTCCTCGCGGGCTGGTGGCTGGCGCTCGCCCACATCGTCACCGGTGTCGTGATGTGCCTGACGATCATCGGGATCCCCTTCGGCATCGCCAACTTCAAGCTGATCCCGGTCTCCCTGCTTCCGCTGGGACGCGAGATCGTGCCCACTGACCAGCCGTTCGCGAACCGCTGACCACTGCTCATCCGGCGCTTGCCGCGCCCGAGTTGTCCACAGGCCCGCATCCGGGGCCAAGGGTTGTCCACAGGCCGCCGCGATTGTCAGCGGCGGCCTGCATCATGAAGCCATGACCGAGATCGAGCAGTTGCTGACACAGGTGGCGGTACAGGCCCGCGACTCCCGTCCGTGGGGCTGGCCTGTGCTTCCCGCGCCCGTCGACGCAGCCACCCTCGACCGCGCCCGGGAGGCCCTGGGCTTCCCCCTGCCACGCCTCCTCACCGCGCTCTACGAGCAGGTCGGCGACGGGGGCTTCGGCCCGTCGTACGGATTGCTGCCCCTGCTCGATGCCGCTCCCTCCGGCGAACCCGCCGCCGTCGCCCAGTACCTCACCAACCGCGAGTACGGCCGCAAGAACCCGGAGTGGCCCTGGCCGGAGGGCGTCCTGCCGATCTCCCACTGGGGCTGCGGCATGTACGCGTGCGTGGACTGCCGCACCCCGCAGGCCACGGTCCTGCTCTACGAGCCGAACGCCGACGGCGCCGACGGAGCCTGGTTCGTGGACGCACCCACCCTCACCGACTGGCTGTGCGTCTGGCTGAACGGCACGGGCTGGTACGAGGAGACCGACGAGGGCACGGATCTGGCCCGGTGGGACGACTTCCGGATACGCACGGCTCCGCTGCCGGAGCAGGCCTCCTGAGGGACCGGGCCTCCTGAGCGCGGCCGTCGGCTACCGAGCTGTCATCCGCCGCCGTACGGCGTACGCCACCGCGCCCACGGCCAGCACGGCCGCTCCTGTGGCCACCGAAACGACCGGCAGCGCGAAGGCGAGTACGGCACACCCCAGCAGGCCCACCAGCGGAACCACGCGGGCACGCGGAGCCAGATCGAGTGTCCAGGCCGAGGCATTGGCCACCGCGTAGTACGCCAACACACCGAAGGAGGAGAAACCGATGGCACCCCGGAGGTCCACGGTCGCCGCCGCCACGGCGACCACCGCGCCGACGGCCAGCTCCGCGCGGTGCGGGACCTCGAATCGCGGATGCACGGCGGCCAGCGCCGAGGGCAGATGGCCGTCACGAGCCATGGCGAGCGTGGTCCGTGACACGCCAAGGATCAGCGCCAGCAGCGAGCCGAGCGCGGCCACCGCCGCCCCCACCCGCACCACGGGCACCAGCCCCGGCACCCCGGCCGCCCGCACCGCGTCGGCCAGCGGCGCCCCCGTCCGTCCCAGCGCGTCCGCGCCGAGCACGCAGAGCACGGCCACGGCCACGCACGTGTACACCACCAGTGCGATACCCAGGGCCAGCGGGATCGCGCGCGGGATGGTGCGCGCCGGGTCCCGCACCTCCTCACCGAGGGTCGCGATCCGCGCGTACCCGGCGAACGCGAAGAACAGGAGCCCGGCCGCCTGAAGCACCCCGACCACACCCGATGACAGGCCGATGTCCAGTCGCCCGGCGTCCGCTCGCCCGGACGTCAGGCACACGACCACCACGCAGGCGAGGACCGCCAGCACCACGGCGACGATCAACCGCGTCAGCCAGGCCGACTTCTGGATACCGCCGTAGTTCACGGCGGTCAGCGCCACCACGGCCGCGACCGCAACCACGTGCGCCTGCCCCGGCCAGGCGTAGGCGCCCACGGTCAGGGCCATCGCGGCGCAGGACGCCGTCTTTCCGACGACGAACGCCCAGCCCGCGAGATACCCCCAGAAGGCGCCGAGCCGCTCCCGCCCGTACACGTAGGTGCCGCCCGACTGCGGGTAGCGGGCGGCGAGGCGGGCCGAGGACATGGCGTTGCAGTAGGCGACCAGGGCTGCGACGGCCAGCCCCGGCAGCAGCCCGGACCCGGCCGCGCGGGCGGCCGGGCCCAGGGCCGAGAACACGCCTGCCCCGATCATCGCGCCGAGGCCGACGACCACGGCGTCGTGCACGCCCAGCGTGCGCCGCAGGCCGGGAGGGGAGGAAGCCATGCGCCGCACCCTACTGATCGCCGCAACCGCGGGGTGTCGCCATGGCGTCCTCGTCATCGACAGGGCACGAACACACGCGCGACGGCCATCTGCGGACGACTCGGACGGACTGTCCGGCACAGTCGGCCGAGAACGAAATCACAGGGCCGCACCAGTGCGAACACAGCGGCGAAGGGCAGGTTCAGGGCATGGGCATCATCAGTTGGATCATCCTGGGACTGTTGGCCGGCGCCATCGCCAAAATCCTGCTGCCGGGACGCGACCCGGGCGGCTTCATCGGCACGACCCTCATCGGCATCGTGGGCGCGTTCCTCGGCGGCTGGATATCGGCCCGCTGGCTGGACCACCCCATCACCAAGCACTTCTACGACGGCGCGACCTGGGTGGCGGCGATCGGCGGCTCGTTGGTCCTGCTGATCCTCTACCGCCTCCTCTTGGGCAATTCACGCGACTGATCGCCCGGCCGCGGCCGGCAGAGGAGAAGGGTGGGCACCGGGGGCGCCCACCCTTCGTCGTGCCTCGGCCTACCGTGACTACCGGTAGTTCACGAACTGGAGCGCGAAGTCGAAGTCCTGGCCCTTCAGGAGCGTGATCACGGCCTGGAGGTCGTCGCGGCTCTTGGAGCTGACGCGCAGTTCGTCGCCCTGGACCTGGGCCTTCACACCCTTGGGACCCTCGTCCCGGATGATCTTCGCGACCTTCTTCGCGTTCTCCTGGGAGATGCCCTCCTCGATCGACGCGAAGATCTTGTACTCCTTGCCGGAGAGCTGCGGCTCACCCGCGTCGAGCGCCTTCAGCGAGATGCCGCGCTTGATCAGCTTCGACTGGAAGACGTCGAGGATGGCCTTGACCCGCTCCTCGGAGTTCGCCTGCATCAGGATCTTCTCGCCGGACCAGGCGATCGAGGCGTCCACGCCCTTGAAGTCATAGCGCTGAGAGACCTCCTTGGCGGCCTGGTTGAGGGCGTTGTCGACCTCCTGCCGCTCGACCTTCGAGACGATGTCGAAACTGGAGTCGGCCATGTCCTGTGGCTCCTTGTATCCGGGGGCGTAACGGGATGCGTTCCGGCGCGCGACGGCGACCGCGCCTGGTGTGGGGACCGGGCCGCATCCGCACCAGCCTAGCCACCCCACGTCTCGCGAGCGCAGATCAATCGGGTGGCGGAGCACCCCTCGGGATCGGGTATTGTTTACGTCGTTGCCAGGGAGCACCGCCGAAAAACGGTTCGACTTGGTGGCAAACCCCGGCGGTGTGCCCGAGCGGCCAAAGGGAGCAGACTGTAAATCTGCCGGCTTCGCCTTCCCAGGTTCGAATCCTGGCGCCGCCACTTTGGGGAAGACCCCCTCTGGACTGTGGAAACACAGACCGGAGGGGGTCTCTTCGTTGTGCCATGAGTGCGTCGCGCGGAGGTGAGGCATGCCCCACATCGGCGTCGGCGTGGCCGCTTCTGAAGGTGCGGGAACGCGGAGGCGGGCGCCGGGACGGCGCGCGTGACGACCCCTGTGCCCCGGCGCCGTCGCCGCCCTGCGGGGCCGGCGCGGAGGGGCTGGCCCCGCAGCTGGTGCGCCCTCACGACCACACTGTCGGCGTGAGTGCGGACGACACGGCGGTCGCTCGGGTCAGCTGCCCGGGACGACCGTGGCCACCGGTACGTGTGCCACGCCCCGGGGCAGACTGGGCTCATGTCCTCCCGACGTAGAACCTGCCCGGTGTGCCGCCGCGAGATCGCCGTCGTCGCGGGACGCTTCGCACGGCACGATCCGCCCGGGGCACGGGAGTCCAGCGACCTGGTCTCCTGCTCCGGCTCGCGGCGACAGGCCCAACTCGACGAGGTTCAGCCGTCGTTGGACGGATACACCGTGCCGGACTTTCCCGGGCAGCTGCCGCTGTTCTGAAGACCGCGGCTGGCCGTCGCCACCGTCACAAGTCCCAACGGCCGGGCGGTGAGTTCAGTTCCCGGCCACCGATTTCACGGCCACCGTGACCGGCGTCGAACCGCCGATCAGTTCCAGGGTCAGACCGGCCGTCGCCGACGTGTCCACCAACTCCGCTAGTACGGCGGCCACGTCGTCGCGCGTGACCGGCCCCCGGCCCGTGTGCGCCTCCAGACGCACCAGGCCCTTGCCCGGCTCGTCCGTCAGTTGACCGGGGCGCAGGATCGTCCAGTCCAGGGCGCTCTGCCGGGTGACGTACGCGTCGGCCTCGCCCTTGGCCCGCAGATACACGTCGAAGACGTCGTCGCCCTGGTGCGCCGGGTCCGCGCCCATCGCCGAGACGACCACGAGACGGCGCACGCTCGCGCGGACCGCCGCTTCCACGAACAACACCGCCGCGCCCTTGTCCACCGTCTCCTTGCGGGCCGTGCCGCTGCCCGGGCCCGCGCCCGCCGCGAACACCGCCGCGTCCGCTCCCTGCAGTTGCGCCGCGACCTCCTCGACCGATGCCGACTCCAGGTCGAGCAGCACCGGTTCGGCACCGGCCGCGCGCAGATCGTCGCTCTGCTCGGCCTTCCGGATGATTCCCGCTACCTCGTCCCCACGCGCGGAGAGCAGCCGCTCCAACCGCAACGCGATCTGACCATGACCACCAGCGATGACAATGCGCATGTTTCCGACCGTACGCCCGAAGCCCCGCATCCGCCGCACGACTTCACGCGCCCCACGCGCTCGCACGGGTCCCGTGAGCGACCCGCCGGGTTGACCTCGTCTCCGCGCGGCAAGTTCCCGCGCCCGCTCGCACCCCGCGACACGCGCCCCGGCGCCTCCGCCCCGTGCGCCCCCTCAGGACACCTCGCCCCGCCCCTGCCGAGGCAGCCCCAGCTCCGCTGTCGCCGCCGAGTTGCAGTACTCGCGGACCGCGCTCGTCCGTGCCACCACGCGCCCCCGGTGCACCACGATCCGGCTGTAGGCGAGGGAGAGGGCGCCGGCCAGGTGGTCGCCGCGTACGGCGAGGAGTTCGGCGGGGAAGCCGGCCTCGACGCGGACCTCGGGAAGGCCGAGGGCGGCGCGGGAGGAGGTGCTCACGGTGTCGTAGGCGTCCTCGGGACGAAGGCCGTGGCGGGAGGCCAGGAGATAGGCCGCCTCCAGGGGGTCGCCGCGACCGACGGGGTTCGACAGGTCGCGCAGGGCGCCGCTGCCGGCGGCGACCCGCACCCCGGCCGCGCGCAGCAGCCGTACCGGAGCCGTGCCGCGGCGGTCGACGGAGCCGCAGCCGCCCTGGGGAAGGCACACCACCGTGACGCCGGCCGCGGCGAGCTGGTCCGCGACCCGGGCGACCGCCTCGGCGGGCAGGCGCGCGAGCCCGGCGCACGGGCCGAGTGTCACGCCGGGGCGCATGCCGCCCGCCATCGCGGCGAGTCTCGCCAGCCGGGCCGGGTCGACGGCGTCCGTGTGCAGGTCGACCGGACAGCCGTGCTCGGAGGCCACCTCCAGGACGGCTTCGGCATAGCCGGTGGGATCGGGGTCCAGGTCCGGGCAGCCGCCCAGCACCGACGCGCCCATCTTCGCCGCGTCCCGCAGTATCGCCAGCCCCTCCGCGCCGGCCACCCCGGTCAGCACGCGCGGCATCGCGACCGCCGTGAGCTCCGCGAGCCCGCGCAGCGAACGGCGCGCCTGGAGAACGGCGGCAAGGGCGGCCAGCCCCTGGACGTCGCCCACGCGCACGTGCGCGCGTACCGCCGTCGCGCCGTGGCCGAGTTGCAGCAGGGCGGCCTCGGTGGCGCGGCGCTGGACGTCGTCGGGGTCGTACGAGACGGGGCCGCCGCGATCGGCGGAGAGTGCGGTGTCGCCGTGAGCGTGCGGTTCGGCCGGGGCCGGCAGGAGGAGGTAACCGCTGAGGTCCACGCGCGCGCCGCCCGCGCGGGCCGGACCCGGTGCCAGGCTGCCGGCCGTACCGACCGCCTCGATGCGCCCGCCGCTCAGCCGTACGTCCACGGTCCGGCCGTCGGTGAGCCGTGCCCCGCACAGCAGGAGCCCGGTCGGCTCGGACTGTCCCGAGGAGCCCGGGGAGTTGGACGACGACGAGGGCGGCTGCGGCTGGCTGTCGGGCATCGCGCTCCAGGAAGGTCGGTCCGGGCGGGGACTCAAGATCACGCAGAGTGAGTCGAGCCTAGGGTGGCGAACCGTGCGGGGCGGGGAGGAGCGCAATAGTCGTACCGGCCTGGTCGGACCGGTCGGGGACCTCGTCGGACCGGCCGGGATCGGCTCGGCACGCGCGCGTGAGGAGCGTCGGAAGGGGCCCGAGAGGCTGCCGTGAGCCGGGTGGAAGGGGCCCGGTGGAGCGGCGGGAAACGGATTTGGGTGAACGGCGGCCGAGCGTGTAATGTCTTCATCGCTCGCCCCAATAGCTCAGTCGGCAGAGCGTCTCCATGGTAAGGAGAAGGTCTACGGTTCGATTCCGTATTGGGGCTCTGGTGTGAGAGGTCCCGTCGCGAGGCGGGACTGATCTCATCAAAGCGGTGTAGCTCAGTCGGTAGAGCAAGCGGCTCATAATCGCTGTGTCACCGGTTCAAGTCCGGTCACCGCTACTGACAGTAGCCGATTGCGGGGTCGGTCCTTCGATCGGCTACTCTTTTTGCGTTGAATCAGTCCATCCGTTCGTCTTAGGAGCACTCACGTGGCTGCCACCGACGTCCGCCCGAAGATCACGCTGGCCTGCGTGGAGTGCAAGGAGCGGAACTACATCACCAAGAAGAACCGGCGTAACAACCCGGACCGTCTTGAGATGAAGAAGCACTGCCCGCGTTGCAACGCGCACACTGCGCACCGCGAAACGCGATAGAAACAGGCTCGTTCGTGAGGCCGTCCCCACTTGGGGGCGGCCTCACGGCGTTTCGGCAGTTGGCTTTCCCGCTAGTTTGTGGGACATCACAGCAGACATCAGGAGGTGCCGGGCCAATGGCGCTCGACCAGTCCTTCGTGGGACGGACCTACCCACCCACCGAGCCCTACGAGGTGGGCCGGGAGAAGATCCGTGAGTTCGCCGAGGCGGTCGGCGACACCAACCCCGTGTACACGGACCCGGAGGCCGCCAAGGCGCTCGGCCATTCCGATGTGATCGCCCCGCCGACCTTTGTCTTCTCGATCACTTTCCGCGCGGCCGGGCAGGTCGTCGAGGACCCGCAGCTGGGCCTGGACTACAGCCGGGTGGTGCACGGCGACCAGAAGTTCGCCTACCGGCGTCCGGTGCGTGCCGGCGACCGGCTGACCGTCGTCTCGACGATCGAGGCCGTCAAGTCGCTCGCGGGCAACGACGTCATCGACATCCGCGGCGACGTCCACGACGAGACGGGCGAACTCGTGGTGAGCGCCCTGACCAAGCTGGTGGCCCGCGCGGCGGACGCAGAAGAAGGCGAGGCGTGAGGAACCGATGACGTCGAAGATCGCGTACGAGGACGTCGAGGTCGGCACCGAACTGCCCGCCCAGACCTTCCCCGTGACCCGTGCCACGCTGGTGCGGTACGCGGGCGCCTCCGGGGACTTCAACCCCATCCACTGGAACGAGAAGTTCGCCAGGGAGGTGGGACTGCCGGACGTCATCGCGCACGGCATGTTCACCATGGCCGAGGCGATCCGTGTGGTCACCGACTGGACCGGAGACCCGGGCGCGGTGACCGAGTACGGCGTCCGCTTCACCCGGCCCGTCGTCGTCCCGAACGACGACCAGGGTGCCCTCATCGAAGTCAGCGGCAAGGTCGCGGCCAAGCTCGACGACAACACCGTGCGCGTCGACCTGACGGCGACGAGCGCGGGGCAGAAGGTGCTGGGCATGTCACGGGCGGTCGTACGGCTGGCCTGAGCCCGGCAGCTTGGGCAGCCCGGTCCGGCGGATTCGACGGCCTGGGTCAGCGGATTCGACGGTTCGGTCCGGCGAGTTCGACGGCCTGGGCAAGCGAGTTTGATTGTCCGGTCCAGCGGGTTCGATCGTCCGGTCCGATGAGCTCGATGATCCGGTCCGGTGAGTTCCGCGACCCGGTCGGTGAGTTCCACGGCTCGGTAAGGGGCGCTTCCCATAGCGGGGCGCCCCTTACGCATGTGCGGCCCCCTACCCGCGAAACGGGCCAGGAGGAGAGGGCGTTCCCCAGCCCCTTGACTTGGTTAGTGATTGAGTACTAACTTCATCGCATGGTCAGGATGAGTGCTGAGGAGCGGCGCGAGAGTGTCGTCCGTGCGGCGATCGCCGAGTTCTCGCAGAGGGGCTACTACGGCACCTCCACCGAGGCGATCGCCAGGCGGGTCGGGGTTTCGCAGCCGTATCTCTTCCGGCTCTTCCCTGGCAAGAAGGCGATCTTCGCCGCCGCCTCGCAGCGCTGCATCGACGAGATGCGTGAGCTCTTCGAGAAGGCGGCCGAGGGGTTGCGGGGCGAAGATGCCCTGCATGCCATGGGTGACGCATATGTGCAGCTCATCCAGGATCAGCCGGAGCGGCTCCAGATGCAGATGCAGACGTACATCACGGTCGCGGCCGCCGAGGCGGAAGGCGAGCACGAGTTCGGTGAGCTCGTGCGGGCCGGCTGGGGGCGACTGTGGGACACCGTCCATCTGCTCTTGGGGGCCGACGTCGACCGCACCACGACCTTCCTGGCCAAAGGGATGCTCATCAATACCTATGCGGCCATGGGGTTTCCGCCCGAACACCGGGTCTGGCAGGGGATGTACCCGAACGCCGGGGACAGTGGACGGCTGGAGAACTGCGGCGAGGGGTGAGGGGCCGTTCGCCCTTCCATGTCCGGGCCTTCCCATATGCCAGAAACTTAGTGACCAATAACTAATCACCTTCGCAGGCCACGCTCTGGGGGAGCGATGTCACAGCAGACCGCACGTCAGGGGGGCGCCGTATGGGCGCTCGTCATCACCAGCGTCGCCGGATTCATGGCGGCCCTCGACAACCTCGTCGTCACCACCGCACTGCCCTCCATCCGCAAGGACCTCGGCGGTGCCCTGGACGACCTCGAATGGACCGTGAGCGCCTACACGCTCACCTTCGCCGTCCTGCTGATGTTCGGCGCGGCCCTCGGTGACCGCTTCGGACGCCGTCGGCTCTTCCTCGCCGGGCTCGCCGTCTTCACCGGCGCCTCCGCCGCCGCGGCCATGGCACCTGGCATCGACTCCCTGATCGCCGCCCGCGCGGTGCAGGGGGTCGGCGCGGCCGTGATGATGCCGCTGACGCTCACCCTGCTGACGGCGGCCGTGCCCGAGGCCAGGCGCGGGATGGCGTACGGCATCTGGGGCGCCGTCAACGGACTCGCGGTCGCCTCCGGGCCGCTCATCGGCGGCAGCCTCACCGAACACGTGTCCTGGCATTGGATCTTCTGGCTGAACGTACCGCTCGGCCTCGCCCTGCTGCCGCTCGCCCGGCTCCGTCTCGCCGAGTCCCACGGCACCGGCGCCCCGCTCGACTTCCCCGGCACCCTGCTCGCCAGCGGCGGGCTCTTCGGGATCGTCTACGGCCTGGTGCGCGGCCCCGCCGACGGCTGGACCAGCTCCCTCGTGCTCACCGGGCTGTTCGCGGGCGGCGCCCTGCTCGTCGGGTTCGTCATCCACGGCAGCCGCGCCAAGAACCCCATGCTGCCGATGCGGCTCTTCCGCTCCCGCGCCTTCTCCGGGATCAACGCGGCCAGCCTGCTGATGTTCCTCGGGATGTTCGGCTCGATCTTCCTGCTCAGCCAGTACATGCAGGGCGTCCTCGGCTACTCGCCCACCGAGGCGGGCCTCAGGATGCTGCCCTGGACCGGCATGCCGATGCTCGTCGCACCGATCGCCGGGATCCTCTCCGACCGGATAGGCGGCCGCCCGGTCGCCGCCGCCGGACTCTTCCTGCAGGCCGCCGGGCTCGGCTACATGGCCTCCGTGGTCACCGCCCACGCCTCCTACGGCGTCCAGCTGCCCGGTCTGATCATCAGCGGTATCGGCATGGCGCTGTACTTCGCCCCCGCCGCCAACCTCGTGATGTCCGCCGTACGCCCGCAGGAACAGGGCATCGCCTCCGGCGCCAACAACGCGCTGCGTGAGGTCGGCGGCGCACTCGGCATCGCCGTCATGTCGTCCATCTTCGCGGCCCAGGGCGGCTACGAGAGCGCCCAGAGCTTCGTGGACGGGCTGCGGCCCGCCCTGGTCACCGGCTCCGCCGTGGTCGCCCTCGCCGGGATCGCCGCCCTGTTCATCCCCGGCCGCCGCCGCGCCGCGCGGACGGTGACCGAGGGGGAGCCGGCCCTGGCTCTGGAGAGTGTCGGCAGCTGACGGCACGCGCGCGTGGGGCTCGTGACGGGGAGAGCACGGAAGGCGCACGGAGGGAGTGTCGGTGACGTCTCGTAGTCTTGGGCGCGTGCAGGAACTCCACGACGCCCCCCTCGCCCCCCTCACCACCTTCCGGCTCGGCGGCCCCGCCACCCGGCTGGTCACCGCGACCACCGACGCCGAGGTGATCGCCGCCGTCCGCGAGGCCGACGACACCGGGACGCCGCTGCTGGTCATCGGCGGCGGTTCGAACCTGGTCATCGGCGACAAGGGGTTCGACGGCACCGCCCTGCGCATCGCCACCACCGGCTTCGAAGCGCGCGGTACGACGCTGGAGCTGGCGGCCGGCGAGGTGTGGACCGATGCGGTCGCCCGCACCGTCGAGGCGGGTCTCGCGGGCGTCGAGTGCCTCGCTGGAATCCCGGGGTCCGCGGGCGCCACGCCCATCCAGAACGTCGGGGCCTACGGCCAGGAGGTCTCCTCGACCATCACCGAGGTCGTCGCCTACGACCGGCGGTCCGGTGAGACGGTGACGCTGGCCAACGAGGAGTGCGCCTTCTCGTACCGGCACAGCCGGTTCAAGGCCGACCCCGAGCGTTATGTCGTCCTGCGCGTGCGCTTCGGGCTGGAGGACGCCGGCGGGCTGTCGGCGCCGGTGCGGTACGCCGAGGCCGCGCGGGCGCTCGGAGTGGCCCAGGGGGACCGGGCGCCGCTGGCCCGCGCGCGCGAGGCCGTGCTCGGACTGCGCGCCGGGAAGGGGATGGTGCTCGACCCCGAGGACCACGACACCTGGTCGGCCGGATCCTTCTTCACCAACCCGATCCTCACGGACGAGCAGCTCGCCGACTTCCACGCGCGCGTGCGCGAGCGGCTCGGGGACGGGGCCGAGCCGCCCGCCTACCCGGCGGGGGAGGGGCGTACCAAGACCTCGGCGGCCTGGCTGATCGACAGGGCCGGGTTCGGCAAGGGGTACGGCAGCGGGCCGGCCCGGATCTCCACCAAGCACACGCTGGCGCTGACCAACCGGGGCGGGGCCACGACCGAGGACCTGCTGGAGCTGGCGCGGGAAGTCGTCGCCGGGGTCCACAAGGCGTTCGGTGTGACGCTCGTCAACGAGCCGGTGACCGTGGGCGTGAGCCTGTAGCGGCCGTACTGAGGGGTGCGGGACCGTGTTCGGTGCGGTCTCCGCCTCGCGCGAGCCGGTTCAGTACGCCACTCCCACTCCCTGCTTCACCGTGGCCGCGTCCTCGATCATCGACAGCATCGCGTGGGCCACGTCCGCCCGTGCGATGAAACGGCCCTTCGCCGGGAAGCCGCCGATCACCGTGCGGTAGGTGCCGGTGAGGGGCTTGTCCTGAAGGCGGGGCGGGCGCACCGACGTCCAGTCGGTGCCGCTGCCGGACAGCTCCGCCTCCATCTCGCGCAGGTCGTCGTAGACCGGCTTGAGGATCCTGCCGACCAGGCCGCGCGCGGTGCGGTCCAGGAGGCCGTCGGCCGGCTCCGGGCCCACCGGGCCCGCGCTGACCACGACCAGGCGCCGCACCCCCTCGGCCTCCATCGCGGCCAGGACCGTGCGGGTCAGACGGGCGGCGACCCCCGCGTCCCCCCGGCCGCGCGGGCCCAGACCCGACAGGACCGCGTCCCGGCCTGCGACCGCGGGGCGGACCGCCTCGGCGTCGCCGAGGTCCGCGCGGACCACCTCCAGGCCGGGGCCGGTCACGGTCAGCCTGGCGGGGTCGCGGACGACCGCCGTGACCCGCTGACCGGACGCCAGCGCCTGGCGGACGATCTCCCGGCCGATCCCGCCGGTCGCGCCGAAGACAGTGAGGTTCATGACCGCTCCCGTGTGCTCATGTGTACGCGTGCGCAAGCGTGCGCCAAGAGGTGGGTGAGTATTCACTCACCTCTGCTCGTCTCCAGAGTGGGTAAGCACTCACCTACCCGTCAAGGCTCTTCGGGACATCCGTCGCACCCGCAGGAAAGGGCATGTGATCCTTGGGCGTCATGCAGCAGAAACCGGCCCGCGTCCGCATCCTCGACGCCGCTCACGAACTGATGCGCACCGCCGGGCTCGCCCGCACCACCACCAAGGAGATCGCCAGGGCGGCCGGCTGCTCCGAGGCGGCGCTCTACAAGTACTTCCCCAGCAAGGAAGAGCTGTTCGTGCACGTCCTGTCCGAGCGGCTGCCCCGGCTGGTCCCGCTGCTCGGCGAGCTCTCCCACGAACCCGGCCGGGGCTCCCTGGAGGAGAACCTCACCCGGATCGCGCACCAGGCCGCGCTCTTCTACGAGGAGAGCTTCCCGATCGCCGCCTCCCTCTACGCCGAGAAACAGCTCAAACACCGGCTCGACGAGCAGCTGCGGACGATCGGCGCCGGCCCGCACGTGCCGATCCAGGCCCTCGACGACTATCTGCGCGCCGAACAGGCCGCCGGCCGGATCCGCCAGGGCGCCGACACCTTCGCCGCCGCCTCCCTGCTGCTCGGCGCCTGCGTCCAGCGCGTCTTCGCCTTCGAGGCGACCCCGACCGGCCAACGCCCGCCGGTGGACACGTTCGCCGCCCGGCTCGTCCGCACCCTGCTCGACGGAATCTCCGTTGCCGAGGATCCGGGCCGCCCGCGATCCTGATGCCATGAGGCACCCCCCATGCAGCTGAGACTCCGCGAGTTCCGGCCCCGCACCGGCCCGCACGAGTACCGGGTCGTCCAGCCCCGACAGCCCCTGCGCCACACCTCCCTGCGCCAACCCGCGCCCGTCGGCACCCTCATGGGCGACCACGACGGGCTCAACCGGCTCGCCGGGCTGTTCTCGTTCGCCGCCCACTCACCGCACACGATCGTCCATGTGCCGCTGCGGGACGGGGTGCCGCCCGACGAGGGGCAGGGGCCGCTCGTCGATCTCGTCCTGGCCCACGGCCCGCTCGGCCTGCGCGCCTCGCAGTGGCCCGGACTGCGGCGGCGGCTGCGGCAAGGCGGCGTCCCGCTCACCGTCCGTACCGACGAGGCGCGCACCGCGCGGGACGCCGCCGCCTGGCGCGCGCGGTGGCGCCACCACGACCGCCGGGACGAACTACGGCACACCACCCACGCGAACACCTTCTTCCTCTTCGGCGGCCGGGACGCCTTCGCCGAGACCGCCATGTCCCTGGCCTACACGGCCGGCTGGGGGCCCCGGCAGAAGCGGGTGGCCGAGGGCCACTCGGCGCTGCTGTCGGGGCTGTGGGGGCTGCGACAGCCGCCCGGCGGCGGGCACCCCGTCGAGGTGCTGGTCTGCTTCAAGGCGTACCCGCCGTACACCCACTTCCGAAGGCCCTGACGAAAGCCTCGGCCAAGGCCCTGACGAAGACCCCGACCGAGGCCTCGGCGAAGGCCCTGACGAAGACCCCGATCGAGGCCCCGGCGAAGAACCCGACCAAGACCCCGGCGAAGACCGCGATCAGGGCACCGGTGCGGCGAGCCAGTCGTCGACGCCTGTCAGGAGTTTCGCCTTCACGTCCTGGGGCGCCGCCGACCCCTGTACCGACTGCCGGGCCAGCTCCGCCAGTTCGGCGTCCGTGAAACCGTGGTGCACGCGCGCGATGTCGTACTGGGCGGCCAGGCGGGAGCCGAACAGGAGCGGGTCGTCGGCGCCCAGCGCCATCGGGACGCCCGCCTCGAAGAGGGTGCGCAGCGGGACGTCCTCGTGCTTCTCGTAGACGCCCAGGGCCACGTTGGAGGCCGGACACACCTCGCAGGTGATGCCCCGCTCCGACAGCCGCCTGAGCAGCCTCGGGTCCTCCGCCGCCCGCACGCCGTGCCCGATCCGCGAGGCGTGCAGATCGTCCAGGCAGTCCCGCACCGACGCCGGCCCGGTCAGCTCGCCGCCGTGCGGGGCCGCCAGCAGCCCGCCCTCGCGGGCGATGTGGAACGCCCGGTCGAAGTCCCGTGCCATGCCCCGGCGCTCGTCGTTCGAGAGCCCGAAGCCGACCACGCCCCGGTCCGCGTACCGCACGGCCAGCCGCGCGAGCGTGCGCGCGTCCAGCGGGTGCTTCATACGGTTCGCGGCCACCAGGACGCGCATGCCGAGGCCCGTCTCCCGGGACGTCGTCTCCACCGCGTCCAGGATGATCTCAAGGGCCGCGATCAGCCCACCCAGCCTGGGGGCGTACGACGTCGGGTCCACCTGGATCTCCAGCCAGCCCGAGCCGTCCTTGATGTCCTCCTCGGCGGCCTCGCGGACCAGTCGCCGGATGTCCTCGGGCTCTCTGAGGCAGGAGCGCGCGGCGTCGTACAGCCGCTGGAAGCGGAACCAGCCGCGTTCGTCGGTGGCCCGCAGTCTTGGTGGCTCGCCGCTGGTCAGGGCGTCGGTCAGCGCCTCCGGCAGGCGTACGCCGTATTTGTCGGCCAGTTCCAGGACGGTCGCCGGCCGCATCGAACCGGTGAAGTGCAGATGCAGATGAGCCTTCGGCAGCTCAGAGACATCACGTACGTGCTCCATTCCAGGATCCTGCCGTACGCGGCCGCCGTACCGGTAGCCGATTCCCCTTTAGTGGCCTTGCTCGCACACGCGAACGGGCCGCCTCCCGGTAGGGAAACGGCCCGCACGCGCGCGTGGAGCGCGGAAAGAGGGTCAGTCCCGCGCCTCGGCCAGCAGCTTCTGCATCCGGCTCACGCCCTCGGCGAGGTCCTCGTCGCCGAGCGCGTACGACAGCCGCAGGTAACCGGGCGTGCCGAAGGCCTCGCCGGGTACGACCGCGACCTCGGCCTCCTCCAGGATCAGCTCGGCCAGCTCCACCGAGGAGGCCGGGCGCTTGCCGCGGATCTCCTTGCCGAGCAGCGCCTTGACCGACGGGTACACGTAGAAGGCGCCCTCGGGCTCCGGGCAGACCACGCCGTCGATCTCGTTGAGCATCCGCACGATGGTCCTGCGACGCCGGTCGAAGGCCTCACGCATCTTCGCCACGGCCGCCAGGTCGCCGGAGACGGCGGCCAGGGCGGCGACCTGGGCCACGTTGGAGACGTTCGAGGTGGCGTGCGACTGGAGGTTCGTGGCCGCCTTGACGACGTCCTTGGGGCCGATGACCCAGCCCACTCGCCAGCCCGTCATCGCGTACGTCTTGGCGACACCGTTGACGACGACGCACTTGTCACGCAGCTCGGGCAGGATCGCCGGCAGCGAGGTGAACTTCGCGTCGCCGTAGACGAGGTGCTCGTAGATCTCGTCGGTCAGCACCCACAGGCCGTGCTCGACGGCCCAGCGGCCGATCGCCTCGGTCTCGGCCTCGCTGTAGACCGCGCCGGTGGGGTTGGACGGGGAGACGAAGAGCACGACCTTCGTCCGCTCCGTGCGCGCCGCCTCCAGCTGCTCCACGGAGACGCGGTAGCCGGTCGTCTCGTCCGCGACGACCTCCACCGGGACACCGCCGGCGAGACGGATCGACTCCGGGTACGTCGTCCAGTACGGGGCGGGGACGATGACCTCGTCGCCCGGGTCCAGGATCGCGGCGAAGGCCTCGTAGATCGCCTGCTTGCCGCCGTTGGTGACGAGGACCTGGCTCGCGTCCACCTCGTAGCCGGAGTCGCGCAGGGTCTTCGCGGCGATCGCGGCCTTCAGCTCGGGCAGACCGCCGGCCGGCGTGTACCGGTGGTACTTCGGGTTCTTGCAGGCCTCGATCGCGGCGTCGACGATGTAGTCCGGGGTCGGGAAGTCGGGCTCACCGGCGCCGAAGCCGATCACCGGGCGCCCGGCGGCCTTCAGGGCCTTGGCCTTGGCGTCCACGGCGAGGGTGGCGGACTCGGAGATCGCGCCGACTCGGGCGGAGACCCGGCGCTCGGTGGGAGGGGTTGCAGCGCTCATGGGGCCCATCGTTTCAGACCGGAAACCTGCCTGGCACGCCGGTTTCACAGACTGAACAACCACGGGCCGGACCGTGAACAAGCGTGCGGATCCCGGCCCCGGCCAGGACGATCTTCCGTACGGTCGCCCCGGACTGCCACTTTCTGTTCGACGCGGCGCCGTGGACCACGTACACTCTCTCCTCGTTGGCCTTCAGCAGGCGCGACCGAGCGGGTGCACTCCGAGCACTCGGCCGGATGCGGTACGTTGGGGGACACAGCAAAGGGTCGTAGCTCAATTGGTAGAGCACCGGTCTCCAAAACCGGCGGTTGGGGGTTCAAGTCCCTCCGGCCCTGCTACACACACCGCCAGGATGTGTGCGCATGTACGTACAAGTATTGCACCGCCGTGCGGCTCAGGAACCGGGCGCGGCACGGCCACGACCCGGGATCAGGTGAGGATGAATGACGGACGCCGTGGGCTCCATCGATACGCCTGATGCCCAGGACGAGTTGTCGGAGTCCAAGAAGAAGGCCCGCAAGGGCGGTAAGCGTGCCAAGAAGGGCCCGCTGAAGCGCCTTGCCACCTTCTACCGCCAGATCATCGCGGAGCTCCGCAAGGTCGTCTGGCCGACTCGTAACCAGCTGACGTCGTACACCACCGTGGTGATCTTCTTCGTCGCCATCATGATCGCTCTGGTGACCGTGATTGACTATGGACTCAACCACGCTGCCAAGTACGTCTTCGGCTGAGCACAGAGCGAAGGGCGCCGTGGTACCGGCGCCCGTTTTCGCATGTTCCACCCCTATGTATCCAGGAAGAAGCAGCCATCGTGTCTGACCCGAACCTGAACGACGACGCCACCGAGCCCCGCGGGCAGGCGGCCGAGACGGTCGACGACGAGCTCGACATCGTCGAGGGCGCGGACGAGCAGGACGAGTTCGAGGCTGCAGAGGCCGAACTGGGGGAGCCGGCCGAGGAGACCGCGGTCCACGTCGAGGACGAGGACGAGGACGAGGCCGTCGACGCGGAAGAGGCCGACGAGGCTGCCGAGGAAGACGCCGAAGAGGCTGCCGAGGAAGAGCCCGCCGAGCCGGTCGACCCCGTCCAGGCGCTCCGCGAGGAACTGCGTCTGCTGCCGGGTGAGTGGTACGTCATCCACACCTACGCCGGCTACGAGAACCGCGTGAAGACCAACCTGGAGCAGCGCGCCGTCTCGCTGAACGTCGAGGACTACATCTTCCAGGCCGAGGTGCCGCAGGAAGAGGTCGTCCAGATCAAGAACGGCGACCGCAAGACCATCAAGCAGAACAAGCTGCCCGGTTACGTGCTCGTCCGCATGGACCTGACGAACGAGTCCTGGGGCGTCGTCCGCAACACCCCGGGTGTCACCGGCTTCGTCGGCAACGCCTACGACCCCTACCCGCTGACCCTGGACGAGATCGTCAAGATGCTCGCGCCGGAGGCCGAGGAGAAGGCGGCGCGCGAGGCGGCGGAGGCCGAGGGCAAGCCGGCACCGCAGCGCAAGGTCGAGGTCCAGGTGCTGGACTTCGAGGTGGGCGACTCGGTGACGGTGACCGACGGTCCGTTCGCCACGCTGCAGGCGACGATCAACGAGATCAACCCCGACTCCAAGAAGGTCAAGGGTCTGGTGGAGATCTTCGGGCGTGAGACGCCGGTTGAGCTGTCGTTCGACCAGATCCAGAAGAACTAGTCGGTAGTTCTTCGGCCGCAGGTGCGTGGGGGTTGTTCGCGCAGTTCCCCGCGCCCCTGGGTAGGTCAGGTCAGGTGGGTAAGTCAGGTCAGATCGGCCTCAATCGGGCCGTCTGACCTGCTTCGTTTTTGGCCGCGCATCTATACCCGCTATCGTTGTGCGGTATGCCTGCGTTCGGGTTGGTCCCCTCGCGCAGGCAGGACCCGAAATGAAAGGACCCGGAGAGCTATGCCTCCCAAGAAGAAGAAGGTCACGGGGCTCATCAAGCTCCAGATCAACGCCGGTGCGGCGAACCCGGCCCCGCCGGTCGGCCCCGCGCTCGGTCAGCACGGCGTCAACATCATGGAGTTCTGCAAGGCCTACAACGCCGCGACCGAGTCGCAGCGCGGTTGGGTCATCCCGGTGGAGATCACGGTCTACGAGGACCGTTCCTTCACCTTCGTCACCAAGACCCCGCCGGCCGCGAAGATGATCCTCAAGGCCGCTGGTGTCGAGAAGGGTTCCGGCGAGCCGCACAAGACCAAGGTCGCCAAGATCACCGAGGCGCAGGTCCGCGAGATCGCCCAGACCAAGCTGCCCGACCTCAACGCCAACGACCTGGACGCCGCGTCGAAGATCATCGCCGGCACCGCCCGTTCCATGGGCATCACGGTCGAGGGCTGAACCCCACCTTCGTAGAACCACCGTGGTAGGGCCTGCTCGGCCCGTACACCACGCCTCCTTCAGAACCCACAGGAGCAAGTTGTGAGCAAGCGCAGCAAGGCCCTTCGCGCTGCGGACGAGAAGATCGACCGGGACAAGCTGTACGCCCCGCTCGAGGCCGTCCGTCTCGCCAAGGAGACCTCCACGACCAAGTTCGACGGCACCGTCGAGGTCGCCTTCCGCCTGGGTGTCGACCCGCGCAAGGCCGACCAGATGGTCCGTGGCACCGTGAACCTCCCGCACGGCACCGGTAAGACCGCCCGGGTCCTGGTCTTCGCGACCGGTGACCGTGCCGAGGCCGCGCGTGCCGCGGGCGCCGACATCGTCGGCTCCGACGAACTGATCGACGAGGTGGCGAAGGGCCGTCTGGACTTCGACGCCGTCGTCGCCACCCCGGACCTCATGGGCAAGGTCGGCCGCCTCGGCCGCGTCCTCGGCCCGCGTGGTCTGATGCCGAACCCGAAGACCGGCACCGTGACCCCGGACACCGCCAAGGCCGTGACCGAGATCAAGGGCGGCAAGATCGAGTTCCGCGTCGACAAGCACTCGAACCTGCACTTCATCATCGGCAAGACGTCCTTCGACGACGACAAGCTGGTGGAGAACTACGGCGCCGCGCTGGAGGAGATCCTCCGTCTCAAGCCGTCCGCCGCCAAGGGCCGCTACATCAAGAAGGCCGCCATCAGCACCACGATGGGCCCCGGCATCCCGGTCGACTCGAACCGCACCCGCAACCTCCTCACCGAGGAGGACCCGGCCGCCGTCTGAGCCACGCGCTCGGTCCGGTAGCCGCGTCAGGGACGCGTCAGCACCAGGACGGGCCCCGCAACCCTCTCGGGTTGCGGGGCCCGTCCCGTTTTCCGCGGGTCCGGTTCGCCTTCCGGTACGGGCCCCTCTCGTTTTTCGGCACCGGCCCGTCCCGTTTTCCGGTGCGGGTCCGGTTCGCCTTCCGGTACGGGCCCCTCTCGTTTTTCGGCACCGGCCCGGTCCGTCCGCCGGCGCGGGGGCCGGCCCGTTCTCCCGGGCGCGCCGCTCCGGCCTTCGGTGGGCTTCCGCCACGGCTGTCGGTGGCCTGGGTTAGCGTCAGGGGTGCGGGACTCGCAGGGGGGTGGGCCGAGATGACGAGGTCGAGGGTGCGCCGGGCGGCTGTGGCGATCGCGGTGGCGACCACGCTGACCGGGGCGGCCGCCTGCACCTCCGCGTCCGGCCCGGACCCCCGGAGCAGCGGCACCGCCCCTCAGGCCCGCACCCTCACCGCCCTGCGCTCCGCCGAGCGGTCCACGCACCGGGCCCGGTCGGTCCGGGTCCGCTCCACCACGGCCCTGGGCTCCCTGATGTCCACGAAGGCCGAGGGCGCACTCGGCTGGACGGACGGCCTCACCGGCACGCTCACCATCACCTACACCGGCGGCAGCACCGCCGACCTGATGCGCAGCCTCGACTCCACGTCCCTGGAGACCCGCTACCTCCAGGACGCCTACTACGCCAAGGTCGGCCCCGCCTTCGCCCGCCGGCTGGGCGGCAAGCACTGGATCAAGTACCCCTACGACTACCTCGCCACCCTGGGCGGCGGCTCGGGCGCGGTGATGACCGACCTGATGCGCAACACCACGCCCAACCGTCCGGTACGACTGCTGCTCGCCTCCGGGGACGTACGCAGGACGGGCGAGGAACAGGTCTCCGGCGTGCACACCACCCACTACTCGGGCACGGTGAGCGTCTCCGACCTGAGCGGCCAGAGCGAGCTGCGCGACCAGCTCGCCCAGGCCGGCGTCGGCGCCGAGACCGTCGACATCTGGGTCGACGACAAGGACCTGCTCGTCAAGAAGGTCGAGAAGGCCGCCACGGCGAACGGCGCGACGACCCAGACCGCCTACTACAGCGACTACGGCGTGCGGGTCACCGCCGAGCGGCCCCCGGCCGGCGACACCGAGGACCTCAGGACGCTGCTGAAGAAGCCGGGCGGTACCGCCTCCTGAGCCCCGCACAGCAGCGTCGTAGGGCCGGATTTGCTCGACAGTGCACCGGTCCCGTACTCTCCTAACGAAGCCAAAGACCGCTGGTCGTTGCCGTGTGCTCGTGAGAGGGCGCGGTGGCCGAAGGATCCGCTGAACCGCGGACGACCCGCGCAGGTGACTGTGGAAGTGCTCCCGGGAGACACGCTCAGGCGTGTGTGATCGGTCGAGCCACGCCCCGTGCGCCTGCGCCGGGGCGTTTCGTTTTCCCCAGCCCCTTCTGAGCGGTCCTCATCACCCGGAAGGAGGCCGACGCTCTATGGCAAGGCCCGACAAGGCTGCCGCGGTAGCCGAGCTGACGGAGCAGTTCCGCAGCTCGAACGCCGCCGTGCTGACCGAGTACCGGGGTCTCACCGTGGCGCAGCTCAAGACGCTGCGTCGTTCGCTCGGTGAGAACGCCCAGTACGCCGTGGTGAAGAACACGCTGACCAAGATTGCGGCCAACGAGGCCGGGATCTCGACGCTCGACGACCTGTTCAACGGTCCGACGGCGGTCGCCTTCGTCACCGGTGACCCGGTGGAGTCGGCGAAGGGTCTTCGTGACTTCGCCAAGGACAACCCGAACCTCGTCATCAAGGGCGGTGTCCTTGACGGCAAGGCGCTGTCCGCCGACGAGATCAAGAAGCTTGCGGACCTCGAGTCCCGCGAGGTTCTGCTCGCCAAGCTGGCGGGCGCCATGAAGGGCAAGCAGACGCAGACTGCGCAGCTCTTCCAGGCGCTTCCCTCGAAGCTCGTCCGCACCGTGGACGCGCTCCGTGCCAAGCAGGACGAGCAGGGCGGTGCCGAGTAATTCGGCTCCCGAAATGACCGCCGCCTGAGGCTCCCCGCCCGAGGCAGAGGTCGTTAGCGGGCCGAACGTACGCCCGCCAGACATGTACATCCGGCACCAGCCGAATTAGTGGAAGGAAAGCCATCGTGGCTCTCACCCAGGACGAACTGCTCGCCGAGTTCGAGGGCATGACCCTCATCCAGCTCTCCGAGTTCGTGAAGGCGTTCGAGGAGAAGTTCGACGTCACCGCCGCCGCCGCGGTTGCCGTCGCGGGCCCGGCCGGTCCGGCCGCCGCCGCCCCGGTCGAGGAGGAGAAGGACGAGTTCGACGTCATCCTCACCGGCGCCGGCGACAAGAAGATCCAGGTCATCAAGGTCGTGCGTGAGCTGACCTCGCTCGGCCTGAAGGAGGCCAAGGACCTCGTGGACGGCGCCCCGAAGCCCGTCCTCGAGAAGGTCGCCAAGGACGCCGCCGAGAAGGCCGCCGAGTCCCTCAAGGGCGCCGGCGCCTCCGTCGAGGTCAAGTAAGGCCTCTGAGGTCGACCAGACCTCTGTGCGCTGAAACACGTCCTCCGGGGCTGTAACGCGCGGACCGCGAAGAGCGATCATCCATCCGGGTGGTCGCTCTTCGGCGTTCCTGGGAGGCCGACCACGGTTGCCTTGCACCCGCTCCGGCGGGGGGTATGGTGATCTTCGTCGTGTCCCTGGCGCACCGGGTTTGCGCAGGGGGGCCTTGACGAACCGCACGCAGCGCGCAATTCTCAGGACGCGTCGCCAGAACGGTCCGAATCCGAGGCATGGATCGGCGACGAAGAGGGCAGTATCAACGTGCGTTGAGGGCAGGCATGACGCAGGCGTTGACGATGGCGAGGGTCTCAGAAAATGGAGACTGGACATCAGTGTGCCAAGTGGCTACACTGACCCTTTGCGCTGCCTGTTAGCTGTCCCCTGCCCGTCACCAGGGGTCTGCCCTCACCCGAATGCCGACGACCGAACCTCCTCTGACTTGGGGTTTCTGTCTCTGTGTCCGGGAAGGGACCGGGGAGCGCGTAGTGAGTCCGAGCCCTCGGAAGGACCCCCTCTTGGCCGCCTCGCGCACTGCCTCGAACGCGAATACGAACAACGGCGCCAGCACCGCCCCGCTGCGCATCTCTTTTGCAAAGATCAAGGAGCCTCTCGAGGTTCCCAACCTGCTCGCGCTGCAGACCGAGAGCTTCGACTGGCTGCTCGGCAACACCGCCTGGCAGAGTCGGGTCGAGGAGGCTCTGGAGTCCGGTCAGGACGTCCCCACCAAGTCCGGTCTGGAGGAGATCTTCGAGGAGATCTCCCCGATCGAGGACTTCTCCGGGTCGATGTCGCTGACGTTCCGCGACCACCGTTTCGAGCCGCCGAAGAACAGCATCGACGAGTGCAAGGAGCGCGACTTCACGTACGCCGCCCCGCTCTTCGTCACGGCGGAGTTCACCAACAACGAGACCGGTGAGATCAAGTCCCAGACGGTCTTCATGGGCGACTTCCCGCTCATGACGAACAAGGGCACCTTCGTCATCAACGGCACCGAGCGTGTCGTGGTGTCGCAGCTGGTCCGTTCGCCCGGTGTCTACTTCGACTCCTCGATCGACAAGACGTCCGACAAGGACATCTTCTCGGCCAAGATCATCCCGTCCCGGGGTGCCTGGCTGGAGATGGAGATCGACAAGCGCGACATGGTCGGTGTCCGTATCGACCGCAAGCGCAAGCAGTCGGTCACCGTGCTGCTCAAGGCGCTCGGCTGGACCACCGAGCAGATCCTCGAGGAGTTCGGCGAGTACGAGTCCATGCGCGCCACCCTGGAGAAGGACCACACCCAGGGCCAGGACGACGCGCTGCTCGACATCTACCGCAAGCTGCGTCCGGGCGAGCCCCCCACGCGCGAGGCCGCGCAGACGCTCCTGGAGAACCTGTACTTCAACCCGAAGCGTTACGACCTCGCCAAGGTCGGCCGCTACAAGGTCAACAAGAAGCTGGGCGCGGACGCCCCGCTGGACGCCGGCATCCTGACCGTCGAGGACATCATCTCGACGATCAAGTACCTGGTGAAGCTGCACGCGGGCGAGACCGAGACGGTCGGCGACAGCGGTGGCTCGATCGTCGTCGAGACCGACGACATCGACCACTTCGGCAACCGTCGTCTGCGCAGCGTCGGCGAGCTCATCCAGAACCAGGTCCGTACGGGTCTGGCCCGTATGGAGCGCGTCGTGCGCGAGCGCATGACCACCCAGGACGTCGAGGCGATCACGCCGCAGACCCTGATCAACATCCGGCCGGTCGTCGCCTCCATCAAGGAGTTCTTCGGCACCAGCCAGCTGTCCCAGTTCATGGACCAGAACAACCCGCTGTCGGGTCTCACCCACAAGCGCCGTCTGTCGGCTCTTGGCCCGGGTGGTCTCTCCCGTGAGCGGGCCGGCTTCGAGGTCCGTGACGTGCACCCGTCGCACTACGGCCGTATGTGCCCGATCGAGACCCCCGAAGGCCCGAACATCGGTCTGATCGGCTCGCTCGCCTCCTACGGTCGGGTCAACGCGTTCGGTTTCGTCGAGACCCCGTACCGCAAGGTCGTCGACGGCCAGGTCACCGACGAGGTGGACTACCTGACCGCCGACGAAGAGGACCGATTCGTCATCGCGCAGGCCAACGCCGGCCTCAACGACGACATGCGCTTCTCCGAGAACCGCGTCCTGGTCCGCCGCCGTGGCGGCGAGGTCGACTACGTCGCCGGTGAAGACGTGGACTACATGGACGTCTCGCCGCGCCAGATGGTGTCGGTCGCGACCGCCATGATCCCGTTCCTCGAGCACGACGACGCCAACCGTGCCCTCATGGGCGCGAACATGATGCGTCAGGCCGTGCCTCTCATCAAGAGCGAGTCCCCGCTCGTCGGCACCGGCATGGAGTACCGCTCCGCCGTCGACGCCGGCGACGTGGTCAAGGCCGAGAAGGACGGTGTGGTCCAGGAGGTCTCCGCGGACTACGTCACCACCGCCAACGACGACGGCACCTACATCACCTACCGGCTGGCCAAGTTCTCCCGCTCCAACCAGGGCACCTCGGTCAACCAGAAGGTCATCGTCAACGAGGGCGACCGGATCATCACGGGCCAGGTGCTCGCCGACGGTCCCGCCACCCAGAACGGCGAGATGGCGCTCGGCAAGAACCTGCTCGTGGCGTTCATGCCGTGGGAGGGTCACAACTACGAGGACGCGATCATCCTGTCGCAGCGCCTCGTACAGGACGACGTCCTCTCCTCGATCCACATCGAGGAGCACGAGGTCGACGCCCGTGACACCAAGCTCGGCCCCGAGGAGATCACCCGGGACATCCCGAACGTCTCCGAGGAGGTCCTCGCCGACCTCGACGAGCGCGGCATCATCCGGATCGGTGCCGAGGTCGTCGCCGGTGACATCCTCGTCGGCAAGGTCACGCCCAAGGGTGAGACCGAGCTGACCCCGGAGGAGCGCCTGCTGCGCGCGATCTTCGGTGAGAAGGCCCGTGAGGTCCGTGACACCTCGCTGAAGGTCCCGCACGGCGAGATCGGCAAGGTCATCGGCGTCCGCGTCTTCGACCGCGAGGAGGGCGACGAGCTGCCGCCCGGCGTCAACCAGCTGGTGCGCGTGTACGTGGCGCAGAAGCGCAAGATCACCGACGGTGACAAGCTGGCCGGCCGGCACGGCAACAAGGGTGTCATCTCCAAGATTCTGCCGATCGAGGACATGCCGTTCCTGGAGGACGGCACCCCGGTCGACATCATCCTCAACCCGCTGGGTGTCCCGTCCCGAATGAACCCGGGACAGGTCCTGGAGATCCACCTCGGCTGGCTCGCCAGCCGCGGCTGGGACGTCTCCGGCCTCGCCGACGAGTGGGCCCAGCGTCTCCAGGTCATCGGCGCCGACCAGGTCGCCCCGCGCACCAACGTCGCCACCCCGGTGTTCGACGGTGCCCGCGAGGACGAGCTGGCGGGTCTGCTGCAGCACACCATCCCGAACCGCGACGGCGACCGCCTGGTCCTCCCGTCCGGCAAGGCGCGGCTGTTCGACGGCCGTAGCGGTGAGCCGTTCCCGGACCCGATCTCGGTCGGCTACATGTACATCCTCAAGCTGCACCACCTGGTCGACGACAAGCTGCACGCCCGGTCGACCGGCCCCTACTCGATGATCACCCAGCAGCCGCTGGGTGGTAAGGCCCAGTTCGGTGGCCAGCGGTTCGGCGAGATGGAGGTGTGGGCGCTGGAGGCTTACGGCGCCGCCTACGCCCTCCAGGAGCTGCTGACCATCAAGTCCGACGACGTCACCGGCCGCGTGAAGGTCTACGAGGCCATCGTCAAGGGCGAGAACATCCCCGAGCCCGGCATCCCCGAGTCCTTCAAGGTCCTCATCAAGGAGATGCAGTCGCTCTGCCTGAACGTGGAGGTGCTGTCCAGCGACGGTATGTCCATCGAGATGCGTGACACCGACGAGGACGTCTTCCGCGCTGCGGAGGAGCTCGGCATCGACCTGTCCCGGCGCGAGCCGAGCAGCGTCGAAGAGGTCTGACGGGAGTCCGGTAGGGGCCTCGCCACCGTGTGAGGCCCCCGCCGACCCCCAGGCCCCCGTATCAGACCAAAGACTCACAACCCTGAGAGGGATTGACGCATAGTGCTCGACGTCAACTTCTTCGACGAGCTCCGGATCGGCCTGGCCACCGCTGACGACATCCGTCAGTGGAGCCACGGCGAGGTCAAGAAGCCCGAGACGATCAACTACCGCACCCTCAAGCCGGAAAAGGACGGGCTCTTCTGCGAGAAGATCTTCGGCCCCACCCGGGACTGGGAGTGCTACTGCGGCAAGTACAAGCGCGTCCGCTTCAAGGGCATCATCTGTGAGCGCTGCGGCGTCGAGGTGACCCGCGCCAAGGTGCGCCGTGAGCGGATGGGCCACATCGAACTGGCCGCGCCCGTCACCCACATCTGGTACTTCAAGGGTGTCCCGTCGCGCCTGGGCTACCTGCTCGACCTCGCCCCGAAGGACCTGGAGAAGGTCATCTACTTCGCGGCGTACATGATCACGTTCGTCGACGAGGAGCGCCGTACCCGCGACCTGCCCTCCCTGGAGGCGCACGTCTCGGTGGAGCGCCAGCAGGTCGAGAACCGCCGGGACGCCGACCTGGAGGCCCGCGCCAAGAAGCTGGAAAGCGACCTGGCCGAGCTGGAGGCCGAGGGTGCCAAGGCCGACGTGCGCCGCAAGGTGCGCGAGGGCGCCGAGCGTGAGATGAAGCAGCTGCGCGACCGTTCGCAGCGCGAGATCGACCGCCTCGACGAGGTCTGGACCCGCTTCAAGAACCTCAAGGTCCAGGACCTGGAGGGCGACGAGCTGCTCTACCGCGAGCTGCGGGACCGCTTCGGTACCTACTTCGACGGCTCGATGGGTGCCGCGGCGCTGCAGAAGCGCCTGGAGTCCTTCGACCTCGACGAGGAGGCCGAGAAGCTCCGCGAGATCATCCGCACCGGCAAGGGCCAGAAGAAGACCCGTGCGCTCAAGCGCCTGAAGGTCGTCTCCGCGTTCCTGCAGACCAGCAACAGCCCCAAGGGCATGGTGCTCGACTGCGTGCCGGTCATCCCGCCGGACCTTCGCCCGATGGTGCAGCTGGACGGTGGCCGCTTCGCGACCTCCGACCTGAACGACCTGTACCGCCGTGTGATCAACCGCAACAACCGTCTGAAGCGCCTTCTCGACCTCGGTGCGCCCGAGATCATCGTGAACAACGAGAAGCGCATGCTCCAGGAGGCCGTGGACGCCCTCTTCGACAACGGTCGTCGTGGTCGCCCGGTCACCGGCCCCGGTAATCGCCCGCTGAAGTCCCTCAGCGACATGCTGAAGGGCAAGCAGGGTCGATTCCGTCAGAACCTGCTCGGCAAGCGTGTGGACTACTCCGCGCGTTCCGTGATCGTCGTCGGTCCGCAGCTGAAGCTGCACCAGTGCGGTCTGCCGAAGGCGATGGCGCTGGAGCTCTTCAAGCCGTTCGTGATGAAGCGCCTGGTCGACCTGAACCACGCGCAGAACATCAAGTCCGCCAAGCGCATGGTCGAGCGCGGCCGCACCGTCGTGTACGACGTCCTCGAAGAGGTCATCGCCGAGCACCCGGTGCTGCTGAACCGTGCGCCCACCCTGCACCGTCTCGGCATCCAGGCCTTCGAGCCGCAGCTGGTCGAGGGCAAGGCCATCCAGATCCACCCGCTCGTCTGCACCGCGTTCAACGCGGACTTCGACGGTGACCAGATGGCCGTGCACCTGCCGCTGTCCGCGGAGGCGCAGGCCGAGGCCCGCATCCTGATGCTGTCCTCGAACAACATCCTCAAGCCCGCCGACGGCCGTCCGGTGACGATGCCGACCCAGGACATGGTCCTCGGTCTGTTCTTCCTCACCACCGACGGCGAACTGCGTGACGTCAAGGGCGAGGGCCGCGCGTTCGGCTCCACCGCCGAGGCGATCATGGCGTTCGACGCCGGCGAGCTCGCGCTCCAGTCGGCGATCGACATCCGCTTCCCGGTGGGCACCATCCCGCCGCGCGGCTGGACCCCGCCGGCCGTGGAGGAGGGCGAGCCGGAGTACCAGACCGGTGACACCTTCCGGCTGCGCACCACCCTGGGCCGCGCGCTCTTCAACGAGCTGCTGCCCGAGGACTACCCGTTCGTCGACTACTCGGTGGGCAAGAAGCAGCTCGGCGAGATCGTCAACGACCTGGCGGAGCGCTACCCCAAGGTCATCGTGGCGGCGACGCTCGACAACCTGAAGGCGGCCGGCTTCTACTGGGGCACCCGTTCCGGTGTCACCGTGGCCATCTCCGACGTCGTCGTCCCCGAGGCGAAGAAGGCGATCGTCGCGGGCTACGAGGCCCAGGACGAGAAGGTCCAGAAGCAGTACGAGCGCGGTCTGATCACCAAGGAAGAGCGCACTCAGGAGCTCATCGCGATCTGGACCAAGGCGACCAACGAGGTCGCCGAGGCGATGAACGAGAACTTCCCCAAGACGAACCCCATCTTCATGATGGTTGACTCGGGTGCCCGAGGAAACATGATGCAGATGCGTCAGATCGCCGGTATGCGTGGTCTGGTGTCGAACGCCAAGAACGAGACGATCCCGCGTCCGATCAAGGCCTCCTTCCGTGAGGGCCTGTCGGTGCTGGAGTACTTCATCTCGACCCACGGTGCTCGAAAGGGTCTGGCGGACACCGCTCTGCGTACCGCCGACTCGGGTTACCTCACCCGTCGTCTGGTCGACGTCTCCCAGGACGTCATCATCCGCGAGGAGGACTGCGGCACCGAGCGTGGCCTCAAGCTGCACATCGCGGAGGTCGGCGCGGACGGTGTGCTGCGCAAGGCGGACAACGTCGAGACCAGCGTGTACGCACGTGCGCTGGCCGAGGACATCGTCGTCGACGGTGTGGTGCTGGCCCCGGCCAACACCGACCTCGGTGACGTCCTCATCGAGGAACTCGTCGCGCGTGGCGTCTCCGAGGTCAAGACCCGCTCGGTCCTGACCTGCGAGTCCGCCGTCGGCACCTGCGCCATGTGCTACGGCCGTTCGCTGGCCACCGGCAAGCTGGTCGACATCGGTGAGGCGGTCGGCATCATCGCCGCCCAGTCCATCGGTGAGCCCGGTACCCAGCTGACGATGCGTACCTTCCACACCGGTGGTGTGGCCGGTGACGACATCACCCAGGGTCTGCCGCGTGTCGTCGAGCTCTTCGAGGCCCGTACCCCGAAGGGTGTCGCCCCGATCTCCGAGGCCCAGGGCCGCGTGCGGATCGAGGAGACCGAGAAGACCAAGAAGATCGTCATCACCCCGGACGACGGCAGCGACGAGACGGCGTTCCCGATCTCGAAGCGTGCCCGGCTCCTGGTCAGCGAGGGCGAGCACGTCGAGGTGGGCCAGAAGCTCACCGTGGGTGCCACCAACCCGCACGACGTGCTGCGCATCCTGGGCCAGCGTGCCGTCCAGGTCCACCTGGTCGGCGAGGTCCAGAAGGTCTACAACTCGCAGGGTGTGTCGATCCACGACAAGCACATCGAGATCATCATCCGGCAGATGCTGCGCCGCGTGACGATCATCGAGTCCGGCGACGCCGAGCTGCTGCCCGGCGAGCTGGTCGAGCGCTCGAAGTTCGAGCACGAGAACCGTCGTGTGGTCCAGGAGGGCGGTCACCCGGCCTCCGGTCGTCCGCAGCTCATGGGTATCACCAAGGCCTCGCTGGCCACGGAGTCCTGGCTGTCTGCGGCGTCCTTCCAGGAGACGACGCGAGTCCTCACCGACGCGGCGATCAACGCCAAGTCCGACTCGCTCATCGGCCTCAAGGAGAACGTCATCATCGGTAAGCTCATCCCGGCCGGTACGGGTCTGTCCCGCTACCGCAACATCCGGGTCGAGCCGACCGAGGAGGCGAAGGCCGCGATGTACTCGGCCGTCGGCTACGACGACATCGACTACTCGCCGTTCGGCACGGGCTCCGGCCAGGCCGTTCCGCTGGAGGACTACGACTACGGTCCGTACAACCAGTAGTAGTTGGTTCCGAAGGGCGGTCACCCCGGCACGGGGTGGCCGCCCTTCGGCGTGTCCGGCGGAGAAGCGGAAAAACTGTTCGCCTGACCAAAGGCGGGCGGGGGCTTTTCAGCGGGCAGGCGAACGAAATTCCGGGATTCATCGACGGCCTCAGAAAAAGCCCGATCCTAAACCGGCGGAACCATTTGCGCTCGCGGAAACAGCGGACTCGACCAGAACGCACGCCCCACCGCAAGCCGCAGTGGGGGGTACTTCGTCGACGGTGGTATGCACGTCTCCGCCCCCACGCCAGTGGCCGTCGAGTGGCTCGATTCCGGGAGCCCGCTCGACCTCGCGCGCCTCCAGAACTGTAAGTTCATGCACGTCAGACGGGTTCTGTCGGTTCGCTGCGAAGAGTCGGAATCCGGGGTCTTGCGCCGGCTGACTCTCCGGGCGGCACCGATCCCCGACACGGTTAGAGGAAGCCGTCGCCGTCTCCTTCCGTCTGCTGGGGCTGAATGCCGAAAAGTACGGGGCCTGAAAAGGCGGACCTGTTGTGGTCTTCTGGATTTCGCCCACAAGGCCGTTCCGGGTGGCTGTCGAAGTGCTAACGGATTCGGTCGGTGTGGCCGTGGCCCACGAAAGCGACAGCGAATTCGACGCGCTCTGGGGGAGCGCCGGAAGATTCGCAAGGCGGGCGGCGTGTACGCGCCGAAGCCGAAACGGTAACGGTCGGACAGCGGGGCGGCGACGCCCTGCTCGCGGCCGGCCGGGGTGGCGACACCGCGCCGGCGGCGGCCGTCGCCGCGCAGCAGCGTCACCAGCGCCGCCGGGCCGACCGCTCGGCTAGCACTGTCGCCGGGCCGACCGCTCGGCTCAGCACCGCCGCCGGCGGGCGGCTGAGGCCCGACAGGAGGGCGAGCAGGCCTGCCGCCACCCAGCGGCCCAGCAGCACGGCGCGGCAGGTACAGGCGGCGCAGCAGCACGGGATGGCAGGTACAGGCGGCGATCGCCACGAACGGCGTGG
>NZ_JBSFJE010000001.1:252697-348263 GCF_053597895.1 Streptomyces sp. NPDC001220
CCAGGTACAGGCGGCGATCGCCACGAACGGCGTGGCAGGTCCAGGCGGCGATCACCACGAACGGCGTGGCAGGTCCAGGCGGCGATCACCACGAACGGCGTGGCAGGTCCAGGCGGCGATCACCACGAACAGGGACTCACAGAAGGTCGGATCAGCGTCGTGCAGGCGTCGAACCGATCCTCGGCGGCCCGTGTCCTCTTCCGTTCGCGTGTCGTTCGTGTTCGTGGTATATCGGAAGCCGTCCTCAAAACCGCAGCTCAGGCCCTCCTCGACCGGTCCCGCTTCTTTTGTTTTGACCGAAGTGATTGCGCTGGGTACGCTCAGACCTTGTGCCTGGGGTGTGCCCTGATCCTCGTGCGTGCCTTCAAACCGCACCGGAGTGACGAAGTGGCCACCGCGATCCGCGCCCCCTTCTGCCGTTCGGCAGGAGTCCGCGGAATCCGACACACCCGACCGCGTGGGTCGGCGACGTTCCAGGTTAGCTTCACCATTCGGCACACAGAAACCGGAGAAGTAGTGCCTACGATCCAGCAGCTGGTCCGTAAGGGCCGGCAGGACAAGGTCGAGAAGAACAAGACGCCCGCACTCGAGGGTTCGCCTCAGCGTCGTGGCGTCTGCACGCGTGTGTTCACGACCACCCCGAAGAAGCCGAACTCGGCCCTGCGTAAGGTCGCGCGTGTGCGTCTGACCAGCGGTATCGAGGTCACTGCTTACATTCCGGGTGAGGGACACAACCTGCAGGAGCACTCCATCGTGCTCGTGCGCGGCGGCCGTGTGAAGGACCTGCCCGGTGTTCGCTACAAGATCATCCGCGGCTCGCTCGACACCCAGGGTGTCAAGAACCGCAAGCAGGCCCGCAGCCGCTACGGCGCCAAGAAGGAGAAGTAAGAATGCCTCGTAAGGGCCCTGCCCCGAAGCGCCCGGTCATCATCGACCCGGTCTACGGTTCTCCTCTTGTCACCTCGCTCATCAACAAGGTGCTGCTGAACGGCAAGCGCTCCACCGCCGAGCGCATCGTGTACGGCGCCATGGAGGGCCTGCGCGAGAAGACCAGCAACGACCCGGTCATCACGCTCAAGCGCGCGCTGGAGAACATCAAGCCCACGCTTGAGGTCAAGTCCCGCCGTGTCGGTGGCGCCACCTACCAGGTGCCGGTCGAGGTCAAGCCCGGCCGCGCCAACACCCTGGCGCTGCGCTGGCTGGTCGGCTACTCCCGCGCCCGTCGCGAGAAGACCATGACCGAGCGTCTGCTCAACGAGCTTCTCGACGCTTCGAACGGCCTCGGTGCGGCCGTCAAGAAGCGCGAGGACACCCACAAGATGGCCGAGTCCAACAAGGCCTTCGCGCACTACCGCTGGTAGTCGCTACCCACATCGAGACCGAGAGAAGACTGAAGCCTTATGGCTACCACTTCACTTGACCTGGCCAAGGTCCGCAACATCGGGATCATGGCCCACATCGACGCGGGCAAGACGACCACTACCGAGCGGATCCTGTTCTACACCGGTGTGTCGTACAAGATCGGCGAGGTTCACGACGGCGCCGCCACCATGGACTGGATGGAGCAGGAGCAGGAGCGTGGCATCACGATCACCTCTGCTGCCACCACCTGTCACTGGCCGCTGGAAGACGTCGACCACACGATCAACATCATCGACACCCCGGGCCACGTCGACTTCACCGTCGAGGTGGAGCGTTCGCTCCGCGTGCTCGACGGTGCCGTGACGGTGTTCGACGGCGTCGCTGGTGTCGAGCCCCAGTCCGAGACTGTCTGGCGTCAGGCGGACCGCTACGGCGTGCCGCGTATCTGCTTCGTCAACAAGCTCGACCGGACCGGTGCCGAGTTCCACCGCTGTGTGGACATGATCAAGGACCGTCTGGGCGCGCAGCCGATCGTCATGCAGCTCCCGATCGGTGCCGAGGCCGACTTCCAGGGCGTCGTGGACCTGGTCCGCATGAAGGCGCTCGTGTGGTCCGCCGAGGCCACCAAGGGCGAGATGTACGACGTCGTCGACATCCCGGCCACGCACACCGAGGCTGCCGAGGAGTACCGCGGCAAGCTGCTGGAGGCCGTCGCCGAGAACGACGAAGAGATCATGGAGCTGTACCTGGAGGGCGAGGAGCCTTCCGAGGAGCAGCTGTACGCCGCGATCCGTCGTATCACCATCGCGTCCGGCAAGTCCAAGGACATCACGGTCACCCCGGTGTTCTGTGGTACCGCGTTCAAGAACAAGGGCGTTCAGCCCCTGCTCGACGCGGTCGTGCGCTACCTCCCCTCCCCGCTTGACGTCGAGGCCATCGAGGGCCACGACGTGAAGGACCCGGAGGTCGTGGTCAAGCGCAAGCCGTCCGACGAGGAGCCGCTGTCCGCGCTGGCGTTCAAGATCATGAGCGACCCGCACCTCGGCAAGCTCACCTTCGTCCGGGTCTACTCGGGCCGCCTGGAGTCCGGCACCGCCGTGCTGAACTCCGTCAAGGGCAAGAAGGAGCGCATCGGCAAGATCTACCGCATGCACGCGAACAAGCGTGAGGAGATCGAGTCGGTGGGCGCCGGCGACATCATCGCCGTCATGGGTCTGAAGCAGACCACGACCGGTGAGACGCTGTGCGACGACAAGCAGCCGGTGATCCTGGAGTCCATGGACTTCCCGGCGCCGGTCATCCAGGTCGCCATCGAGCCCAAGTCGAAGGGCGACCAGGAGAAGCTGGGCGTCGCGATCCAGCGCCTGGCCGAGGAGGACCCGTCCTTCCAGGTCCACTCGGACGAGGAGACCGGCCAGACCATCATCGGCGGTATGGGCGAACTGCACCTCGAGGTGCTGGTCGACCGTATGCGCCGTGAGTTCAAGGTCGAGGCCAACGTCGGCAAGCCGCAGGTCGCCTACCGCGAGACGATCCGCAAGGCCGTCGAGCGCGTGGACTACACCCACAAGAAGCAGACCGGTGGTACCGGTCAGTTCGCCAAGGTGCAGATCGCGATCGAGCCCATCGAGAGCGGCGACGCCTCGTACGAGTTCGTGAACAAGGTGACCGGTGGCCGTATCCCGAAGGAGTACATCCCTTCGGTGGACGCCGGTGCGCA
Source organism: Streptomyces sp. NPDC001220 (assembly GCF_053597895.1). NCBI lineage: Bacteria > Bacillati > Actinomycetota > Actinomycetes > Kitasatosporales > Streptomycetaceae > Streptomyces > Streptomyces sp. NPDC001220. The sequence goes on from NZ_JBSFJE010000001.1 coordinate 255,780, forward strand.
GGAGGCCATGCAGTTCGGCATCCTCGCCGGGTACGAGATGACGGGCGTCCGCGTCACGCTTCTCGACGGTGCCTACCACGAGGTGGACTCCTCCGAGCTCGCCTTCAAGATCGCCGGCTCGCAGGCCTTCAAGGAGGCCGCGCGCAAGGCGTCCCCCGTGCTCCTTGAGCCGATGATGGCCGTCGAGGTCGTCACGCCCGAGGACTACATGGGTGACGTCATCGGCGACATCAACTCCCGCCGTGGCCAGATCCAGGCCATGGAGGAGCGGTCCGGTGCCCGCGTCGTGAAGGGCCTCGTGCCCCTCTCGGAGATGTTCGGTTACGTCGGAGACCTCCGCAGCAAGACGTCGGGTCGCGCAAGCTACTCGATGCAGTTCGACTCCTACGCCGAGGTTCCGCGGAACGTCGCCGAGGAGATCATCGCGAAGGCCAAGGGCGAGTAACGCACCGCGCTACGACGCTTTAGGCTTGACCCCGGAGCCTCACGGGCCGTTCCTCCGCATTCGTGGCGGAATGGCCCGGGGCCCGGGAACCAACAGCAAAGATCACCTGGCGCCGATCGAATCAAGGCGTACAGAACCACTCCCAGGAGGACCCCAGTGGCGAAGGCGAAGTTCGAGCGGACTAAGCCGCACGTCAACATCGGCACCATCGGTCACATCGACCACGGTAAGACGACCCTCACGGCCGCCATTACCAAGGTGCTGCACGACGCGTACCCGGACCTGAACGAGGCCACCGCGTTCGACAACATCGACAAGGCGCCCGAGGAGCGTCAGCGCGGTATCACCATCTCCATCGCGCACGTCGAGTACCAGACGGAGACCCGTCACTACGCCCACGTCGACTGCCCGGGTCACGCGGACTACATCAAGAACATGATCACCGGTGCCGCGCAGATGGACGGCGCGATCCTCGTCGTCGCCGCCACCGACGGTCCGATGCCGCAGACCAAGGAGCACGTGCTCCTGGCCCGCCAGGTCGGCGTGCCGTACATCGTCGTCGCCCTGAACAAGGCCGACATGGTGGACGACGAGGAGATCCTGGAGCTCGTCGAGCTCGAGGTCCGTGAGCTCCTCTCCGAGTACGAGTTCCCGGGCGACGACCTGCCGGTCGTCAAGGTCTCCGCGCTCAAGGCCCTCGAGGGCGACGCCGAGTGGACCCAGTCCGTCCTCGACCTGATGAAGGCCGTCGACGAGTCCATCCCGGAGCCCGAGCGTGACGTCGACAAGCCGTTCCTGATGCCGATCGAGGACGTCTTCACGATCACCGGTCGTGGCACCGTCGTCACCGGTCGTATCGAGCGTGGTGTCCTCAAGGTCAACGAGACCGTCGACATCATCGGCATCAAGACCGAGAAGACCACCACCACGGTCACCGGCATCGAGATGTTCCGCAAGCTGCTCGACGAGGGCCAGGCCGGTGAGAACGTCGGTCTGCTCCTCCGTGGCATCAAGCGCGAGGACGTCGAGCGCGGCCAGGTCATCATCAAGCCGGGTTCGGTCACGCCGCACACCGAGTTCGAGGCGACCGCGTACATCCTGTCCAAGGACGAGGGTGGCCGTCACACGCCGTTCTTCAACAACTACCGCCCGCAGTTCTACTTCCGTACCACGGACGTGACCGGCGTCGTGACCCTCCCCGAGGGCACCGAGATGGTCATGCCGGGCGACAACACCGACATGAAGGTGGAGCTGATCCAGCCCATCGCCATGGAGGAGGGCCTGAAGTTCGCCATCCGTGAGGGTGGTCGCACGGTGGGCGCCGGCCAGGTCACCAAGATCAACAAGTGATCTCGGCCCGCAAGGGCTGACCCGGTAGGTATCTGAAAGGCCCGTACGACTCCGGTCGTACGGGCCTTTCGGCGTACCGGCGTCCCGAAACTATTCGGCGCGTACGACCCCTGGCTCCCGGGAGCCCCTCACTCCACCATTTGTCATGCCGCTGACCAAATTCGGGTGGAGGGGTGGGGTGCGCCATGTCTGTGCGCCGTAGAACCGTGCTGGGTGCCGCCGCGGTGCCGGTGCTGTCGCCGGGGATCGCGTGGGCTGACGCGGCCGGCCGTGGGCCGCGGGTGACGGACCCCGGGGCGTACATCTCCTTCACCGGCGGGGCGTTCTCGCTGGTCGGCGCCCCGGTCGTGGTGAGCGCCGAGGACCACCCCGGAGTCGTACGGGTGGCGGGCGACCTCCGGGCCGACATCGAGCGGGTGACCGGCGTCCGGCCGGGCTCGACGATCGCCCGGCACGTGGTGCTCGTCGGCACGATCGGCCGCAGCCCGCTGATCGACGGCCTGGTGGCGTCCGGCAAGCTGGACGTGACGGGCGTGCGGGGCAGGTGGGAGACCTCGCTCCAGACGGTCGTCGACCGTCCCCTCCCCGGCGTGGAGCGGGCCTTCGTCATCGCGGGCAGCGACCCGCGCGGCACGATCTTCGGGGCGTACGACGTCTCCTACGGCATCGGGGTCTCGCCCTGGCACTGGTGGGACGACGTGCCGCCGGTCCACCGCGACCGGGTGTGGGTGGTGCCTGGCCGGCACACCCAGGGCACGCCGGCGGTGAAGTACCGCGGCTTCTTCGTCAACGACGAGAACCCGGCGCTCGGGACCTGGGCCCCGGCCCACTTCGGCCCCGGCAAGGCCCCCGGCTACCCGGGCGGCTTCAACGCGGACTTCTACGCCCGCGTCTTCGAGGTGCTGCTCCGGCTGAAGGGCAACTACCTCTGGCCGGCGGTGTGGGGGCGGGCGTTCGCCGAGGACGATCCGGAGAACCACCGCAGGGCCGCCGAGTACGGCATTGTCATGGGCACGTCTCACGAGGCCCCCATGATGCGGGGGATCGAGGAGTGGAACCGCCACGCGGCCGACGGGACCGACCCCTACGGGGGCACGGGCGAGTGGTCGTACCTGCGCAACCCGACGGCGATCAGGGCGTACTGGCGGGCCGGCATCCAGCGGATGGTGGACCAGGGCTTCGAGGGCGTGGTCACCCTCGGCATGCGCGGCAACGGCGACACCGGCCTCCCCGACGGCGACGGCATCGAGCTGATGCAGGAGATCATCGCGGCGCAGCGGGGGATCATCGAGGAGGTGACGGGCCGGCCCGCCGCCGAGACCCCCCAGGTGTGGACGCTCTACAAGGAGGTCCAGCGCTACTGGGACCGGGGGCTGCGGGCGCCCGACGACGTCACCGTGGTCCTGACGGACGACAACTGGGGCAACATCCGCAAGCACCCGTCCCCCGCCGAGCCCCGGAGCGGCGGCTACGGCCTGTACTACCACTTCGACTACGTCGGCGCCGGCCGCAACTACAAGTGGGTCGACACGGCCAACCTCCGCAACGTCTGGGACCAGCTCCACCAGGCCCACGCCTACGGCAACCACGGCCTGTGGGTGGCCAACGTGGGCGACCTGAAGGGCAACGAACTGCCGACCCAGTTCTTCCTCGACTACGCCTGGAATCCGGAACGCTGGGACATCGACCGACTCGGTGACTGGGAACGGGGCTACGCACGCCAGAACTTCGGCGAGGCGGCGGCCCGGGACGTCGCCGAAGTGCTCGCCGCCTACGGCCGGTTGCAGGCGCGCCGCAAGCCGGAGCTGCTGAACCGCCGGATCACGCTCGCGGACGGCGGCCAGGTGGTGTACGACGATCAGCAGACGCCCTTCTCCTTCGAGCACCGCGAGTTGGAGCGGGTGACCGAGGAGTGGCGGGAGCTGGGGAGAAGGGCGACGCGGATCGAGCGCCGGCTGCCGGCGGTGGTACGGGACGCCTGGTTCGAACTGGTCGGGTACGAGGTGACGGCGACCGCCAACCTCTACGCGCTGCGGCAGGCCGAGTTCATGAACCTGCGGTACGCGCGCGAGGGCAGAGCGGCGGCCAACGACCGTGCGGCGCAGGCGGAACAGGGCCTGCTGCGCGACTTCGCCCTGGCCGAGCGCTTCAACTCCGCTGTGGCGGGCGGCAAATGGCGGGGCTTCCAGACCCAGCCGCACATCGACTACGGGGACGTGGACCGGTACGGCGCCAACGCGCCCTGGCAGCAGCCGGAGAAGGACAACGTGGCCCTGCCGGACGTGCTGTTCCCGGCGGTACGGCGGATCGAGGTGCCGGAGGCGGCAGGGCTCGGGGTGTCGGTGGACGGCGGCCAGGACCCGGACGGGGACTCGCCGGATCTGCCGTCGTTCAGCCCGTACCAGACCCGGCCGCAGCAGTACGTCGAGGTGTTCAACCGCGGCCGTACCCCCTTCGACTACCGGGTGCGGACCTCGGTGCCCTGGCTGGTGGTGGATCGTCCGCGAGGCCGGGTGACGCACCAGGTACGGGTGGAGGTGCGGGTGGACTGGTCACGGGCACCGGCCGGCCGGTCCGCGGGATCGCTGACGGTGAGCGGGGCGGGGGAGTCGGTGACGGTGGCGTGCGTCGCGGAGAAGCCGTCGGCACGGGAGCTGCGCGGCTTCGTCGAGGCGGGCGGCTATGTGGCGATCGACGCGGAGCACCACGACCGTGCGGTCGGCGGCTGGCGCCGGCTGGAGGGGATCGGCCGGACCGGCGCCGGGATGACGGCGTGGCCGGTGACGGGGGGCTGGGGAGAGGCGTGGCCCCGGCTGGAGTACGAGGTGACCCTGCTGTCGGCGGGTGAGGTGACGGTGTGGGCGTACCTGTCCCCGCGCAACCCGGCGCTGCCGGGCACGGTCGGCCTGCGCTACGCGGTGTCGTTCGACGACGCGGAACCGGTACCGGTGGACATCACGGCCGGCGCGGACGACGGCCTGCTGAACGCGGTGTGGGCGCGGAACACCTCCGACAACGTGAACCGGACGGCGACCCGCCACACGGTGGGCCCCGGGGTCCACCGCCTGAAGTTCTGGGCGGTGGACCCCACGGTGGTGGTACAGCGGCTGCTGATCGACACGGGCGGCCTGCCCGCCACCTACCTGGGCCCGCTGGAGAGCCGGCGGCTGGGCCGGTAGCCGTGCCCGGTTCGCGCGGGCCGGCTTTGCGCAGCGACGGCGGTCGAGCGGCGGGTCATGACCTGCGACGGCGCAACAGCTCCACCGCCCGGTCGAATGCCGAGTCCCGGCCCTTCGCGAACTCCTCGTCGGTGAAGACGGGTTCGCTGATCTGCGGCGGGATCCCGGTGCCGTCGAAGGTGCGGCCCTTCCGGGTCAGGTACTCCTCGTTCGGCAGCCAGACGGTCATGCCGTTGGGGAGGTCGCGGACCATGATGTCCGAGAAGACGCCCTGGGTCGGCCGGCCGATGCGGACCGTGCGGCCCGGGCGGTCGATCAGGGCCTGGGTGAAGGTCTCGCCGGCGCTGACGGTGGAGCCACCGGTGAGGAGGGCGATCGGGCCGGTGTAGCGGGGCTTGGGGGAGGGGCGCACGGGGATCGGCTCGGGGCGGGTGTGGCGGGCCGGGTCGGCCGGGTCGTTGCGGGCACGCTTGGAGTAGGCGGTGTACGACCTGTCCGTGAGGCGTTCGGCGATGTGGATGCCGAGCGCGTCGGAGCCGCCGCCGTTGACGCGGAGGTCGATGACCAGGCCGTGGAGTGAGCGTGTGCGGGCCGGGGTGAGGACGGTGTCGAGCGCCCGGTCGAGTTCGGCGAGTTGGGCGGTGTACGACGCGTCGCCCCGGTCGTATCCGTCGAAGCTCGCGATCCGGAGGTAGCCCAGGTCCTGCTCTTTCAGGTCGGCGTACGTGAGGAGACCGCCCGCGAAGTCCTGCCGGCCGGTCGCCGTCCTGAGGTCGCGGTCGACGACGAACTTCTTGACCTTGTCGTCGAGTTCCCCGGTGGGGACGACGGTGCCGGGCCGGGGCACCCCGTAGTGGCGGTCGCCGTCCAGGACCAGGACGTGCGCGTCGTGCAGCGGGGTGATCATGCGGCTGAAGATGTCGAAGAGCCGGTCCCGGGTGGTGTCCTTGTGGACCAGTGGCCGGTAGTGGTCGCGCACGGCATGCCAGTCGATGCCCTTGGCGGCGAAGAAGGGGTAGTTCTCCTCGAACGACTGCCAGAAGACGTCGAAGGCGGTGCGGGGGTCGGTCGCGGGCGGGCGGGTGCAGGCGGCCGGCAGGGAGCCGATCCGGCGCAGCTGCCGGTGCCCCACCGCGACGTCGGCGCCGAACCGGGCGTGTTCCCCGTCGGCGGCGGGCCGCACGGTGAGCACGGCGCCCTCGACGTCGTACGTCCCCGGTTCCGCGGCCGCCTCGGCGAAGTACCCCTTCAGGCAGCTGACGGCGGTCGTCTGGTACTCCTGCGCCCCCCGGCCGTCGATGGCGAGGACGGTCCCGTACCCGTCCATGCGCCACAGGCCGGTGGCGGTGGCGGTGCTGGTGTTCGGTGCCGCCCCCGTGGCCGGCACCGCGAGGGCGAGGAGAAGAGCAGCGGTCCCGACGGCGTTTCGCACGATGGCGTCCTTCCACCCACACGCGACTGGCGTTTCCGCTCCTCACGGTGCCGGACGCCGAGGAGCTCCGACCATCCGGCAGACGGGTGGGTCGGGGGTGGGGACAGCCTCAGGGCCGCGGTGCTCACGGCCGCGGTGCCCCAGGGGTGTGGTGCCCCAGGGGTGTGGTGCCCCAGGGGTGTGGTGCTCAGGGCCGCCGTGCTCAGGGCCGCGGTGCGAAGAGCAGGTTCCGGGTGTGCGGCGGCCGGGGTTCCTTCCAGTGCACCAGCGAACCGTCGCGCTCGGCGATCCAGTGGACGTCGTAGCCGAGGGGTTCGAACTGGCCGACGAGGTCGTCGAGATCGGCGTCGACCAGGGCCTCCATCACCAGCGTGGGCCGGTCGCGCCGCAGCACCTGCCGGGCTCCGCGCAGCACCGACATCTCGTGGCCCTCCACGTCGATCTTGACGAGGTCCAGCTTGGTGTCGGCGAACACCTCGTCGAGCGTGACGAGCTGGATGCGCTTGAGCTGGGCGTCGGGAGCGGCGCCCTCCAGGGTCGAACCGGTGGACAGCAGGTTCCCGGAGAACCGGACACTGATGTCGGCCCAGCCGGGCTCGCTGGAGACGCCGGCCTGGTGGAGTTTGACGTTCTGGACGCCGTTCGAGCGGACGTTCACGGACAGCCGGGAGTGGATCTGGTCGACCGGCTCGAAGGAGTGCACCCTCGCCTTCGGGCTGGCGTGCGCGGCGATCATCGAGAAGTAGCCGACATGGGCGCCGACGTCCGCGATCGTCGCGCTCCGCGCCGCCAGCCGGGCCCAGGTGGCGAGGGTGCCGGGCTCGTAGCCGAACGTCCCGTTCCACAGGGTGTCCATGGCGACCGCATCGTCGTTCACGCAGAACATCACGAACGGCGGACAGTACGGCGAGTCGATCTCGACGTATCCGCGGTACGGGAACTTCTTGCGGTGCACGCGGATGATGTCGCCGGTGGCCACGGGCCGGACCGATGGTGCGTGGGCCAGCATGCGTGCATTGGCTGCTTCGACCTCGGAAATGCGCATTGGGCGATGGTAAAGCCAAGGCCAGGGATTGTCACAGGGTCCGAAAATATTCCGTAAGTGCTGGTCACAGGCGGATGCGAGCGGCTATTCAAGCCGGCAGCCATTCCGAATAACTTGGAATTCACTTTTCCTTTCTCCTGAGGTGGGTCACTCTTCGCTCGAGCGGGTCAGAGCCTCGGTGATCAGCCGGGTGGCGAAGTCCTGGTCCTCGGTGATCCGGTTGATGTGCTCCGCGAGCAGCACGGCCGTGGCCTCCAGGGCGTTCATCTCGTCCTTGGTCCACTCCCCGTACTGCCTGCGCCACAGGCTGGGGCTCAGGCCGGTGCCGGCGGCCACCAGCAGGCCCGTCATGGTGGGGATCACCTCGGGGCGGACGCTCTTGCGCATCATGCGGGTCGACGCCACGAAGCTGGGCACCACGTACTCGATCACGTCCCTGTCGTGGTCCTCGTACGCCATCCGCAGCCACTGCATGTACATGTAGATGAGGGTGCACGCGCCCTCCACCAGATCGTCGACGCCCGTGGGCCCCATCGACGCGGTGAACTGGTCGATCAGCTGCTGCTGTTCGGGGTCGATCCCGGCCTTGCCCTCGTAGATGGACCTGAGCCGCGAGTCGATCATCATGAGCGCCGCACCCACGTCACCGGCGGGGGCGTACTGGGGATCGCAGGGCGATGGCACAGGGTTCCTCCGCGGGTGACCGTGGGCAACAAGGCGTGTCCGTACGGTAACCCGCCGACGACACGGCGGTCTAACAAACCCGGATCCGGATGGAGTGCCCTACGACCCGCCCCCGGACGATGTCGTCCGCCCTGGCCGCGTCCCGCGGCGGCAGCCGACGCCACGTCCTGGCCCGCGCGCCCGCGCGGCGGCGAACTGCCGGAGACCTGGAACGTGGACCCCGGGAACTGACCGGCCGGGCGATCACCCGTCAGAAGACCGGCCCCCGGCGAACGCGTACTACTCCGCCTTCGGCCCGCCGCCACCCTGCTGCTGCTCTTCCGGCCGTACCGCGTCCTTCGCCTTCTTCGCGAGGTCGTCGTCCAGCTTCTTGAACTCGCGGACGACGGTGTCGGACATGTCGGCGAGCGAGTCGATCTGCTTGCTGATGTCCTCGCGGCCGTCGTGCCAGTTGGACTCGAAGTCGTCGAGGGCGTCGTAGACCGTGCCGCTGCCGACGTCGTCCCGGTAGGACTCGAACATCTTCTTGGTGTGGTTGAGGCGTTCCTTGATGGAGCGCAACTGGCGGCCGTAGTCCTCCAGTTCGCTCACCGGTATCGCGAGGTCGCTCTTGCCTTTGCCCACGTGACCGTCCCCCGTCCGCGCGTCTCGTAGTCTTGCCGCACCGTATATGAGATCACCGGAACGGGGACGACGTACACCATGGCCCGCTACATAGAAACGCTCACCATCGAGCGCGGCGGTTTCCGGATCAAGGTGCCCGAGTCGTGGTGGGAGTTCGACGTACGCCCGGAGTCGCGGGACGACTCGATCCGGCGGATGGTGAACGAGCGCGTGGCCCAGTACCCGGAGCTGGCGCAGTACCGGGACACGTACGTCGGATTCCTGCGCAAGTCCGCGGCCGACGCGTGGAAGTCGGGCGCGATGTACTGCGGTTGCATGGCGGAGAGCTTCGGCGGTGACACGCCGATCACGGGTTCGGTCACGGTGTCGCTGGTCGGCGGCCGCACCCGGGAGGGCGCGCCGCTCTCCAACGACCCGGCCGCCATCGCCGCCCAGCTCGCGCCCAAGGAGGCGCACCGGGAGGGCGACTCCTGGCGCAAGGTGACGACCGTCGACATCCCCGGCGTGGGCCTGGCCGCCCGGACGTACGGCATCGAGGACATCCCGATCCCCGAGGACAGCCTCAACCGCACGATTCGCGCGGTCCTGATGCAGACGTTCATCCCGGTCCCCGGCCAGGAGGGCAAGGTCGCCCTGGTCGCCGGCAGCAGCCAGGTCCTGGACCTGGCCGACTCCTTCTTCGACATCTTCGACGCGATCACGTCGACGTTCCGCTTCGCGGACTGAACCATTGCGGGGGGAGAGACCGGCGAAGGCCTGCCGGGGCGCGCCGAGCCAGCGGCGTGGGACGCCGCGTTCGAGCGCGGCGAGGGCCATCTCGGCACGGCGGTGATCGGGTCGGCCCCCCTCGGTGCCGTACCGCGACCCGCCACCGCTGAACGGCGGCCGACGGCCGCGCCGGGGCTTCACCTCGAACGGCCGTTCCTTGTAAGTTCGCGTGTGCACAGGTGTGTTGACGTGGCGTACGCGACGGGGGTTGCGGGGACATGGCGGGATATCGACCGGCGGACTGGCATCCTCTCGACCTCGACCGGGACCCGACGCCGGGCGACCCGCAGCGTGTCCGCACTCTCGCCGCGCAGCTGCACGCCTTCGCCGACGACGTCTCCGACGCCCTGCGCCTGGTCAAGGGCATGGCCGGCGAGGACACCCTCCTGCAGTGGGCGGGCAAGTCGGCCGAGGTGTTCAAGGAGCAGTTCAAGGACGTCCCGAAGAACCTGAAGAAGCTGAAGAAGTCCTACGAGATGTGCGGCGACGCCCTCGCCGACTACTGGCCCAAGCTGGAACGGGCGCAGGCCCTGGCGGACAAGGCCCTGGCCAAGGCAAAGGAAGCACAGAGCGACCTCAGCTCCGCCAAGTCCCGGCTGTCCTCCGCCGATTCGTGGGTCACTCGCGCCGGCAAGGAAGCCGACAAGTACAAGGACGACCCCACCGGCAGCAAATCCACCGCCGACAAGCCGGACGAGGCGAAGGTGCGGGCCGCGACCCGGGACGTGCAGAGCGCCAAGTCCGCGCACACCGCGGCGCAGTCGGACGTCAGCACCGCGCAGAACGCCCTCGACGCCGCGAAGAAGATGGCCGAGGACGCGCGGAGGATGCGGGACGACGCGGCGGGTGAGGCGAAGCGGAAGATCGACGAGGCGTCCGACGCGGGGATCCCGAACCGGCACTGGTGGCAGGACGTGGGTCACTGGTTCGAGGACAACTGGGACACCATCGTCACCGTCTGCAAGGTCGTCGTCGCGGTCGTCGGCATCATCGCGATGATCATCGGCGGGCCGATCCTCGGCGCGATCGTGCTCGTCGCCGCCCTCGTCGTGCTCGCCGACACCCTCTACAAGTACTCCAAGGGCCAAGCCTCGCTATGGGATGTGGCGTTCGCGGCGCTGGACTGCATACCCGGCGGCAAGGGCATCACCAGCCTCGGCAAACTCGCCAAGGGACTACGGACCTTCGGGAAGACCGGGCTCAAGGGGATGGCGCTGGGGGTGAAGGGGTTCGGCAGGAGCGTCCGCGAACTCGGCCGGCCGATGAAGAAGCTCTTCACCTGCGGTGACCCGATCGACATGGCCACGGGACAGATGGTCATGCACGAGACCGATGTCTCACTCGACGGAGCCCTGCCACTCCTTCTGGAACGCAGCCACCGCACGGGGGTGGCGACCGGCAGGCTCTTCGGCTCCACCTGGATCAGCACTCTCGACCAACGGTTGCTGCTCGACTCCGACGGCGTGCGCTTCGTCTGCGCCGATGGCATGGTCCTGCACTACCCGATGCCCGACCCCGACGCTCCCGTCCTTCCGGTCGCAGGGCCGCACTGGCCGCTGAGCATGGACGACGGGGCCGGAGACGCGTTCACACTGGAGCAGCGCGAGAGCGGCCGTACCCTCACCTTCCGGTCGCAGCCCGGCACAGCCGCCGACGAGATGCCGCTGTCCGTGATCGGCGACCGGAACGACAACACGATCACGCTGCGGTACGCGGACGGGCTGCCCGCCGAGATCGTCCATCACGGTGGATACCGCATCGACGTCACCTGCGAGGAGGGGCGGATCACCGACCTGACGCTCGCCGGCCACCCCGACCGGCCGAGCCTCGCCCGTTACGGGTACGACCGGCACGGGGACCTCGTCCGGGCCCACGACTCCAACGGACTTCCCCTGAAACTCGCCTACGACGCCGACCACCGGGTCACGGGCTGGGAGGACCGCAACGGCGCGTGGTACCGGTACGCCTACGATTCCGCCGGGCGGTGTGTCTCCGTGCGCGGCATCGACGGAATCCTCGACTACACCTTCGAGTACGACGAGGAGTCGTACCGGACGGTCGCCGTCGACTCGCTCGGAAACGTCACGCGGTACCAGTTCAACGACGTCTATCAGATGATCGCCGAGACCAATCCGCTCGGCCACACCGTCCGCCACGAGTGGAGTGGTCGGGACCAGATGCTGTCCCGCACGGACGCTCTGGGGCGCACCATGACCATGGACTGGGATCACGCCGGACGACTCGTCGCCGTCCGGCTGCCCGACGGGCGCGCCTCCACCGCCCGGTACGACGACCTGGGTCTGCCTGTCGAGATCACGGACTACGACGGCACGGCGATCCACCAGGAGTGGGATGCGCGGGGCAACTGCCTGTCCCTGACGGAGGCCGGCGGAGGGACCACCCGCTTCACGCGCGACCGGACGGGGGCCGTGGTCTCGATGACGGACGCCCTGGGAGCGGTGACCGAGTTCGAGAACAACGCGGCAGGCCAACCCGTACGCGTGACCGATCCGCTCGGCGCGCGGACCCTGCTGCGCTACGACGCCCTCGGACACAACACGGAGATCGTCGACCCGCTGGGCAGGACGACCCGCCAGACCTGGACCGTCGAAGGCCGTCTCACCTCGCGGACCACCCCGGACGGAGCCCGCGAGACCTGGAGCCACGACGCGGAGGGCAACCGCACTGCCCACAGCGACGGGCTGGGCCGGACCACCCGGTTCGAATACGGCGGGTTCGACATGCTCGCCGCGCGCATCACGCCGGACGGTTCGCGATACGCCTTCCGCTACGACAGCGAACTGCGTCTCACCCAGGTCATCAACCCCGACGGCCGCACCTGGGACTACACCTTCGACGCGGCCGGCAACCTCCTGAGCGAGTCCGACTTCGACGGTCGTACCGTCGGCTACGCGTACGACGCGGCGGGACAACTCGTCGGTCGCACCAATGCCATGGGCCAGACCGTCGGGTTCTCCTACGACTCCGTGGGCAGCCAGACCCAGAAGACGGCGGACGGCCTGGCCACCGTCTACCGGCACGACGACGCCGGGCGGCTCGTCGCCGCCACCGGACCGGTCAGCAGCCTCACACTGCGCTACGACCGCGCGGGCAACATCGTCGGCGAGGGCGTGGACGGACGGGAACTCACCACGGCGTACGACGCTCTGCATCGTCCTGTGCGGCGCACCACACCGGCCGGCGTCGTGACGACGTACTCCTACGACCTGGCCGGCAACCGGGTCGCCCTGAGTACCGAGGGTCATGTCCTGACCCGTGCGTTCGACCTCACGGGCCGGGAGACGACGCGTCGGCTCGACAGCGACTGTGTGCTCTCCTTCGGCTGGGACTCGGGCGACCGCCTCGCGGAGCAGAGCCTGACACGCCGCGGATCCGCGGAGCCGGCGCTGCACCGGTCCTACGCGTACACGGCCGACGGCAACCTCGGGGCCGTCCAGGACCGGTTCCTCGGCCGGAGGTCCTTCGGCCTGGACCCGATGGGCCGGGTCACCGCGGTCCGGGCCGAGACCTGGACCGAGGCGTACGCGTACGACGCGATCGGCGGCATCACACGAGCCGACTGGCCGGACGCGCGGCCCGAACCGGAGGCCCGTGGCGACCGGGTCCACGCGGGCGGCCGGGTTGTCCGGGCCGGCGCCCTCCGCTACGAGTACGACGCCGCCGGCAGAGTCGTCCTGCGACGCAGGACCCGCCTGTCCCGCAAACCCGACCTGTGGCGTTACGACTGGGACGCCGAGGACCGGCTCGTCGCGTGCACCACACCGGACGGCACCCGCTGGCGCTACCTGTACGACGCGCTCGGCCGACGGGTCGCGAAACTCCGGCTGGGACCGGACGGGGAGACCCCGGTGGAGGAGACCCGCTTCGTGTGGGACGGCCCGCACCTGGTGGAACAGACCACCCGGACGCCCGACGACGAGACGACGCTCACCTGGGAGCGCGACGACATGACGCCCCTCACCCAGTCGGAACACCGCAGGCCGGACGCGCTTTCCCAGGACGAGGTCGACCGGCGCTTCTACGCCATCGTCACGGACGTGGTCGGCACTCCGACCGAGCTGGTGGACCACGACGGGGAAACCGCCTGGCGGGCACAGGCCACGCTCTGGGGGCTCACCCGTACCGAAGCCGCCGCGGGGACCGGGACCCCCCTGCGGTTCCCCGGCCAGTACGAGGACCCCGAGACAGGCCTGCACTACAACTTCTTCCGGCACTACGACCCGGCCGCCGGGGTGTACATCAGCCCGGACCCGCTGGGCACGGAGGCCGGCCCGCGGCCGCACGGGTACGTGGTGAACCCGCTCGCCTGGGTGGACTACCTGGGACTGAAATCGTGCTCCCAACTGCTGCGGGAGAACATGGTCAGGGAGGGCCGCCTCGTCAACCCGGGCCAGGCGGCGGCCCACATCGTCCCCTCGGGCTTCAACCGCTCGGGCGGCCCCCGGATGCGGGCCCTGCTGTCGAAGTACAAGGTCGACGTCAACGACGCGGCCAACGGCATCGCGCTCGGCCACCCCAGGCCGCACAACTTCACCCACACCGACCGGTTCCTGGGCCGTCTCGACGCCCATCTCCACAACGTGGTGGCCGACCGTGTCGCGCGCGGATACGGAGACCGGGCCATCCGTACCGTTCTGCGCCGGGAACTGCGGAGCGTCGGACGGCAGATCGAGGGCGAGCTCGCCGGTGTCACGCACGCCGTGCCGAGTACCGCCTACTGGACGGCATAAGGATGACCCCATGACCTCTGACCCGACCTCCGCACCGGCCCCCTCGGCCGTGTACCGCCTCCTGGCCGGCACGAGGAACCTGAGGACGCTGCGCCTGGGCGACTCGTTGATCGACCTCAAGCGCCGGCAGTTCCAGGGACCGACGGTCGCGCTGCCGAACTCGTTCGAGGCCGAGTGGACCGGTGACCCCAAGGCGCGCGAGGCCGACTTCGCCTCCGACTATCCGGGCGCCCCGATCCTGAGCCGAGACCTCGTCGACCGGGTCGGGCGGGAGCGGCTGGAGGAGGCCGGCCGGCTGGTCCCCGTCCGTACCCCGGGCCCCGAGCGGGACGGCTACGCCCTGTACGTGGTGGAGCCGCTCGTGGACTGCGTGGACACGCGCAGGTCGGCTCAGCCCAAGAAGGCCACCGGAGAGATGAAGAAAATGGTCTTCCGCCCGGAGGCGGTGCCTGTCGAGCTGCCGGCGTTCCGGGTTCCGCAGTTTCCCGTCGCGGTGTGCTGGACCGGCTGGATGCGTGACCTGCTCGGCGAGCTCCTCGGGGACGACCTGGAGGCCCGCCTGCTGTGGTCACCGGAGCCGTCGGCCGCTCCGCATCCCGATCCCTGGGGATTCTGAGCGGATCGACCTCGTGTTTGACCTACGTCACCCTGGGGGTATTCTCTCCGGCTCGATTGGCCAGCCCCGTGTCCCGTATGGCAGACTGTCGGAGTTGCTCGGTCGAGTGTTGATGCTGCGCGCCTCCCGCCGGGAGGACCGGAAGCGAGTCCCACAGTACTCGTCGTCCTAACTGCCACCACGGCAGCACTGGGGCGGACGTACGGGAATCTTTCGGGAAGTGGAGTGCGGCACCGACCAGGCGCCCGGTGGGCCTTCCGCCCCCGGCTTGCGGTTCCGGAAGGGCCGTGTGCATTCCCCGCAGGGATGTTCGAACAAGGGGCATCTGTGTCAGCGGGAGCGCGACACGCCCGACCGCGTGGGTCGGAGAGAACGAAGGCAGCAGAGGGAATCCGCCGGGTTCCGGAGCGTAAGAAGAGACAGGACTACTGAGTAGCCATGGCGGGACAGAAGATCCGCATCCGGCTCAAGGCCTACGACCACGAGGTCATCGACTCCTCGGCGAAGAAGATCGTCGAGACGGTGACCCGCACTGGTGCGTCGGTCGCGGGCCCGGTGCCGCTGCCCACTGAGAAGAACGTGTACTGCGTCATCAAGTCGCCGCACAAGTACAAGGACTCGCGCGAGCACTTCGAGATGCGCACGCACAAGCGCCTGATCGACATCCTCGACCCGACCCCCAAGACCGTTGACTCTCTGATGCGACTCGACCTCCCGGCCGGTGTCGACATCGAGATCAAGCTCTGAGGGCCGGTGATCTGAGAATGGCTAAGCAGATCAAGGGCATCCTGGGCGAGAAGCTCGGCATGACGCAGGTGTGGGACGAGAACAACCGTGTCGTCCCGGTCACCGTCGTCAAGGCCGGCCCCAACATCGTCACCCAGGTCCGCACCAACGACGTCGACGGCTACGAGTCCGTCCAGCTCGCCTTCGGCGAGATCGACCCGCGCAAGGTGAACAAGCCCCTCAAGGGTCACTTCGCGAAGGCCGACGTCACCCCCCGTCGTCACCTCGTCGAGATCCGGACGGCCGACGCCACCGAGTACACCCTCGGTCAGGAAGTCACCGCCGAGGTCTTCGAGGCCGGCGTGAAGGTCGACGTCACCGGCAAGAGCAAGGGCAAGGGCTTCGCCGGTGTCATGAAGCGTCACAACTTCAAGGGCCTCGGCGCCGGTCACGGCACCCAGCGCAAGCACCGCTCTCCCGGTTCCATCGGTGGCTGCGCCACCCCGGGCCGCGTGTTCAAGGGCCTCCGCATGGCGGGTCGCATGGGCAACGAGCGTGTCACCACCCAGAACCTGACCGTCCACGCCGTTGACGCGGAGAAGGGTCTGCTGCTCATCAAGGGCGCGGTTCCCGGTCCGAACGGCGGCCTCGTCCTGGTCCGCACCGCGGCCAAGGGGGCCTGAGGTAACCGATGAGCACTGTTGACATCCTTTCGCCTGCCGGCGAGAAGACCGGTAGCGTCGAGCTCCCCGCGGAGATCTTCGGCGTGGAGAAGGTCAGCATCCCGCTGATCCACCAGGTCGTCGTCGCGCAGAACGCGGCCGCCCGTCAGGGCACGCACAAGACGAAGACCCGTGGCGAGGTCCGTGGTGGCGGCAAGAAGCCGTACCGCCAGAAGGGCACCGGCCGCGCCCGTCAGGGCTCGACCCGCGCCCCGCAGTTCGCCGGCGGTGGCGTCGTCCACGGCCCGCAGCCGCGTGACTACTCGCAGCGCACCCCCAAGAAGATGAAGGCTGCCGCTCTGCGTCACGCCCTCACCGACCGGGCGCGCCACAACCGCATCCACGTCGTCTCCGGCGTGGTCGAGGGCGAGAACCCCAGCACCAAGGCCGCTCGCACGCTGTTCGGCAAGATCTCGGAGCGCAAGAACCTGCTCCTGGTCGTCGACCGCGCCGACGAGGCCGCGTGGCTGTCCGCCCGCAACCTGCCCCAGGTCCACATCCTGGAGCCGGGCCAGCTGAACACGTACGACGTGATCGTCTCGGACGACGTGGTCTTCACCCAGGCCGCTCTCGAGTCCTTCGTCGCCGGCCCGAAGGCCAACGACACCGAAGGGACCGAGGTCTGATGGCTACCCGTCACCCGAGCATCGCCTCGAAGGCTGCCAAGGCCGCCAAGGCCGCGCGCGTCGCCAAGGCGCGCCGTCACGCCGCCGAGGGCAAGAACACCGTCGAGACCCCGCTGAGCAAGTCCTTCACGGACCACCGTGACGTGCTGCTCAAGCCGGTCGTCTCGGAGAAGAGCTACGCGCTTCTGGACGAGGGCAAGTACACGTTCATCGTCGCCCCGGGCGCCAACAAGACCCAGATCAAGCAGGCCGTCCAGGCGGTCTTCGACGTCAAGGTCACCGGGGTCAACACCCTCAACCGCCAGGGCAAGCGCAAGCGCACCAAGACCGGTTTCGGTCAGCGCGCGGGCTCCAAGCGCGCGATCGTGACCCTCGCCGAGGGCGACCGTATCGACATCTTCGGCGGTCCGACCGCGTAAGCGGGTCGGATCGTCCGATATCGGACGAGGACTGAGAAATGGGAATCCGCAAGTACAAGCCGACTACGCCGGGCCGTCGTGGCGCCAGCGTCGCCGACTTCGTCGAGGTCACGCGGTCCACGCCGGAGAAGTCGCTGGTCCGCCCGCTGCACAGCAAGGGCGGCCGTAACAACGCCGGTCGTGTGACCGTTCGCCACCAGGGTGGCGGACACAAGCGCGCCTTCCGAGTGATCGACTTCCGTCGTCACGACAAGGACGGCGTGCCGGCGAAGGTCGCGCACATCGAGTACGACCCCAACCGCACCGCGCGCATCGCGCTGCTGCACTACGCGGACGGCGAGAAGCGCTACATCCTCGCCCCGCGCAACCTGCAGCAGGGCGACACCGTGGAGAACGGTCCCGGGGCCGACATCAAGCCGGGCAACAACCTGGCCCTCCGCAACATCCCGGTCGGTACCACGATCCACGCGATCGAGCTCCGTCCCGGTGGTGGCGCCAAGTTCGCCCGTTCCGCGGGTGCCTCGGTGCAGCTGCTCGCCCGTGAGGGCGCCATGGCGACCCTCCGTATGCCGTCCGGCGAGATCCGCATGGTGGACGCGCGCTGCCGCGCCACCGTCGGTGAGGTCGGCAACGCCGAGCAGTCGAACATCAACTGGGGCAAGGCCGGCCGCAAGCGGTGGCTGGGCGTTCGCCCGACCGTCCGTGGTGTCGTCATGAACCCGGTCGACCACCCGCACGGTGGTGGTGAGGGCCGGACGTCCGGTGGTCGTCACCCCGTCTCCCCGTGGGGCAAGAAGGAAGGTCGTACTCGTTCGCCCAAGAAGGCGTCGAACAAGTACATCGTCCGCCGCCGCAAGACGAACAAGAAGCGTTAAGGACTGGTTGAGATGCCTCGTAGCTTGAAGAAGGGGCCCTTCGTCGACGACCACCTGATCAAGAAGGTGGACGCCCAGAACGAAGCCGGCACCAAGAACGTCATCAAGACCTGGTCCCGCCGCTCGATGATCGTCCCGGCCATGCTGGGTCACACCCTCGCGGTGCACAACGGCAAGACCCACATCCCGGTGTTCGTCACCGAGTCGATGGTCGGCCACAAGCTCGGCGAGTTCTCGCCGACCCGCACCTTCCGGGGCCACGTCAAGGACGACCGGAAGTCGAAGCGCCGCTAGTAGCGGATCGCATTCAGACACGTAAGTAACTGAGAGGGACAACCATGGAAGCCAGGGCCCAGGCGCGGTACATCCGCGTTACGCCCATGAAGGCCCGCCGCGTGGTGGACCTTATCCGTGGCATGGACGCCACGGAGGCTCAGGCTGTTCTGCGATTCGCTCCGCAGGCAGCCTCCGTGCCGGTCGGCAAGGTGCTCGACAGCGCCATCGCCAACGCCGCGCACAACTACGACCACACCGACGCCGACAGCCTCTTCATCTCCGAGGCGTACGTCGACGAGGGTCCGACCCTGAAGCGGTTCCGTCCGCGTGCTCAGGGCCGTGCCTACCGGATCCGCAAGCGGACCAGCCACATCACCGTGGTCGTCAGCAGCAAGGAAGGAACCCGGTAATGGGCCAGAAGGTTAACCCGCATGGGTTCCGGCTCGGTGTCACCACGGACTTCAAGTCCCGGTGGTACGCCGACAAGCTGTACAAGGACTACGTCAAGGAAGACGTCGCCATCCGTCGGATGATGACGTCCGGCATGGAGCGCGCCGGTATCTCGAAGGTTGAGATCGAGCGCACCCGTGACCGTGTCCGCGTGGACATCCACACCGCGCGTCCGGGCATCGTCATCGGCCGCCGCGGCGCCGAGGCCGACCGCATCCGCGGTGACCTGGAGAAGCTGACCGGCAAGCAGGTCCAGCTGAACATCCTCGAGGTCAAGAACCCGGAGACGGACGCTCAGCTGGTGGCCCAGGCCGTCGCCGAGCAGCTCTCCTCCCGCGTCTCCTTCCGTCGGGCCATGCGCAAGAGCATGCAGTCCGCCATGAAGGCCGGCGCCAAGGGCATCAAGATCCAGTGCGGTGGCCGCCTCGGCGGCGCCGAGATGTCCCGCTCGGAGTTCTACCGCGAGGGCCGTGTGCCCCTGCACACGCTCCGCGCGAACGTGGACTACGGCTTCTTCGAGGCCAAGACGACCTTCGGCCGCATCGGTGTGAAGGTCTGGATCTACAAGGGCGACGTCAAGAACATCGCCGAGGTCCGCGCCGAGAACGCCGCAGCCCGCGCCGGCAACCGCCCGGCCCGTGGCGGTGGCGCTGGTGACCGCCCGGCCCGTGGTGGCCGTGGTGGCGAGCGGCGCGGTCGCAAGCCGCAGCAGGCTCCCGCTGCCGAGGCCCCCCAGGCCGAGGCCGCTGCCGCTCCGGCTGCTGAGAGCACCGGAACGGAGGCCTGACCGACATGCTGATCCCCCGTAGGGTCAAGCACCGCAAGCAGCACCACCCGAAGCGTCGTGGTGAGGCCAAGGGCGGTACCACGGTCGCGTTCGGCGAGTACGGCATCCAGGCCCTCACGCCGGCGTACGTGACCAACCGCCAGATCGAGGCGGCTCGTATCGCGATGACCCGCCACATCAAGCGTGGCGGCAAGGTCTGGATCAACATCTACCCGGACCGCCCGCTCACGAAGAAGCCTGCCGAGACCCGCATGGGTTCCGGTAAGGGTTCTCCGGAGTGGTGGATCGCGAACGTGCACCCGGGCCGGGTCATGTTCGAGCTGTCCTACCCCAACGAGAAGATCGCCCGTGAGGCCCTGACTCGCGCAGCCCACAAGCTGCCGATGAAGTGCCGGATCGTCAAGCGCGAGGCAGGTGAAGCGTGATGTCGGCCGGTACCAAGGCGTCCGAGCTGCGCGAGCTGGGCAACGAGGAGCTGCTGAACAAGCTCCGCGAGGCCAAGGAAGAGCTGTTCAACCTCCGCTTCCAGGCGGCGACGGGTCAGCTCGAGAACCACGGTCGGCTCAAGGCCGTCCGTAAGGACATCGCGCGGATCTACACCCTGATGCGTGAGCGCGAGCTGGGCATCGAGACGGTGGAGAGCGCCTGATGAGCGAGAGCAACGTGACTGAGCAGAACACCGAGGCGCGCGGCAGCTTCCGCAAGACCCGTGAGGGTCTCGTCGTCAGCGACAAGATGGACAAGACCGTCGTCGTCGCCGTCGAGGACCGCGTCAAGCACGCGCTGTACGGCAAGGTCATCCGCCGTACCAACAAGCTCAAGGCGCACGACGAGCAGAACGCCGCGGGCGTCGGCGACCGTGTCCTCCTCATGGAGACCCGGCCGCTGTCCGCGACGAAGCGCTGGCGCGTCGTCGAGATCCTCGAGAAGGCCAAGTAGGTAATTCCCGCAAGGGAATTCCAACATGTACGTTCCTGCGGGGCACCCCTCGCAGGACAGTTCCGCCAGGCTCCGGGGGCCGTTCCTCTGAACGGCCCCCGGGGAACCGGCAGACACACAGGAGATAGACGTGATCCAGCAGGAGTCGCGACTGCGCGTCGCCGACAACACGGGGGCGAAGGAAATCCTTTGCATCCGTGTGCTCGGTGGCTCCGGTCGCCGCTACGCGGGCATCGGTGACGTCATCGTCGCCACCGTCAAGGACGCGATCCCCGGCGGCAACGTGAAGAAGGGTGACGTCATCAAGGCGGTCATCGTTCGCACCGTCAAGGAGCGCCGCCGTCCGGACGGCTCGTACATCCGCTTCGACGAGAACGCCGCCGTCATTCTGAAGAACGACGGCGACCCTCGTGGCACCCGTATCTTCGGCCCGGTCGGCCGTGAGCTGCGCGAGAAGAAGTTCATGAAGATCATCTCGCTGGCTCCGGAGGTGCTGTAAGCATGAAGATCAAGAAGGGCGACCTGGTCCAGGTCATCACCGGTAAGGACAAGGGCAAGCAGGGCAAGGTCATCGCGGCCTACCCCCGCGAGGACCGCGTCCTGGTCGAGGGTGTCAACCGGGTCAAGAAGCACACCAAGGCCGGTCCGACCGCTCGCGGTTCGCAGGCCGGCGGCATCGTCACGACCGAGGCGCCCGTCCACGTCTCCAACGTCCAGCTGGTCGTTGAGAAGGACGGCAACAAGGTTGTCACGCGTGTCGGTTACCGCTTCGACGACGAAGGCAACAAGATCCGCGTTGCCAAGCGGACGGGTGAGGACATCTGATGGCTACCACCACTGCTCCGCGTCTGAAGCTGAAGTACCGCGAGGAGATCGCGGGCAAGCTGCGTGACGAGTTCAAGTACGAGAACGTCATGCAGATCCCCGGCCTCGTCAAGATCGTGGTCAACATGGGTGTCGGCGACGCCGCCCGTGACTCGAAGCTGATCGAGGGCGCGATCCGCGACCTGACCACCATCACCGGTCAGAAGCCGGCCGTCACCAAGGCCCGCAAGTCCATCGCGCAGTTCAAGCTGCGTGAGGGTCAGCCGATCGGTGCCCACGTCACGCTCCGTGGCGACCGCATGTGGGAGTTCCTGGACCGCACCCTGTCGCTCGCGCTGCCGCGCATCCGCGACTTCCGTGGTCTGTCCCCCAAGCAGTTCGACGGCCGTGGCAACTACACCTTCGGTCTCACGGAGCAGGTCATGTTCCACGAGATCGACCAGGACAAGATCGACCGCACCCGGGGTATGGACATCACCGTGGTGACCACGGCGACCAACGACGCTGAGGGCCGCGCGCTCCTTCGTCACCTCGGCTTCCCCTTCAAGGAGGCGTGAGCGAGATGGCGAAGAAGGCTCTGATTGCCAAGGCTGCTCGCAAGCCGAAGTTCGGTGTGCGTGGCTACACCCGCTGCCAGCGCTGTGGCCGCCCGCACTCCGTGTACCGCAAGTTCGGCCTGTGCCGCGTGTGCCTTCGTGAGATGGCTCACCGTGGCGAGCTGCCGGGCGTGACCAAGAGCTCCTGGTAATCCCCCTTTTAGGGATTCCGGAGGCTCTCGGTAAGCAATGGGCGTGTCAGGCGCCCACCCCTTCATGGCTTAGGCTTGGAGGGTTGGGCGCCTGACAGTCGCCCGTACGACTTACTACGCCGTAGGTCCACCGCGCCGCACCCGCCCCGTCTCGGATCGGGGAGAGGGATGGCGCACCAGGAAACCCCGGCGAGAGAGGCCACAGGCCAATTCATGACCATGACTGATCCGATCGCAGACATGCTGACGCGTCTGCGGAACGCGAACTCGGCGTACCACGACTCCGTGACGATGCCGGCGTCCAAGATCAAGTCTCACATCGCGGAGATCCTCCAGCAGGAGGGCTTCATCACGGGCTGGAAGGTCGAGGACGCCGAGGTCGGCAAGAACCTCGTCCTGGACCTGAAGTTCGGTCCCAACCGTGAGCGCTCCATCGCGGGCATCAAGCGGATCTCCAAGCCCGGTCTCCGGGTGTACGCGAAGTCCACCTCCCTGCCCAAGGTGCTGGGCGGCCTCGGCGTGGCGATCATCTCCACGTCGCACGGGCTCCTCACCGACAAGCAGGCCGGCAAGAAGGGCGTAGGCGGGGAAGTCCTCGCCTACGTCTGGTAGCAGAAGGGAACGGAGGAAACAGCTATGTCGCGTATCGGCAAGCTCCCCATCGCGGTTCCCGCCGGCGTGGACGTCACCATCGACGGTCGCACGGTGAAGGTCAAGGGCCCCAAGGGCGAGCTGACCCACACCATCGTGGCTCCGATCGACATCGCCAAGGGCGAGGACGGCACTCTCGCGGTGACCCGCCCCAACGACGAGCGTCAGAGCAAGGCCTTGCACGGCCTGTCCCGCACGCTGGTGGCGAACATGATCACCGGCGTGACCCAGGGTTACGTGAAGAAGCTCGAAATCAGTGGTGTCGGTTACCGCGTGACCGCCAAGGGTGCGAACCTCGAGTTCGCGCTCGGTTACAGCCACCCGATCCTGGTCGAGGCCCCCGAGGGCATCTCCTTCAAGGTGGAGAACCCGACCCGCTTCCAGGTCGAGGGCATCGACAAGCAGAAGGTCGGCGAGGTTGCGGCCAACATCCGCAAGCTGCGCAAGCCCGACCCGTACAAGGCCAAGGGCGTCAAGTACGAGGGCGAAGTCATCCGCCGCAAGGTCGGAAAGGCGGGTAAGTAAGCCATGGCATACGGACAGAAGATCCTCAAGGGCGACGCCTACAAGCGCGCCGCGATCAAGCGCCGCCACATCCGGATCCGTAAGAACATTTCCGGTACGGCGGAGCGTCCCCGTCTGGTAGTTACCCGCTCGAACCGCCACATCGTGGCCCAGGTGATCGACGACATCAAGGGTCACACCCTGGCGTCGGCGTCCACGCTGGACACCTCGGTCCGCGGTGGCGAGGGTGACAAGTCCGCGCAGGCCAAGCAGGTCGGCGCCCTGGTCGCCGAGCGTGCCAAGGCCGCCGGTGTCGAGGCCGTGGTGTTCGACCGTGGTGGCAACCAGTACGCCGGGCGCATCGCCGCCCTGGCGGACGCCGCCCGCGAAGCCGGGCTCAAGTTCTGAGCCGCTTGTAGCTAGCGGAAAGAGAGAGGTAATCCAATGGCTGGACCCCAGCGCCGCGGTGGCGGTGCCGGTGGCGGCGAGCGGCGGGACCGGAAGGGCCGTGACGGCGGCGCTGCTGCCGCCGAGAAGACCGCGTACGTTGAGCGCGTTGTCGCGATCAACCGCGTCGCCAAGGTTGTGAAGGGTGGTCGTCGCTTCAGCTTCACCGCGCTGGTCGTGGTGGGCGACGGTGACGGCACCGTGGGTGTCGGTTACGGCAAGGCCAAGGAGGTGCCGGCCGCCATCGCCAAGGGTGTGGAGGAGGCCAAGAAGCACTTCTTCAAGGTCCCCCGTATCCAGGGCACCATCCCGCACCCGATCCAGGGTGAGAAGGCCGCGGGCGTCGTCCTGCTCAAGCCGGCTTCCCCCGGTACCGGTGTTATCGCCGGTGGCCCGGTGCGTGCCGTGCTCGAGTGCGCCGGCGTTCACGACATCCTGTCGAAGTCCCTGGGCTCCGACAACGCGATCAACATCGTGCACGCGACCGTGGCGGCCCTCAAGGGCCTGCAGCGTCCCGAGGAGATCGCGGCCCGCCGTGGTCTGCCCCTCGAGGACGTCGCCCCCGCGGCTCTTCTCCGTGCACGTGCCGGGGCGGGTGCGTAATCATGGCGCAGCTCAAGATTACGCAGGTCAAGTCCTACATCGGCAGCAAGCAGAACCACCGTGACACCCTGCGTTCCCTTGGTCTCAAGGGCATCAACACGCAGGTCGTCAAGGAGGACCGCCCCGAGTTCCGCGGCATGGTGCACACCGTCCGCCACCTCGTGTCGGTCGAGGAGGTCGACTGATCATGGCGGAGAACAACCCGCTCAAGATCCACAACCTCCGTCCCGCCCCGGGCGCCAAGACCGCCAAGACCCGTGTGGGTCGTGGTGAGGCGTCGAAGGGTAAGACGGCTGGTCGTGGTACCAAGGGTACGAAGGCCCGTTACCAGGTTCCGGAGCGCTTCGAGGGTGGCCAGATGCCCCTCCACATGCGTCTTCCGAAGCTGAAGGGCTTCAAGAACCCGTTCAAGACCGAGTTCCAGGTCGTGAACCTCGACAAGCTGGCCGCGCTGTACCCGGAGGGTGGCGAGGTCACCGTCGAGGGGCTCGTCGCCAAGGGTGCCGTTCGCAAGAACAGCCTCGTCAAGGTGCTCGGCCAGGGTGAGGTCTCCGTGGCGCTCCAGGTGACGGTCGACGCCGTCTCCGGGTCCGCCAAGGAGAAGATCACCGCCGCCGGCGGCACCGTCACCGAGCTCGTCTGAGCCCGGTAGACACCTGACCCAGGTCAGCGAAAACGGCCGGGGACGGCCCTCGCAAGAGGGCGTCCCCGGCCGTTCTCATTTCTTCACCGCGCCAGGGGCGTCTTTCACGGTCCCGTGGCCATTCCGCGCGTTCCGCCGCCCCTGTTTCCCGCCACACGGGTGACGGTCACGACCTGTCCGCCGAAATCCGAGCCGGAAGGGTGGCGGTGGCCGAGAGCGCGCAGGCGCGGTGGAGACGCCGTGCACGGGCGGCTGGGCCGTGGGGCGCCCGGGACGTCGTCCGGCCCGGGATCCGGCTCGGGGATGGCGGCAGAGGCCGCGTGACCCCCTGCCTCACCAGCAGTGCGGCCCCCTGCCGCACGACAGGAGGCGACGCGGACCGACGTGGACGTCGGGCGGCCGGCCGTGGCGGACTCGGCGGCCGAACTCGCGGTGCGGGGGCCGAAAGCGGCCCGACGGCGCACGTGTTCGAGACATTGCTCCGGAAGAGCCATGCGGAACGGTGTCCCGCAGGGACCTCTCTATGGGTAGGCTGGGCCGCTGGTATCCAGCGCCGTCTTGGCATGCCGTAATCTCGTTCCACAGGCCATCAAACCCTTAGTCATCCACCTCACGCGCGCACACGCGGGGGTCGCAGGAGGCACCGTGCTCACCGCGTTCGCCCGGGCGTTCAGGACGCCCGACCTGCGCAAGAAACTGCTCTTCACGCTGGCCATCATCGTGGTCTACCGGGTCGGCACCCATATCCCGATCCCCGGCGTCAACTACAAAGCCGTTCAGACGTGTGTGAACGAGGCCTCCGGCAACCAGGGCCTGTTCGGTCTCGTCAACATGTTCAGCGGTGGTGCGCTGCTCCAGATCACGATCTTCGCGCTCGGCATCATGCCGTACATCACCGCCAGCATCATTCTGCAGCTGCTGACCGTGGTCATCCCGCGCCTGGAAGCCCTGAAGAAGGAGGGCCAGGCGGGCACGACGAAGATCACCCAGTACACCCGTTACCTGACGGTGGCACTGGCCATCCTGCAGGGCACCGGCCTGGTCGCCACCGCCCGCAGCGGCGCGCTCTTCAACGGCTGCACGGTCGCCTCCAGCATCGTGCCGGACCAGGCGATCTTCACCACCATCACGATGGTGATCTGCATGACCGCCGGTACGGCCGTCGTCATGTGGCTCGGTGAGCTGATCACCGACCGCGGCATCGGCAACGGTATGTCGATCCTGATGTTCATCTCGATCGCCGCGACCTTCCCGTCCGCGCTGTGGGCCATCAAGAAGCAGGGCACCCTGGCCGGCGGCTGGATCGAGTTCGGCAGCGTCATCGCGGTCGGCCTGGTCATGGTCGCCCTGGTGGTCTTCGTCGAGCAGGCCCAGCGCCGGATCCCGGTCCAGTACGCGAAGCGCATGATCGGCCGCCGGTCCTACGGCGGTACGTCGACGTACATCCCGCTCAAGGTGAACCAGGCCGGTGTGATCCCGGTCATCTTCGCCTCGTCGCTGCTCTACATTCCGGCACTCGTGGCGCAGTTCGCCGGCGGCAACTCGGGCTGGAAGCAGTGGATCAGCACGAACCTCACCAAGGGCGACCACCCGGTTTACATCGTTTCGTACTTCTTGCTCATCGTTTTCTTCGCGTTCTTCTACGTCGCTATCTCCTTCAACCCCGAAGAAGTAGCCGACAACATGAAGAAGTATGGTGGCTTCATCCCGGGCATCCGGGCTGGCCGACCGACCGCTGAGTACCTCTCGTACGTGCTCAACCGGATCACCTGGCCGGGTTCGCTGTATCTGGGGCTGATCGCTCTCGTACCGACGATGGCGTTGGTTGGCTTTGGGGCAAGCAACAACTTCCCGTTCGGTGGTACCAGCATCCTCATCATCGTGGGTGTGGGACTGGAGACGGTGAAGCAGATCGAGAGCCAGCTTCAGCAGCGCAATTACGAAGGGTTCCTCCGCTGATGCGAATCGTCCTCGTCGGGCCGCCTGGTGCCGGTAAGGGAACGCAAGCCGTTCGCCTCGCCGAGAAGCTGAAGATCCCGCACATCTCCACGGGCGACCTCTTCCGGGCCAACATCAGCCAGCAGACGGATCTCGGGAAACTCGCGAAGTCCTACATGGACGCCGGCAACCTCGTCCCGGACGAGGTCACCATCGCCATGGCCAAGGACCGCATGGAGCAGCCGGACGCGACCGGCGGTTTCCTGCTGGACGGGTTCCCGCGCAACGTCTCGCAGGCCGAGGCTCTCGACGAGCTGCTGAAGAGCGAGGGCATCAAGCTCGACGCCGTACTCGACCTGGAGGTCTCCGAGGACGAGGTCGTCAAGCGGATCGCGGGCCGCCGCATCTGCCGCAACGACTCCGCCCACGTCTTCCACGTCACGTACACCCCGCCGAAGGTCGAGGGTGTCTGCGACATCTGCGGCGGCGAGCTCTACCAGCGCGACGACGACTCCGAGGACACCGTCCGTACGCGGCTGGAGGTCTACCACACGCAGACCGAGCCCATCATCGACTACTACAAGTCGCAGGGCCTGGTCCGCACGATCTCCTCGCTGGGCCCGGTGGACGAGATCACCCGGCGGGCGCTGGAAGCGCTCGGGTGGGACGAGGACGACAAGAAGTAGTTCTGCGGCGGTTTCGGCCGCGGTGCCCCCTCGGGTGCCGCGGCCGTACTGTTGTACAGGTATCCGGATGACGTTGACGCGAGTGACGGAGAGCGCAGGCCCCCCATGGTGCAGATCAAGACCCCCGAGCAGATCGCCAAGATGCGGGCGGCGGGCCTGGTCGTAGCGGCGATCCACGCGGCCACCCGCGAAGTGGCGGTCCCCGGTGCCAGCACCAAGGACCTGGACGAGGTGGCCCGCAAGGTCCTCGCCGAGCACGGCGCCAGGTCGAACTTCCTCGGGTACGGCGGCTTCCCGGCCACCATCTGCACGTCCGTCAACGACGTGGTCGTCCACGGCATCCCCGCCGACGACGTCGTCCTCAAGGACGGCGACATCATCTCCATCGACTGCGGTGCGATCGTCGACGGCTGGCACGGTGACGCGGCCTACACGGCCTTCGTGGGCTCCGGTCACGCTCCGGAGCTGATCGAACTCTCCCGGGTGACGGAGGAGTCGATGTGGGCCGGCATCGCGGCGATGAAGCAGGGCAGCCGGCTGGTCGACGTCTCCCGGGCGATCGAGACGTACATCCGCCGGCAGCCGAAGCCCGGCGGCGGTCGGTACGGGATCATCGAGGACTACGGCGGCCACGGCATCGGCACCGAGATGCACATGGACCCGCACCTGCTGAACTACGTCGACCGGCGGCGGGGGAAGGGGCCGAAGCTGGTCCCCGGGTTCTGCCTGGCCATCGAGCCGATGGTGTCGCTGGGGACGCCGCGGACCGAGGTGCTGGAGGACGACTGGACGGTCATCACGACCGACGGGACCTGGTCCTCGCACTGGGAGCACTCGGTCGCGCTGACCGAGGAGGGTCCGTTGGTGCTGACGTCTCCCGACGGGGGCCGGGCGAAGCTGGCCGAGCACGGGATCTCGGCTGCGCCGGATCCCCTGGGCTGAGCACTTTTTCGACAGCGCGGGCCGTGGGGGTCGCTCGCGCAGTTCCCCGCGCCCCTTCCGGGTGCGCTTAACGATCTGTCCTCTGGGGCAGGATCTCTCGATTCGTCTTTCCGGGTGCGCTGACGTAGACTGACTCGTCGGCTCTCGTGCACCCGCATGTCCGCATGCGCCCGAGAGGGAAAGTGCGGGAGTCGATCAAGGTAGTCGATTCGAAGGGCGAAGCGTGGCCAAGAAGCAAGGTGCCATCGAGATCGAGGGCACTGTCGTCGAGTCTCTTCCGAACGCGATGTTCAAGGTCGAGCTCCAGAACGGCCACCAGGTCCTGGCACACATCAGCGGCAAGATGCGTATGCACTACATCCGCATTCTCCCTGACGACCGGGTCGTGGTGGAGTTGTCTCCGTACGACCTGACGCGTGGCCGGATCGTCTACCGATACAAGTAGATCTTGCCCAGGTCCCGTGTGAGCGGGGCTGCCGGCAACTGACCCGGAGAACCTCAATCCCATGAAGGTCAAGCCGAGCGTCAAGAAGATCTGCGACAAGTGCAGGGTGATCCGCCGTCACGGTCGGGTCATGGTCATTTGCGAGAACCCGCGCCACAAGCAGCGCCAGGGCTGACGCACGACCGATCCCTCTGCACCCATCGCAGAGATTCGCGCGACGCAAGCTGAATTTGTTCATACGCAGGGCCCGAGCCAAACACGGCTCGACACCCCCGGTTCGGAGGCCGGGGACCCAGGTCGTACCTACTCTTTGGCTGCATCTTTTGAGCAGCGTGAAGAGGCCGGCGGCCGGGATCCGGTCCTGCGGAAGACCTCCGAAGATCACCAGGAGCCATTGAAGTGGCACGCGTTTCCGGTGTTGACATCCCGCGCGAAAAGCGTGTGGAAGTCGCCCTCACCTACGTGTTCGGCATCGGCCGTACGCTCTCCCAGCTGACGCTGGCCGAGACCGGCATCGACCCGAACACCCGCGTCCGTGACCTGACTGAAGAGCAGCTGGTCGCGATTCGTGAGTACGTCGACAACAACATCAAGACCGAGGGTGACCTCCGTCGCGAGATCCAGGCCGACATCCGCCGCAAGGTCGAGATCGGCTGCTACCAGGGTCTGCGTCACCGCCGCGGCCTGCCCGTCCGCGGTCAGCGCACCAGCACCAACGCCCGCACCCGCAAGGGCCCGCGTCGCGCCATCGCCGGCAAGAAGAAGCCGGGCAAGAAGTAGTCCTCAGCGGACAACGCTTCATCAGCGGTCTTCGCTGTAGGACCGACCACCTCCCCGTAGGAGTTACTAGATGCCCCCCAAGGGTCGTCAGGGCGCTGCCAAGAAGGTGCGCCGCAAGGAAAAGAAGAACGTCGCTCACGGCCACGCGCACATCAAGAGCACGTTCAACAACACGATCGTCTCCATCACGGACCCGTCCGGCAACGTGATCTCCTGGGCCTCCGCCGGCCACGTCGGCTTCAAGGGCTCCCGGAAGTCCACGCCGTTCGCCGCGCAGATGGCCGCCGAGTCGGCTGCCCGCCGCGCCCAGGAGCACGGCATGCGCAAGGTCGACGTGTTCGTGAAGGGCCCGGGTTCCGGTCGTGAGACCGCGATCCGTTCCCTGCAGGCCACGGGCCTCGAGGTCGGCTCCATCCAGGACGTCACCCCGACCCCGCACAACGGCTGCCGTCCGCCGAAGCGCCGCCGCGTCTGACGCGACGCCTTCGGGCCTGAGGTTTCCGGGCGGTACGGCTCCGTAAAAGGGCCGTATCGCCCGTACCCTTGCAGTACCAGCAGGGCGTCAAATAGCGGGCGCCCGCAACTGAAGGATCCACAACATGCTGATCGCTCAGCGTCCCTCGTTGACCGAAGAGGTCGTCGACGAGTTCCGCTCCCGGTTCGTGATCGAGCCGCTGGAGCCGGGCTTCGGCTACACCCTCGGCAACTCCCTGCGTCGCACCCTCCTGTCGTCGATCCCCGGCGCTGCTGTCACCAGCATCCGCATCGACGGTGTCCTGCACGAGTTCACCACCGTGCCGGGCGTCAAGGAGGACGTCACCGACCTGATCCTCAACATCAAGCAGCTGGTCGTCTCCTCGGAGCACGACGAGCCGGTCGTGATGTACCTGCGCAAGCAGGGCCCGGGTCTGGTCACCGCCGCCGACATCGCGCCCCCGGCCGGTGTCGAGGTGCACAACCCCGACCTGGTCCTCGCCACGCTCAACGGCAAGGGCAAGCTGGAGATGGAGCTGACGGTCGAGCGTGGCCGCGGTTACGTCTCGGCCGTGCAGAACAAGCAGGTGGGCCAGGAGATCGGCCGTATCCCGGTCGACTCCATCTACTCGCCGGTGCTCAAGGTCACGTACAAGGTCGAGGCGACCCGTGTCGAGCAGCGCACCGACTTCGACAAGCTGATCGTCGACGTCGAGACGAAGCAGGCCATGCGGCCGCGTGACGCCATGGCGTCGGCCGGAAAGACCCTGGTCGAGCTGTTCGGTCTCGCCCGCGAGCTGAACATCGACGCCGAGGGCATCGACATGGGCCCGTCCCCGACGGACGCCGCCCTGGCCGCCGACCTGGCGCTGCCGATCGAGGAGCTGGAGCTCACGGTCCGCTCCTACAACTGCCTCAAGCGTGAGGGCATCCACTCCGTGGGTGAGCTCGTGGCGCGCTCCGAGGCCGACCTCCTGGACATCCGCAACTTCGGTGCGAAGTCCATCGACGAGGTCAAGGCGAAGCTGGCCGGCATGGGCCTGGCCCTCAAGGACAGCCCGCCCGGATTCGACCCGACCGCCGCCGCCGACGCCTTCGGTGCCGACGACGACGCGGACGCGGGCTTCGTGGAGACCGAGCAGTACTGAGCGCTCCGCGGGGAGGCCGTACTGCTTCTGCGGGCCGGTTGTGGCTGGTCGCGCAGTTCCCCGCGCCCCTTCCGAGCGGGCCCCTTCGGGGCCTGCTCGGATCTTCGACGGGCGACCGCCCGCTCGGATACTGACTCCGGTACCTGATACGGCCGGGGCAGACACACAGGAGAAGAACCATGCCGAAGCCCACCAAGGGTGCCCGTCTGGGCGGCAGCGCCGCGCACGAGAAGCTGCTCCTCGCGAACCTCGCGAAGTCGCTGTTCGAGCACGGCCGTATCACCACCACCGAGGCGAAGGCCCGCCGTCTGCGGCCGTACGCCGAGCGTCTGGTCACCAAGGCGAAGAAGGGCGACCTTCACAACCGCCGTCAGGTGCTCCAGGTCATCACGGACAAGAGCATCGTGCACACGCTCTTCACCGAGATCGGCCCGCGGTACGAGAACCGTCCCGGTGGCTACACCCGTATCACCAAGATCGGTAACCGTCGTGGCGACAACGCGCCCATGGCTGTCATCGAGCTGGTCGAGGCGCTGACGGTCGCGCAGCAGGCGACGGGTGAGGCCGAGGCCGCCACCAAGCGTTCCGCCAAGGACGCCGAGGTCAAGGCTGCGGAGACCAAGGTCGAGGAGACCGAGGTCGTCGAGGACGCCAAGGCTGACGAGGCCGAGGAGTCGAAGGAGGCGTAAGGCCGTCCTTTGACTGCCGGTCCGTTGTGGCTGGTCGCGCAGTTCCCCGCGCCCCTGTGGGGCGCGCTGGTGGGCCCGTTCCCTTCGAGGGGCGGGCCCACTTTTTTGTGCCTGAGAGGATTCTCCTGTGAGTGACGAAGTTCAGCCCGGCCATGTCCGCGTCCGTCTCGACCTGTCCTACGACGGCACCCAGTTCCACGGCTGGGCGAAGCAGGCCGGGGGGAAACGGACCGTGCAGGGGGAGATCGAGGAGGCGCTGCGGATCGTCACTCGGTCACAGGAGACGACGTACGACCTGACCGTGGCCGGGCGGACGGACGCCGGGGTGCACGCGCGGGGGCAGGTGGCGCATGTGGATCTGCCGGCCGGGGTGTGGGAGGAGCAGCGCGAGAAGCTGCTGAAGCGGCTCGCGGGGCGGCTGCCGAAGGATGTGCGGGTGTGGGCGCTGGGTGAGGCGCCGACGGGGTTCAACGCGCGGTTCGCGGCGCTGTGGCGACGGTACGTGTACCGGGTCGGGGACCGGCCGGGGGGTGTGGATCCGCTGCTGCGTGGTCATGTGCTCTGGCACGACTGGGAATTGGATGTCGACGTGATGGACGCGGCTGCCAAGTCACTGGTCGGGGAGCACGACTTCGCCGCGTACGCGAAGAAGCGAGAGGGAGCCTCGACGGTCCGGGAGATCCTCGACTTCGGGGTGCGCCGTACCGCGGACGGTGTCGTCGAGATCGAGGTCCGGGCCGATGCCTTCTGTCACAACCAGGTGCGGTCCATGGTGGGCGCGTTGCTGTTCGTCGGCGACGGACACCGAGATGTGGAGTGGCCGCGGAAGGTACTGGACGCGCGGGTGCGGGACAGCGCCGTGCATGTCGTACGACCGCACGGACTGACGCTGGAGGAGGTCGCGTACCCGGCGGACGACCGGCTTGCCGAGCGGCAGCGGGAGGCCCGTCGGGTACGCGGCGAGGTACACGCGGTCAGCCGGCCATCACCTTCTTCACCGTCGGCTGGATGAAGGGCACCAGGGTCTTCGCGTAACCCGCCGTGATGTGGCTGGAGTCGAAGTAGACGATCTGGCCGGAGATCACCGTCGGGCAGACGTTGTCCGCGCAGAACGCGGGCAGGGTGTCGATGATCACCGCGCCGTGGCGCGCGGCCACCTTCTCCTCCATGGTCCGGAAGCCGGGGAACTCGATGGCCGCGTCCTGGCCCGGATTGCAGGCGGAGATGTCGCGGGTGTGGGTGGCGAGGCAGTCCGGGACGTTCTTGCCGGGCTGCGGGGTGTCCGTCATGTAGATGAGGTGGGCGCCGGAGCCCTCCAGGGCCTGGAAGGTCTTTTCGGCACCGGCTTCGGTGGCCTCCTGGCGGACCCGGCTGGTGACGACAATGACATCCGGCTTGAGGTCCTTGAGCTGCTCGAACGCCGACTCACGCCAGCTGTCGCACTCGGAGTACTCGCGGTTCAGCTCGGGGTTCTTGATGGCGTACACCTCGGGGGAGCAGCCGCCCTTCGCCATGGTCACGACCTTGGCGTCCAGTTTCTTTCCGATCTCGTTGAACGCGTCGCCCCACTGCCAGGCGTGGGAGTCGCCGATCACGACGATCGACTTCTTCCCGGCCGGGTCCCCGATGACACAGTTGTCACGCATGACGAACTTCTCGACGTCGGTGTTGTCGATGCAGCCGTAGTGCGTCCGGTCCTCGGGGGACTTCGGCAGGGCTGCCTGGGCGGCCGCGGTGAGTTTCTTCTGGAGCACGGAACTCTTCACCGACGCCGCGCCGCTGTAACCGATGGTGCTGGAGTCGACGGCCACAGCCGAGCCAGAGATGTTCAGCGGGAGGACGGTCATGGCGATGGCCGCGGCCCCTGCCGTGCCCGCGACCGCCGTGCCGCCGGCGAAGATCCCCTTCCAGGGGCGGGCCACCAGCTGGGCGTTGTTCCGGAACCGGAACTCGATCACGTGGTACATGGCGTAGGCCAGGATCAGCGAGAGCGAGGCGACGCGGAAGCGGTCCGAGTAGGTGAGGTCGTGGCCGGTGATGTCCGGCCAGAGGATGAGGATCGGCCAGTGCCAGAGGTACCAGCCGTAGCTGACGTTCGCCACGGAGTTGAGCACCGGGTTGTGCAGGAACCACTCCGCGCCGAAGCGGGGAGCCGCGCATCCACCGGCGATGATCATGGCGGCGCCCAGTACCGGGCCGGCCACCGCGTACCCCGGCAGGGGTGTCTCCGCCGAGATGAGGAGCGCGGTGCCGATCGCGGTGGCGAGTCCCAGCCAGGAGATCACCGCGGCGACACCCCGATTCATCCGGGAGAGGAGCGGCGCACCGAGGGCGAGCATGATGCCGGAGGTGAGTTCCCAGATGCGGGTCTGGGTGCCGAAGTAGGCAAGTGGCTGGTTCGACTTGGTCTGCGTCACGGACAGGTACAGCGACCCGGCCATCACCGCCATGAGGAACACGCCCACCAGGACGCGGTTGCGGAACACCTTCCGGCTGAGCCAGACGGTGACGAACAGGGTGACCGGGGCCGCCAGATAGAACTGTTCCTCGATGCCCAGCGACCAAAAGTGCTGGTACGGGGACTGAGTCCCGTCGTTGGCGAAGTAGTCGGTGCCCGTCTCGACCAGCCGCCAGTTCATGACGCTCAGCGAGGCGGCGAGGCCGTCCTCCATGGTCTGGCGGAACCTGAGCGGGCTGGCGTAGAGCCATGCCAGGGCCGCGGTGGCGAGGATGACGACGGACATGCCCGGGGCGAGGCGCCGGAAACGGCGGGCCCAGAACTTGGTCAGGGAGACCTTGCCCGACTTGTCGATCTCGGCGAGCAACTGGCCGCCGATGAGGAACCCGCTGAGGACGAAGCTGACGTCCACGCCGCCATGGATGTCGACTATGCCGCAGTGCATCGCGACGACCATCATGATGGCGACAGCGCGCAGGCCTTGGATGTCCGGCCGGTACTTGCGAAGTCGTTCTTCGCCCGTGGCCGTTGAACGATGGGTGGTCACGTCTCTCCAGTAACTGTCCGGTCGGGCCGGGGAATTCAGTGGGCCGTCGGGCAGGCGGCAGCCGTACCGCTGACGCGCACCCCCTGGGCGGGAATGCGGATGCCGCAGGACAGCCGCAACTGGGCGGGCAGCTCGTTCTCGGCGCCGACGTGGGAGTGGCAGCCCACCACGGCCTCGCGAAGAATCGATTCGCTGCCGATGGAGGCGTCGTGGTCCACCACGGACTCATGGATCCGGGCGCCCTCGGCCACGGTGACGCGCTCGCCGACGATGGAGCGGTCGACGACCACGTGCGGGCCGATGACGGCGTACGGGCCGACGGTCGAGCCGCCGATGACGCGGGCGGTCGGGTCGACGGTGGCCGTGGGGTGGACCAGCGCCTCGGCGGGCGCGCCCACCAGCGGCGAGGTCGCCCGGCCGGTGACCAGGTCGGCGGAGCCGTGCACGAAGGCCAGCGGGGTGCCGAGGTCACGCCAGTAGTCGGCGGTGGTGTGGCCGAAGACGCGGCCGCCCCGGGCGACGAGGTCCGGGAAGGTCTCCTGCTCGACCGAGACCTCGCGGTCGGCGGGGATGGCGTCGAGGACCGATCGGCGGAAGACGTAGCAACCGGCGTTGATCTGGTCGGTGACGCACTCCGCGGCCGTCTTCGGCTTCTCCAGGAAGGAGAGCACCCGGCCGCTCCCGTCGGTGGGGACGAGACCGAAGGCGCGCGGGTCGGCGACCCGGGTCAGGTGCAGGGTGACGTCCGCTTCCCGGGCCTCGTGCCGGTCCAGGATCGCGCGCAGGTCGACACCGGAGAGGATGTCGCCGTTGAGGACGAGCACCGGGGCGTCGGACGGACCGCGCAGCAGGCGGCCGGCGTTGCGGATGGCGCCGCCGGTGCCGAGCGGTACCCCCTCCACGGCGTAGGAGATCTCCAGGTCCCGGGAGAAACCCCGGAACTCGTCCTCGAAGAGGTCGGCGAGATACGAGGTGGCGAACACCAGGTGCTCGACCCCGGCCTCCATCAGCTTGGCCACCTGGTGGCGGATGAAGGAGGAGCCCGCGACGCCGAGAAGCGGCTTCGGGGTGTGGTTGGTCAGTGGGCGCAGGCGGGTTCCCTTGCCGCCCACCAGAATGATGGCTTCTTGCATGATTGCCTCGCTCGGTCAGCTAGCGGTGTCAGTCCCGGGGCCCGCGTAGTCGGAGGTGAAACAGGACTTGATCGCCTTCTCGGAGAGGGGGCGACCGGCGAAGTCGAGCCGGGAGGCAACCTTGTCGTCGGGCTTGTCGTTGGGGTTGTCGTCGAAGTAGATCGACCACCAGTAGACGCCGCTCATCTTCCGTTCCTGGACCACCCGGCAGACGGCGGTGTACCAGTTGGCCTGCACCCGGAGGTTGACGGCGCGCTTGGTGTAAAAGTTGCCGGGGGAGTGGTAGGCGCCGTTCATGGCGCCGATGCCGGCCTCGGCGACGGTGATCTTCGGCAGGCTGCCGGTGGCCTTCTTGTCCAGCCAGTGGTCCCAGCCGTCGACGAGGGTGTCCACCGGGGCGTCGTCGTCGACCTTGACGGGGAAGTACGCGTCGATGCCGAGGTGGCTGACGGGCATGGAGATCGGGCCGCTGACGTAGTTGTCCCAGTTCGCGTCGTACGCGACCTCGCCGGTGAACTCCTTCTCGGCCCTGTCCACGAGAGCGTTCCAGCGCTCGTCGCCCTCCATGGAGTTCAGCTCGGTGCCGATGACGAAGGTCGCCGCCTTCTCGCCCTGGGCCGCCTTCAGGTAGGGCGTCAGGAACTTCTCGTACGAGGCGAACCAGGCGTCACGGCTGGAGGGGGCGATGTTCCCGCGCCAGTTGCCGTCCGCGATGTCGAGCGAGGTCTCGTCCATGAGCGGCCGTACGGTCGTGCGCAGCCCGGCCTCGTGGAAGATCGCCAGTACCCGGGCGAGCCGCTCGGGGGCGGGGGTCTTGGTGCCGCCGACGATCTTCGTCGAGGACTTGGTCCCGGTGAAGAACGGGAAGGAGACGCTGACGGCGTTGGCGTGCAGGCCGACCAGGTAGTTCGCCTGGACCCGGGCCTGCTTCTCCACGTATTGGAGGGAGTGCTCGGGGTTGTCCTCCCAGTAGAGCTGGACGCCCCACTGCGGCATGCCCTTCTTCCACTCCTTGTCGACCTTGGCGATCTCCGTGTTGCCCGGAGCGGCCGCGGTGCCGGGGGCGGTGCCGGGGTCGGTGCCGGACCCGGTGCCGGCCGGGTGGGTGGGCTCGCTGCCGTCGAGCACCAGGTGGGGCATGAGGGAACCGGACGACCACTGCAGGGGGTGGTCGCCGATCACGAAGGGTGCCGCGACCACGAGGGAGATGACGGTGACGGGGAGCACGGCGAGCATGGGCAGGCGTGCGCGCTTCATGGGTGTGAGGTCTCTTCCGGGTCAGGCGGGCTTGGCGATGACGACGAACTTGTTCTCCTCACGGCGGAGGAACTTCCAGAGGCCCTTGATGCCCCCGATTCCTTCGATGAGGGAGAAGTAGGGCAGCAGCAGGAGGACCGCCACGGGCTCCCACCACCTGCGCCGGCCGCTGACCGAGGCGATCGCGTTGAGCCGCAGCCCTTCCCAGTACGCCCAGATCACATACGCGAAGCTGATCGACCACAGAATGACCACGGACTGGGTCACGGGCGAGGTGTTCATGTCGCCGATGAACCAGGCCACGAAGATGATCGTGCCGACGTGCTGAAGAGGTCCGAGGATCCAGCTCGTCACGCAGATGGTCAGGAACCAGCGGTAGCGCAGCGGGACCTTGCGGTTGAAGCAGAGGGCGACCAGGCCCCAGGCCCAGCGCTCACGCTGCTTGATGAAGTCCTTGGCGTTGGCCGGTGAGGCGCCGTAGCAGCGGCCGTTGAACCAGTCGCTGCGCCCCGGGTAGAGACGGCAGAAGGTCAGGGCGAGCCGGGCGTCCTCGACGATCTCCTTGGGGCCGAAGTCCCAGCCGATCTCGGCCTCGATGGAGGCCCGGATGACGAGCAGCTCACCGTGCACACCGGCGGCCGGGGTGCCGAGGCCGGTGAAGGCCCGGAAGCGCGCGATGTCGTCGGCGGGGCGGATGGCGTCGGCGAACCAGGTGAGCAGGCTCACCGCGTTCTCGCGCGGGTAGGTCAGGATGCCCTGCGCCATGTGCTTGACCTCTTCGGGGGTCGCACGGCGCTGGCGGTTGATGAACTGGGCGAGGGACGCCGAGGTGTCGGGGCCGACACCGGTGTCGTCGTCCATGTGCAGCACCCAGACGTGGTCGAGGGCCTCGCGCTCCTCGATGCGCAGCTCGTGGGCGTAGTTGTTGGCACGGGCCTTGAAACGGGTGCCGTTCTCGGTCTCGTACTCCTTGGGGACGGTGACCACGCGGATCAGCGGGCTGACCGCGGCCAGCTCGTCGATCCGCCGGCCGGCCTCGCAGCCCTCCTCGGTGAGCACGTCCACGCGCATGTACGGGAACCACTCCGGGAGGTGCTCCACGTAGGAGAGGACGGAGCGCTCCAGGGCCGGGTAGGTGTCGTGCCGTCCGATGGTGGGGACGAGGACGATCAGGAAGTCCTGGTCCACCGGGGCCGGCGGGGTCATCAGATGCGACTTGCGGAGCCGGCGGCGGATGAGGAAGAACCCCTGGACTGACACGAGTACACCGGGAACCGGAAGCGCCCAGCAGATGGTGATGAGCCACGCCAGCGGCGAGTCGCTGGGTGTGTACGACCACAGGCTGAACAGGGTCAGGAAGACCAGCGGGATCAGGAACGGCAGGATGCCCGGTTTCCAGGCAGCGGTGCGCTTCGCCAGTTTCGTGGCGTGCCGCGACTGCGGCGCACCACCGTCGACCGTTGTCGATGCCATGACGGCTGTGGAACTCCCCGTGAGATCGGTGGCGCGCGGAGGCATCGACGGACCTGGGCCGCGGCATGGCGGAGCACGCCACGACCGCTGTGCTGTTCCGGGAATCGATCCCCCCGCGCCTTCTTAAGGCGCCTCGGTCAGCCGCCTCTCAGATGCCCCCCCGGGCGCCCGAACCACTGACCGAACAGAACAGCGATCCTTGCATGTATGTGCGGTACATGGGAATGCGTGTGTGGAATTTGTGTTCAGAAGTTAACCTCAGTGACTCTTGTGCAGCGTTTCCCAGTCCACATCCGAAACTCGGACGGGTTGTCCACCGGTGATCACTCTCGGTGAGCCGTAGGTCCGCTTCACGTCGGCCGTGGTGTTCTTCCCGCGGGGCGCGCCGAGATTGTCGTACGACAGCGCCTGGCCCCACACCGTCCACATCACCCACGGCGTCCGGGTGAGGGTCTCGGGCTGCGCCGCGTTCAGCGGGACGTAGAAGGACTCGGCGACGACGCGCGGCCTGCGGTACTCCTCCAGGCCCCGGTACCAGACCTCGGTCCAGGCCCCGCCGGCCGGAGTGGCCGGGGTGTCGCTGTAGGCGTCCACGCCGACGACGTCGACATGGCGGCCGCCCGGGTAGTAGGCCCCGGGGTGCCGGCCGTAGGTGCCGTCCCAGGAACCCGGCGACCAGACGAAGATCAGGTTGTGCAGGCCGCGCCGGTGCACCAGGTGGTCGTGGGCCATCCGCCACAGCGTCCGGAAGGCGGCGGGATCCTGCCCCGCCCACCAGAAGCCGTGGCCCGGCCGGGTGTTCATCTCGTGGAACGGGCGCAGCAGCACCGGCACCCCCTGGTCGGCGAGATAGCCGAGGTGGTCCGCGAGAAAGTCGAGATCGTGCAGCAGGGCCCGGTGCTCGTCGCTGCCCGCCGTGACCACCCGGCCGAACCAGCCGCTGTCCCGCGCGCCGGGGGAGTTGCGCAGCAGGGTCTGCGCGAACCCCTTGACCGCGCTGCCCGGATACGGCTGGTGGAAGGAGAAGCCGACCAGGCCCGCGGGGCCGCCGCCGTTGTGCGGCAGGGAGACCTCGGTGCCGGAGGCGCACTCCTGGTGCGTGCCGGAGGGCCGGTAGGAGCCGTCGGCGGCCCGGGGCAGGCCCGACCACACGCCGACCGCGAGGTCCACGGCGTCCTCGGTGTACCCCCAGAAGCGCCGGCAGGCCGGCCAGGCCCGGGAGTAGGAGCGTGCCGTGCCCACCGCCCAGCCCGGCTGTCCGTAACCGGGCCCGAGGTCCAGCTCCACGAAACCGGGCAGCCGTCCGGTGATGTCCCGGGCCTTGCGGTAGTAGTAGCCCGGCTGTTTGGTGCCCCGGTAGTCGCCGTACCCCGCGTTGTAGCGCTCGTTCTGCAGCTCCACGTGCTGACCGATGACGGTACGGGTCGCACGGCCGCGGCGGGCGTCGTTCTCCAGGCCGGCCAGCAGTGCGTAGACCCGGCGGGCCGCGGCCGTCGCCTCGGGGTCGCGGTCCCGCAGGTCGGTGGGGACGAGCCGCGGGGCCCGCGCACCGTCCGCGTCGTCCCGCCAGGCCCGCCACAGCGCCAGCGGCCCCAGCAGCCCGGCGGCGGCGCCCGCCCCGATGAGCCCGACCCGTCCCCGCATGCGCATGACCCTCGCCCGCCCCCGTTCCCTCCCCGACCGAACCGGAGGCCATTGTGCCGCCGGTCAGGGCCCGGGCGGGCGCGACGGTGAGCCGGACGACGGTCGCTCGGACCACCGATCGGGCCCCGGAGCTCTCACGCGCTCCGGGGACACGTCACTGGTTCGCGGCCGCGGAGGCCTGGGCCTCGCCCCGCCTGCGGATCTGCCGGAAGGTGAACTCGGCCAGGTCGTCACCGGTCCGGAAGACCTTGGTGTCCTTGGTGGTGACGTCCTTGCCGTTGAGGAATCCGGCGGTGGTGAAGTAGGTGTACCGGCCGTAGGAGTTGGTCGTCGTACGGCAGACGCCGGAGGCGCAGAAGGCCTTCGCCCCGGAACCGGCCAGCGCGGTGACGAAGCCCTTCTTGTCGGCCTCGGTCTTGGCCTTGGCCGCCTGCGCGTCGGTGTCGAAGACGGCCACGCCGACCGTGACCGCGACGCCGTCCTTGAAGTAGGTGACGCGCAGCAGCCGGGTGCAGTCGTTCTTGGTGAGGACGTTCGGGAGGGTGCCCTTGGCGGCCGTGGCGCACTTCTTGGTGTCGGCCGTGGCGCCCTTCTTGTACACCGTCTCGCCCATGGTCAGCTGGGTGCCCGGGAAGAGGGTCTCGGCGCTGAGCGGCGCCGTGTCCTTCTTCGCGCTGGATATGAAGTCCTCGGGATCCAGCGGCGGCGGCGCACTGGTCGGCGCGAAGGACGGCGCCGGGTCCACCGACTCGCTCGGCAGCGAGGCGCTCGCGGGCAGGTTGCTGGGTGTGCCGGAGGCGTTGTTGTCGCCGTTCGCGGACACCACGGCCATGGCGACGGCGGTGCCGATCGCCAGTGTGGCGACCACGCCACCGCCGATGAACAGCACTCTGCGCCGCTTGTTGCGCGTCTCCGAGGCCTCGGCGAGCGCGGCCCAGTCCGGAGTCTGGTCGGCGCCGCCGCTCCAGGGCTGCTGTGACTGCGGTTTCCAGGGATCCCACTGGGACTGGGGTCCCCCCTGCCCATAGCTCATGGGGCGCATCTTAGACGGGGGTCGAGGGGTACCGGTGCGACAGTACGAAGGGTGATAGTGGACCTTTGGGGGCAGGGCGGGCGTATCCCGGCCGCGCCGGGCTCCCCGGGTTCGTGCCAATGTCGGCGACGGCTCGTCCGGATGTCGGCGGGAGCTCGTTTTGACCCGTCAGGGGGCAGCCTTGTAAGCTTCCTCTTCGTTGTGTATTGGCTCGCTCATTCTCACGGGAGTGGCCTCTACCTAGGTTCCCTGGAGCAGTTACCAGTGGGCGGCATACGGGCAGCGTCCCCGGCATTGTCGTCCCCAGCTGCACGATCGCTTCAGTGATGCCATGTGTCAGCACCCATCCACTGAAGAAGAAGGCTGCGAAGTGCGTACGTACAGCCCCAAGCCCGGCGATGTGACTCGCCAGTGGCACGTCATCGACGCTCAGGACATCGTCCTGGGTCGTCTCGCCACCACCGCCGCTTCCCTTCTGCGGGGCAAGCACAAGCCGATCTACGCCCCTCACGTCGACACCGGTGACTTCGTCATCATCATCAACGCCGACAAGGTGCACCTGTCCGGCAACAAGCGCACCCAGAAGATGGCGTACCGCCACTCCGGCTACCCGGGTGGTCTGCGCTCCGTCCGCTACGACGAGCTGCTGGACAAGAACCCCGAGAAGGCCATCGAGAAGGCCGTCAAGGGCATGCTCCCCAAGAACACGCTGGGCCGTCAGATGCTCTCGAAGCTGAAGGTCTACAAGGGTGACGTGCACCCGCACGCTGCGCAGCAGCCGGTGCCGTTCGAGATCACCCAGGTCGCGCAGTAAGTCCGGCCACCCCCTAAGACTGAAGAGAATCTGAGGAGAATCGTGGCCGAGACCACCGTTGAGCAGCCGGTCGAAGAGACCGAGATCGTCGACATCGACAGCTACACCACCGAGTCGGACGTCCCCGTCG
This sequence comes from Streptomyces sp. NPDC001220, assembly GCF_053597895.1. NCBI lineage: Bacteria > Bacillati > Actinomycetota > Actinomycetes > Kitasatosporales > Streptomycetaceae > Streptomyces > Streptomyces sp. NPDC001220. Next base: position 298,506 of record NZ_JBSFJE010000001.1, read on the forward strand.
AGGGCGAGTACACCTCCGAGTCGCTCGCCTCCCGCTTCGGCGACCCGCAGCCGGCCGCCGGCCTGGGCCGCCGCAAGAACGCCATCGCCCGCGTCCGGATCGTCCCGGGCACCGGCAAGTGGAAGATCAACGGTCGCACCCTTGAGGACTACTTCCCCAACAAGGTGCACCAGCAGGAAGTCAACGAGCCCTTCAAGGTGCTGGAGCTCGAGGGCCGCTACGACGTCGTCGCCCGCATCTCCGGCGGCGGTGTCTCCGGTCAGGCCGGTGCGCTCCGTCTCGGTGTCGCCCGCGCGCTGAACGAGGCCGACGTCGACAACAACCGCGGCCCGCTCAAGAAGGCCGGCTTCCTCAAGCGCGACGACCGTGCGGTCGAGCGCAAGAAGGCCGGTCTGAAGAAGGCCCGCAAGGCTCCGCAGTACAGCAAGCGTTAATCGCCCGCTGCCTGCACGTACGCACGTACGGGTCTGGCCCGCGCATCCGGGTTCTGGCTCGGCGCGTACTCCGAACGCCCCGGCGGCACGCCACATGTGCCGTCGGGGCGTTCGTTTATCCCGGTCAAGGGCGTATAACGACAAAAGACGCTCAAAGGCTGGTGTGATCGCATGACTAAGCGCCTGCCATCATTTCCTGGCAGCAAGGACGCTTCTTCAGGAGGACAAGTGGGACGACTCTTCGGCACGGACGGCGTGCGCGGCGTCGCCAACGCGGACCTGACCGCCGAGATGGCGCTCGGGCTGTCGGTCGCGGCGGCGCACGTGCTGGCCGAGGTGGGCACGTTCGAGGGCCACCGGCCGAAGGCGGTCGTCGGCCGGGACCCACGCGCGTCCGGGGAGTTCCTGGAGGCGGCCGTGGTCGCGGGCCTGGCCAGCGCCGGCGTGGACGTGCTGAAGGTCGGTGTCCTCCCGACGCCCGCCGTGGCCCACCTGACCGGCGCACTCGGCGCCGACCTCGGTGTCATGCTCTCCGCCAGCCACAACGCCATGCCCGACAACGGCATCAAGTTCTTCGCCCGCGGCGGCCACAAGCTCGCCGACGAACTGGAGGACCGGATCGAGGCGGTCTACGAGTCCCACCGGCACGGCGAGCCCTGGGAGCGGCCCACCGGCTCGGGCGTCGGCCGGGTCCGGTCCTACGACGAGGGCTCCGAGCAGTACGTCGCCCACCTGCTGTCGGTCCTCCCGAACCGGCTCGACGGGCTGAAGGTCGTCCTGGACGAGGCGCACGGCGCGGCCGCGGGGGTCTCGCCGGAGGCGTTCCGCCGGGCCGGCGCGGAGATCGTCACGATCGGCGCGGAGCCGGACGGGCTCAACATCAACGACGGCTGCGGCTCCACGCACCTCGGCAAGCTGAAGGCCGCGGTCGTCGAGCACGGGGCCGCGTTCGGCATCGCCCACGACGGCGACGCGGACCGGTGCCTCGCGGTCGACCACACCGGCGAGGAGGTCGACGGCGACCAGATCCTGGCGGTGCTGGCGCTGGCCATGCGTGAACGGGGCGTGCTGCGCGCCGACACCGTCGTCGCCACCGTCATGTCCAACCTCGGCTTCAAGCTGGCGCTGGAGCGGGAGGGGCTGCACCTCGTCCAGACCGCGGTCGGCGACCGGTACGTCCTGGAGGAGATGAAGGAGCACGGGTACGCCCTCGGTGGCGAGCAGTCCGGGCACGTCATCATCCTCGACCACGCGACGACCGGTGACGGCACGCTGACCGGGCTGCTGCTGGCGGCGCGGGTCGCGCAGACCGGGCGGTCGCTGCGGGAGCTGGCGGGCGTGATGGAACGGCTGCCCCAGGTGCTGATCAACGTGCCGGACGTCGACAAGTCCCGGGTGAAGACCTCCGGGGACCTGGCGGCGGCGGTCGCGGAGGCGGAGCGGGAGCTGGGGGAGACGGGGCGCGTGCTGCTTCGCCCTTCGGGCACCGAGCCGCTGGTACGGGTGATGGTGGAGGCCGCGGACATCGAGCAGGCGAGGTCGGTGGCGGGGCGGTTGGCCGACGCCGTCAAGTCCGCGCTGGGATAGTTTTCCCGCCGGGTGCCGGGTGCCGGGTGCCGGGTGCCGGGTGCCGGGTGCCGGGTGCCGGGTGCCGGGTGCCGGGTGCCGGGTGCCGGGTCAGGTGCGCGGCGGGCCGACGGTTCGTCGTGGCCGGTCGCCCGCGCGGCGGAGCCGTGGGTGCTGCCGGCCGTTCTTCCGAGCGGCCGGACCACGTCGTCCGTGCGGTCCGCCGGGGTGATCGGGCGCAGATCCGGCACGCCGCCTCTTCGGCAGGCGTTCCCGGCGGGCCGGCGTGTCAGAGCTTGCGGAGCCTCAGCCGCTGCACCTTGTGGTCAGGGCCCTTGCGGACGACCAGGGTGGCGCGGCCGCGGGTCGGGGCGATGTTCTCGACCAGGTTGGGCTTGTTGATGGTGCGCCACAGCCCGCGGGCGTAGTCGACCGCCTCCTCCTCGGAGACCTGGGTGTACTTCCGGAAGTACGAGTCCGGGTTCTGGAAGGCGGTCGCGCGCAGCTTGCGGAAGCGGTTGAGGTACCAGCGCTCGATGTCCTCGGCGCTCGCGTCGACGTAGACGCTGAAGTCGAAGTAGTCGGCGAGGCCGACCCGGGTGCGGCCGTCCTTGCCGGGCAGGGCGGGCTGGAGGACGTTGAGCCCTTCGACGATCAGGATGTCCGGGCGCCGGACGGTGAGCCTGCGGTCCGGGACGATGTCGTAGATGAGGTGCGAGTAGACGGGGGCGGTGACCTCGTCCTTGCCGGCCTTGATGTCGGCGACGAAGCGGGTCAGGGCCCGGCGGTCGTACGACTCGGGGAAGCCCTTGCGTGCCATCAGACCGCGGGCTTCCAGCTCGTCGGTGGGCAGCAGGAAGCCGTCCGTCGTCACCAGCTCGACGCGCGGGTGCTCGGGCCAGCGGGAGAGCAGGGCCTGCAGGAGCCGGGCGACGGTCGACTTGCCGACGGCGACCGAGCCGGCCACGCCTATGACGAACGGGGTGCCGGACTGGGAGCCCTGCTCGCCGAGGAAGGTGTTCAGGGCGCCTCTGAGCCCGTCGGTGGCACCGACGTACAGGTTCAGCAGCCGGGACAGCGGGAGGTAGATGTCCCGCACCTCGTCGAGGTCGATGACGTCGCCGAGGCCACGCAGCTTCTCGACCTCCTCGGCGGTGAGCGGCAACGGCGTCTTGTCGCGCAGCGCGCTCCACTCGGAACGGGTGAGGTCGACATAGGGAGTCGCCTCCGGCCTGTGCCGGTGGGCGCTCCGGGGCATCGGGGAGACCGGAGAGATCACATTCCATTGTTAACGGAGTTTGAACGGGGTGGGGGGTGGGGTCGGTCACGTGGGGAGCGCGGGACCGGTACCCGGGTGCTGAGAGGACGGCGCCGGTGGCGTGAGGTCGGCCGGGCGCGAACCCCGGTGTAATTTCCGATTTCGGGCACGCTGAGCCGTGTTCGGGCGGGGAGCGGCGCTTAGGCTGCCGCTCATGTGCGGAATCGTGGGATACGTGGGGGCGCAGTCGGCGCTCGATGTGGTGGTCGCCGGGCTGAAGCGGCTGGAGTACCGCGGGTACGACTCCGCGGGTGTCGCCGTACTCGCCGACGGCGGGCTGGCCTCGGCGAAGAAGGCCGGGAAGCTGGTCAACCTGGAGAAGGAGCTGACGGAGCGGCCGCTGCCGGCCGGTGCCACCGGGATCGGGCACACCCGCTGGGCCACCCACGGCGGGCCGACGGACGCCAACGCGCATCCGCATCTCGACAACGCGGGCCGGGTCGCCGTCGTCCACAACGGGATCATCGAGAACTTCGCCGCGCTGCGCGCCGAGTTGGCGGAGCGCGGGCACGACCTGGCCTCCGAGACGGACACCGAGGTGGTCGCGCACCTGCTGGCGGAGGAGTTCTCCGTGACCGCCGATCTCGCGGAGGCGATGCGGCTGGTGTGCCGGCGTCTGGAGGGCGCGTTCACGCTGGTCGCGGTGCACGCCGACGACCCGGACGTGGTCGTGGGCGCACGCCGGAACTCCCCGCTGGTGGTGGGCGTCGGAGAGGGCGAGGCCTTTCTCGCCTCGGACGTCGCCGCGTTCATCGCCCACACGCGGGCGGCGATCGAGCTGGGCCAGGACCAGGTGGTGGAGCTGCGCCGGGACGGCGTGACGGTGACGGGCTTCGACGGCGCCCCGGCGGACGTCCGCTCCTACCACGTCGACTGGGACGCGTCGGCAGCCGAAAAGGGGGGTTATGACTACTTCATGCTCAAGGAGATCGCCGAGCAGCCCAAGGCGGTCGCCGATACGCTCCTGGGCCGCATCGACGCCAACGGCTCGCTGACCCTGGACGAGGTCCGGATCGGCGCCGCCGAGCTGCGCGAGGTGGACAAGGTCGTCATCGTCGCCTGCGGTACGGCCTTCCACGCCGGCCTGATCGCCAAGTACGCCATCGAGCACTGGACCCGGATCCCCTGCGAGGTGGAACTGGCCAGCGAGTTCCGGTACCGGGACCCGATCCTGGACTCGCGGAGCCTGGTGATCGCCATCTCCCAGTCCGGCGAGACCATGGACACCCTGATGGCCCTGCGGCACGCCAGGGAGCAGGGCTCCAGGGTCCTGGCGATCTGCAACACCAACGGCTCGACGATCCCTCGCGAGTCGGACGCCGTGCTGTACACCCACGCCGGTCCGGAGGTGGCGGTCGCCTCGACCAAGGCGTTCCTCACCCAGTTGGTGGCCTGCTACCTGGTCGCCCTCTACCTCGGCCAGGTACGGGGCACCAAGTGGGGCGACGAGGTCAGCGCCGTGATCCGGGACCTGTCGCACATCTCCGGCGAGGTCGAGCGGGTCCTGGAGACCATGGAGCCGGTCCGGGCGCTCGCGCGCTCCCTCGCCGACAAGAAGACGGTGCTCTTCCTGGGCCGGCACGTCGGCTACCCGGTCGCCCTCGAAGGCGCCCTGAAGCTCAAGGAACTGGCGTACATGCACGCCGAGGGCTTCGCGGCGGGCGAGCTGAAACACGGTCCGATCGCGCTGATCGAGGAGGACCTGCCGGTGGTGGTCGTCGTGCCGTCGCCGCGCGGCCGGTCCGTCCTGTACGACAAGATCGTCTCCAACATCCAGGAGATCCGGGCCCGGGGTGCGCGCACCATCGTGATCGCGGAGGAGGGGGACGAGGCGGTGGTCCCCTACGCCGACCACCTGATCCGCATCCCGGCCACCCCCACCCTGCTCCAGCCCCTCGTCGCCACGGTCCCCCTCCAGGTCTTCGCCTGCGAACTGGCCACGGCCCGCGGCAACGAGGTCGACCAGCCCCGCAACCTGGCGAAGTCGGTGACGGTGGAGTGAGGCGAGGCGGCCGGGCGGCCCTGCGGCGGCCGGGCGGATCGTAGAGTGCCCGGGTGAGCATCATCGGGGTAGGCATCGACGTCGCCGAGATCGACCGGTTCCGGGAGTCGTTGGAGCGGACTCCCGGGCTGGCCGGCCGGCTGTTCGTGGAGCGGGAGTTGCTGCTGCCGAGCGGGGAGCGGCGGGGTATCGCCTCGCTCGCGGCCCGGTTCGCGGCCAAGGAGGCGCTGGCCAAGGCGCTGGGCGCACCGCCCGGACTGCTCTGGACGGACGCGGAGGTGGTCGTGGAGGACAGCGGGCGGCCGCTCCTGCACGTGAAGGGGAGCGTGGCCGCGTGTGCGGCGGAACTCGGCGTGCGGTCCTGGCATGTGTCGCTCAGCCATGACGCCGGGGTGGCGTCGGCGGTGGTGATCGCGGAGGGGTGACCCGGACGCGGCGGGCGGATGCGTCCCCCGGCGGTTCCGGGGGAGACTCGGGGCATGCGGACTGCTTACAGCGTGGAGACGGTACGGGCGGCCGAGCGGGAGTTGATGGCGCGGCTGCCGGAAGGGGCGCTGATGCAGCGGGCCGCCGCGGGGCTGGCCGCCGCCTGCGCCGAGTTGCTCGGACGGGTGTACGGCAGCCGGGTGGTGCTGCTGGTCGGCAGCGGTGACAACGGCGGCGACGCGCTGTACGCCGGGGCGCGGCTGGCGCGGAGAGGTGCGGGGGTCGCGGCCGTGCTGCTCGCGCCGGAGCGCACCCACGCGGGTGGCCTCACGGCGCTGCGGCGGGCCGGCGGCAGGGCCGTACTCGCGGGTGCCGCCGAGGGGTTGATCCTGCGGTCCGATCTCGTCGTGGACGGCATCGTGGGGATCGGCGGGACGGGCGGGCTGCGGCCCGAGGCGGCCGCGCTGGTCGCAGTGGTGGAACGGTCGCGGGCCGCCGTCGTCGCCGTGGACCTGCCCAGCGGGGTGGAGGCGGACAGCGGTGAGGTGCGGGGAGCGGCCGTACGGGCGGACCTGACCGTCACCTTCGGGACGCACAAGCCGGGGCTGCTGATCGATCCGGCGCGGGAGTACGCCGGTTCGGTGCGGCTGGTCGACATCGGGCTCGAACTGCCCGAGGAGGCCGAGCTGGAGGCGTTGCAGGACGTGGACGTGGCGCGGCTGCTGCCGATGCCGGGGGCGGAGAGCGACAAGTACCGGCGTGGGGTGGTGGGGATCGCGGCCGGCTCGGCCCGTTATCCCGGGGCCGCGGTGCTCGCCGTCGCGGGGGCGTTGGGGGGCGGGGCCGGGGCCGTACGGTACGTCGGGCCCGCCGGGGGCGAGGTGCTGGCGCGCTTTCCCGAGACGCTGGTGTCGGAGGGAGGGCCGCGCAAGGCCGGGCGGGTGCAGGCGTGGGTGGCCGGGCCGGGTGTCGGGGACCATGCCGAGGTCGTCGCCGAGGTTTTGGAGGAGGACGTGCCGGTGCTGGTCGACGCGGACGGGCTGCGGCTCGCCGACCGGGACGCGGTGCGCGGTCGTACGGCGCCGACGCTGCTGACCCCGCATGCCGGGGAGGCGGCGGCGCTGTTGGGGGTACGGCGGGAGGAGGTCGAGGCCGGCCGGCTCGCGGCGGTGCGGGAGCTGGCGGCGGCGTATCGGGCGACGGTGCTGCTGAAGGGGGCGACGACGCTGGTGGCGGCGGCGGGCGGAGGGGCGGCCGTGCGGGTGAACGCGACGGGGACGCCGTGGCTGGCCACCGCGGGGAGTGGGGATGTGCTGTCGGGGCTCGCGGGGTCGCTGCTGGCGTCCGGTCTTGACGGGCGGGACGCGGGGAGTGTGGCGGCGTATCTGCACGGGCTCGCGGGGCGGTTCGCGGCGGAGGGGGCACCGACGGTCGCCCATGCGGTGGCTGCGGAGTTGCCGTCGGCCTGGCGGGGGGTTTACCCACCGGCCCACCCGACTCGGTAGGAGAGAACCGCACCGCACCGTCACGGGGCTCCGCCCCGGTCCCGCCAGGTGGGTGGGCCGGGTGCGGGTGGGCCGGGTGCGGGTGGGCGGGGGCTGAGCGCGCAGTTCCCCGCGCCCCTACCGGGGCGCAGTTGCCTGCGGCTCTGGCGGGCGTAGTTCCCCGCGCCCCTGACGGGCGTAGTTGTCCGCGGCTCTGACGGGCGTAGTTGCCCGCGCCTCGGGTGGGGCGTAGATCCCCGCGCCCGTGACGGGGCGCGGTGCGGGCGCGAGTCGTTCGCCGTACCGCCGGAGGCCCCTGCATCCCTCGGGTGACGTCCCCGCGCGGCTCCCCGGAATCCTGGTCCCTGCGGGGTTGTCTGATCGCATGATTAGTGGACGAATCGTGCGTTGTCGGGGCGGTTCTGTGCGCGGGGTCGCGGGGGCCCTCGTCGCCGCCGTGGTCGTTCTCTGCCTCGGGGCCGGGAGCGCCGTCGCGGACACCGCCCCCAAACCCCCCACCGCCGTCGCCGAGTCGGAGCTGGTGCCGGGGGTCGCGCCCGGCCCCGGGCAGCCCTGGCAGGTCGACACCCCCGACCAGATGCTGGCGCCGAAGGTCTACACGCCCAGCGCCAAGGAGGACGCCGTCGAGCCCAAGGCGGCGCCGCCGGGTGCGTACGACCTCGTCGAGTACGTACCGCTCAGCGACGCCGTCGCCAAGGTGAGCTGCTCCAAGCTGACCGGGCCGTACCAGCGGCAGATCGAGCAGTGGCTGAAGCTGAAGGTGGACGGGAAGCAGTCCGTGTCCGACTGCAAGGCCATCCAGAAGTTCCAGAAGACGTACAAGATCAAGCCGGCCATCGGGTTCGCGGGACCCGTGACCTGGTACCAGATGATGCTGCTCTCGGCGAAGAAGAACCCGAACGCCAAGAAGAACTGCCCCGTGAAGTCGTACCGGGTCGCCTGTGTCGATCTCAACCGGCAGGTCACCTGGGTGCAGAAGGGCGGCAAGGTGGTCTTCGGGCCGGTGCAGATGCGCAGCGGCAAAAAGGGGTACGCGACCCGGGCCGGGTGGCACACCGTCTACTGGCGGCACAAGAACCACTGGTCGACCCTGTACAACTCGCCCATGCCGTACGCCCAGTTCTTCGACGGCGGACAGGCCTTCCACGCCGTCTACGGCTCCATCTACACCACCGTCGGTTCCTGGGGCTGTGTGAACCTCAAGCTCGGCGACGCGAAGAAGCTGTGGGGCGTGCTGAAGAAGGGCGACAGGGTGTTTGTGTGGGGGCACCGGACGGGCACCTGACCGGGTGCCCGGCGGGGTACCCGAGGGTGACCGGGGCCCGTACCGGGGCCTGTGCCGGAGGGCTCTCAGAGGCCTCTGAGACACTGGGGGCGCGATGAGTGAGACAGCGACTGCACCGACCGCGCCCCTGCGCGCCCGCGCCGAGATCGACCTGGCCGCCCTGCGGGCCAACGTGCGGGCCCTGCGCGCCCTCGCGCCGGGCGCGGCCCTGATGGCCGTGGTGAAGTCCGACGCCTACGGCCACGGGGCCGTCCGGTGTGCGCGAGAGGCCGTGGCGGCGGGTGCGAGCTGGCTCGGTACGGCCACCCCCGAGGAGGCCCTGGCGCTGCGTGCGGACCCCGGGCTGCCCGCGGACGTGCGGATCATGTGCTGGCTGTGGACCCCGGGCGGGCCGTGGCGGGAGGCCGTCGAGGCCGGCCTCGACGTGTCGGTGAGCGGGATGTGGGCGCTGCGGGAGGTCGTCGCGGCCGCCCGTGCCGCCGGCCGCCCCGCGCGCGTGCAGCTCAAGGCCGACACGGGGCTCGGGCGCAACGGCTGCCAGCCCGGTGACTGGCCCGAGCTGGTCGCCGAGGCGGTGCGCGCGCAGACGGCGGGGCTGGTCCGGATCACGGGGCTCTGGTCGCACTTCGCCTGCGCCGACGAGCCCGGCCATCCCTCCATCGCCGCCCAGCTCACCCTCTTCCGCGAGATGCTCGCCCACGCCGAGCGGCAGGGCGTGCGCCCCGAGGTGCGGCACATCGCCAACTCGCCGGCCACGCTCACCCTCCCCGAGTCCCACTTCGACCTGGTCCGCACGGGCATCGCCCTCTACGGCATCTCGCCCAGCCCCGAGATGGGCAGCGCGGCCGACTTCGGGCTGCGCCCGGTGATGACCCTCTCCGCCTCCCTCGCCCTGGTGAAGCACGTCCCGGGCGGCCACGGGGTCAGCTACGGGCACCACTACGTCACGCCCGGCGAGACCACCCTCGGGCTGGTCCCCGTCGGCTACGCGGACGGCATCCCCCGCCATGCCTCCGGCACCGGGCCGGTGCTGGTCGGCGGCAAGTGGCGGACGGTCGCCGGGCGCGTCGCCATGGACCAGTTCGTCGTGGACCTCGGCGGTGACGAACCCGAAGTCGGCGCCGAGGCCGTGCTGTTCGGTCCGGGCGACCGGGGCGAGCCCACCGCCGAGGACTGGGCCCAGGCCGCGGGCACGATCGCCTACGAAATCGTCACCCGCATCGGAACCCGGGTCCCCCGCGTCTATGTGAACGGGGAACCGAGTGGGCAAGAACCAGGGGACGGGGACTGACCTCCGGGGTTCGGTGACGGCAGAACCCGGTTACACCTGTATCAGCAGCAACAGAGGGAACACTTACCTCATCAGTGTCACCCGTATCACCTAACGAGCGAACTGCAGTACGGCGAAGAGGAGCGGTACGTGAGCGAGAGCAGTGCGGAGGCCGTAGCGGACGCCGCGGCGGCCGTCGCTTCCGCCACGGGGGCGGACGGGAGTTGGCTCAAGGTCACCGGTATCGCCGGCGCCGCCATAGGAGTGCTCGCCGCCGGGGCGGCCGCGGGGGTCGCCCTGGAGCGGATGACCGTCGGCCGCGGGATGCGCCGCAAGGCCCGGCTGGCCCTGGACTCGGCGGGACCGTACGGCACCCTGCGCGGCACACCCTGCGAGGCGACCTCCGACGACGGCACCGAGCTGTACTACGAGGTGGACGAGGTGGAGCCCGACCTCGGCCCGGCCGTCTCCCCGCGCCGCCGCCGCCTCTTCGGCCGCAAGGCGCCCGCCCCCGTCACCGTCGTGTTCAGCCACGGCTACTGCCTCAACCAGGACTCCTGGCACTTCCAGCGGGCGGCCCTGCGCGGGGTCGTGCGCACCGTGCACTGGGACCAGCGCAGCCACGGCCGCTCAGGGCGGGGCGTCGACCAGCACGAGCGGGGCGTTCCGCTCACCATCGACCAGCTGGGCCGGGACCTGAAGGCCGTCCTCGACGCGGCCGTGCCCGAGGGGCCGATCGTGCTGGTCGGGCACTCGATGGGCGGCATGACGGTGATGGCACTCGCCGCGCAGTACCCCGAGCTGATCCGCGAGCGGGTCGTCGCCACCGCCTTCGTCGGTACGTCGTCCGGGCGGCTCGGCGAGGTCAACTTCGGGCTGCCGGTCGCCGGCGTCAACGCGGTGCGCCGGGTGCTGCCCGGAGTGCTGAAGGCGCTGGGCACCCAGGCCGCGCTGGTGGAGAAGGGACGGCGGGCCACCGCCGACCTGTTCGCCGGGATCATCAAGCGGTACTCGTTCGCGTCCCGGGAGATCGATCCGGCCGTCGAGCGGTTCGCCGAGCGGATGATCGAGTCCACCCCGATCGACGTGGTCGCCGAGTTCTACCCGGCCTTCACCGACCACGACAAGACCGCCGCCCTCGCCTACTTCCAGGATCTTCCGGTGCTGGTGCTGGCCGGGGTGCAGGATCTCGTCACTCCCAGCGAGCACAGCGAGGTCATCGCCGATCTGCTGCCCGACGCCGAACTGGTGCTGGTCCCGGACGCCGGACACCTGGTCATGCTGGAACACCCGGAAGTGGTCACCGACCGCCTCGCCGACCTGCTCACCCGCGCGGGTGCCGTGCCGGCAGGGGCTACGGTAAGTGGCTATGGAAGCACCAGCAGCACGGCACAGCCAGGCTGACGGCCTGGCCGGGGCCGCGGCCGGCAACGGCATGGAGTTGATCGTTAACTCTCCCGGGCAGATGGGGGAGCTGGGGCGCCGACTGGCCAAGTTGCTGCGCGCCGGTGACCTCGTGATGCTCAGCGGGGAACTCGGCGCCGGCAAGACGACGCTGGCCCGCGGGCTGGGCGAGGGGCTCGGGGTGCGCGGGGCCGTCACCTCCCCCACCTTCGTGATCGCCCGTGTCCATCCGTCCCTCGGGGACGGGCCGCCGCTCGTCCACGTCGACGCGTACCGCCTGGGCGGCGGGCTCGACGAGATGGAGGACCTGGACCTCGACGTCTCGCTGCCCGAGTCGGTGATCGTCGTGGAGTGGGGCGAGGGCAAGGTCGAGGAGCTGACCGAGGACCGGCTCGCCGTACGGATCCACCGGGCTGTCGGGGACACCACGGACGAGGTACGGCACGTGACCGTGACGGGGCTCGGGGAGCGGTGGGCCGGGGTGGAGCTGGGGGTGCTGTCCGCCTGAGCGGCGGGCGGCGCCGGGTCCGCCGTCGTGGTGGGTGCGGGCCGTGGGTCGCGTGAGCATTCCGACCGTGGACATCCCGACCGTGAACATTCCGACCGTGAACATTCCGACAAGGCGTCGGCAAGATATTGCGTTTCGTGACTCGGGCGTGGTCACATGGTGTCCAGCCCGTGGTTAGGTGTACCTAACTTCGTCCGCCCCCGCAGCTCAGGAGGCGTCCATGCCCGCGTCCCAGTCCACGGAGCGGCGGCCGTTCACGGTCGCCGGAGTTTCCATGCGCGAGCTGCTGGCGTCCTGTGCGGCGGCTGACGCGGTGTCTCGGCCGCCGAGAGTGCCGGAGCTGCCCTTGAGGCCGGTTGAGCGGGGCCGTCAGGCTGCGTAGGCGGGGCGGGCCGGTCTCGGTGGGTCGGTGCGGGTGTGTGGGGGCTGAGCGCGCAGTTCCCCGCGCCCCTACGGGGGCGCGTTCAGCGGATCACCATCACCTTCACGCCGATCGTCGCGAAGTTCCACATCGCGTAGCCGTCGGGGCGGGTCTCGCGGATGCCGCCCGTCCTGACCGTCGGGTCGGGGGGTTCGATCATGGTGGTGGCGGTGGCCGCGCTGAAGCCGATCGCCGAGCCGTCCTTGGTGGTGGTGAAGCGGACCACGTGTTCGATGGGGAGCCCGTCCGTGCCCGTGATCGCCTTCGAGCGGGACGTCACCCAGTAGGCGCCCACGGGCGGGTCGATCGTGCCGGGCTTCACCGGGAAGGTGCGCTCGACGCGCTCGCGCTCGTTGACGAGCCAGACCCGGTCGTCGTCCACCGAGTACACCACCCGTTCACCCGTTCCGGAGTTGTTCGGCAGGGCGGTGGGGTGGTGCTGGTCGCGGGGCGCCTTGGCCGCCGGCGCTCCCGGGGCGGGGCTCGACGCCGACCTGCTGCCGAGACCGGGCGGGACGGTGGCCGAGGCCTGGTAGGCGAGGAGACCGACCGTCCCGACGGCCGCCGCGGTGAGGCCGGCCACGATTCCCGAGCTGGTCCCTGACACGTGCGCCACCTCTGACTCGCCGTATATGTCGTACTTCGTACAGACCGTAGCAGCCAGTGACCGTCCGCCCCTGGCGGCCGTGCTCGCGGCGCCGGAGCCGTAGGCTGTTCGCGTGCTCTTGCTCGCTCTGGATACCGCCACCCCCGCCGTCACCGTCGCGTTGCACGACGGTGAGGCCGTCATTGCCTCGTCGAGCCAGGTGGACGCGCGCCGGCACGGCGAGCTGCTGCTGCCGGCCGTCGACCGCGTTCTCGCCGAGGCCGGGGTCACGCTGGACGCCGTCACCGGGATCGTCACAGGCATCGGTCCCGGTCCCTACACCGGCCTGCGGGTCGGTCTGATGACCGCGGACACCTTCGGGCTCGCGCTCGGCGTGCCCGTGCACGGCCTGTGCACGCTCGACGGGCTCGCCTACGCGGCCGACGTCGAGAAGGGCCCGTTCGTCGTGGCGACCGACGCCCGCCGCAAAGAGGTCTACTGGGCCACCTACGCCGACTCGCGCACCCGGCTCACGGATCCGGCCGTCGACCGGCCCGCCGACATCGCCGAGCGGGTCGCCGGTCTGCCCGCCGTCGGCGCCGGGGCGATGCTCTACCCGGACACCTTCCCGGTCGTGCACGAACCCGGGCACGTCTCCGCGGCCGCGCTCGCCTCGCTCGCCGTGGAGCGGCTGGCCGCGGGCGAGGAACTGCCCGCGCCCCGGCCGCTGTACCTGCGCCGGCCGGACGCCCAGGTGCCCAAGAACTACAAGGTGGTCACCCCGAAGTGACCGCACAGTTGCGCGAGATGCGCTGGTGGGACATCGACCGGGTCCTGGAGCTGGAGAAGGGCCTGTTCCCCGAGGACGCCTGGTCGCGGGGGATGTTCTGGTCCGAGCTGGCGCACGCCAGAGGCCCGGAGGCGACCCGGCGGTATGTGGTCGCCCTGACGGACGGCCAGGTCGTCGGGTACGCCGGGCTGGCCGCCCAGGGCGAACTCGGCGACGTCCAGACCATCGCCGTCGCCCGCGACCACTGGGGCACCGGTCTCGGCGGACAGCTCCTGACCGAGCTGCTGCGGGCCGCGACCGCCTTCGAGTGCGCCGAGGTGATGCTGGAGTGCCGGGTCGACAACACCCGTGCGCAGAAGCTCTACGAGCGGTTCGGCTTCGAAGCCATCGGGTTCAGACGCGGCTACTACCAGCCGGGCAACGTGGACGCCCTGGTGATGCGCCTGACGACGAAACCAGGCGGCGGCCCCGCCGACGGACCCACTTCCGGACAAGGAACCGAGATCAATGGCTGACGAACCCCTGGTTCTGGGGATCGAGACCTCCTGCGACGAGACCGGCGTCGGCATCGTCCGGGGCACCACCCTGCTCGCCGACGCCGTCGCCTCGTCCGTCGACGAGCACGCCCGCTTCGGCGGAGTGGTGCCCGAGGTGGCGTCCCGGGCGCACCTGGAGGCGATGGTCCCGACGATCCAGCGCGCGCTGAAGGACGCGGGCGTGAGCGCGAAGGACCTGGACGGCGTCGCGGTCACGGCCGGCCCCGGCCTGGCCGGTGCGCTGCTGGTCGGCGTCTCGGCGGCGAAGGCGTACGCGTACGCGCTCGGCAAGCCCCTGTACGGGGTGAACCACCTCGCCTCCCACATCTGCGTCGACCAGCTGGAACACGGTCCGCTGCCGGAGCCGACGATGGCCCTGCTGGTGTCCGGCGGGCACAGCTCCCTGCTGCTCTCCTCGGACATCACCTCCGACGTAAGGCCGCTCGGCGCGACCATCGACGACGCGGCCGGCGAGGCCTTCGACAAGATCGCCCGGGTGCTGAACCTGGGCTTCCCCGGCGGCCCGGTCATCGACCGCTACGCGAAGGAGGGGGACCCGCGGGCCATCGCCTTCCCGCGCGGCCTCACCGGTCCGCGCGACCCGGCGTACGACTTCTCCTTCTCCGGCCTCAAGACGGCGGTGGCCCGCTGGATCGAGGCCAGGCGGGCGGCCGGCGAGGACGTCCCGGTCCGCGACGTGTCCGCCTCCTTCCAGGAGGCGGTCGTGGACGTCCTGACCCGCAAGGCCGTCCGGGCCTGCCGCGACGAGGGCGTCGACCACCTGATGATCGGCGGCGGGGTCGCCGCCAACTCCCGCCTGCGCGCCCTGGCCCAGGAGCGCTGCGAGGCCGCGGGCATCCGGCTCCGCGTCCCCCGACCGAAGCTGTGCACGGACAACGGCGCGATGGTGGCCGCCCTCGGCGCCGAGATGGTCGCGCGCAACCGGGCC
Organism: Streptomyces sp. NPDC001220; assembly: GCF_053597895.1. Taxonomy (NCBI): domain Bacteria; kingdom Bacillati; phylum Actinomycetota; class Actinomycetes; order Kitasatosporales; family Streptomycetaceae; genus Streptomyces; species Streptomyces sp. NPDC001220. Next base: position 313,506 of record NZ_JBSFJE010000001.1, read on the forward strand.
GCATCCAGCTGGGACCTCTCGGCGGACAGCTCCCTGCCGGTGACCGACCCGCACGTCCCGGGTCATCACCACGACCACGTGCACGAGGTCAGCAAGGAGAACCTGTACACGTGACGGTCGCGTTGATGTGGGAGGCCCGGGCGGTGGCGGGCCGGGGCGCGGAGCTGCTGACATGGGCGCGCGGGCAGAGCCTGCCCGCGGCCCCGCTGCGCCGGGAGACCTTCCGGGCGCCGCAGGACCGGGTCCTGGTGATCACCTGGTGGGACGGGGCGTACGACGACTCGGGCCGCCCCGAGCTCCCCGACCCGCCGGGGGATCTGGTGACCCGCCCGGTGCACCGCTGGCGCTTCGAGTCGGCCGGCGTGGAAATCCCCTAGGGCCTCGGCCACGTCCGGCGGATCTGGGCGTCGGTCATCGCCGCCGTGTCGGCCGTCGGAGCCTGTTCCAGACCGAAGCCGATGAGCAGGACCTCGGCGTAGCGGCGCCAGGCGTCGGGGGCGATGTCGTGGGTGCGGTCCACGACGGCGCCCACCATGTACAGGTAGGCGTACACGTCGGAGCCGGCGAAGTCCGCGCGGACCGCGCCCGCCGCCACGGCCCGTGCCACCAGGCCGTCCACATGGCCGCCGAGTTCGTCGCGCATCGCGGCGAGCGGCCCGGTGCCGAGGTCGGCGTGGGCGAGGATGACGTCCAGGGCCCGGTCCCCGGCCCGCCAGCGCGCCGTCTCCAGCAGGTACTGGCGCAGCGCCCGGCCCGGGTCGGTGTGTTCTTCGGCCGCCGCCGCGAGCCCCAGGAACGTGGTGAACCGCTCGGCGAACAGGGCGTCGACCAGCGCCTGGACGTCGGCGAAGCGCCGGTAGACGGTGCCGACGCCGACCCCCGCCTCGTGGGCGATCTCGTTGAGGGTGACGACGGCACCCCGCCGCGCGATCATGCGGTTGGCCGTGTCCATGATCAGCCGACGGTTTCGTTCCGCGTCCGCGCGCAGCGGGCGTTGCGTTTCCCGGGTCACACCGGGACATTCTCCAGTACGGCCGGGCGGGGCAGCCGGCCGGCCAGGAGCAGGGCGCCGGTCACGGTGCCCCACAGCAGCCAGGAGTAGACCCCGGCGCGTTCGAACACCCCGGCGGTGCTCGCCGAGACACCGACCAGGGTCTCGCTGAGCAGGCCCAGCACGCCGACCGTGACACTGAAGACGCGGTACGACGGCGGGGCGCCGAGGCCGCGCAACGACCCCGCCATGATCACGACGGTGTTCGCGCACAGGATGGCGATCGCGGCCGCGACGACATGGACGACCAGGCTGTAGCCCGGCCCGTGCGCGGAGCCGTGGAAGAGCCCGACCAGGACGAACGCCACGCCGTGGGTGGCGGCGAGGGCGACGACGACGCGCCGCGCACGACCGCTGACCAGCAGGGACAGCAGGATCACGCCGGTCGCGAAGAGGATCCCCTGGACCATGAACGAGGTGTTCATCAGCTGGTGCGAGGGGGAGCAGATCGTGCGGCCCTGGAACCTGGTGCCGCAGTCCGGCACGCCGAGGTCGCTGATGTAGTCGGTGGCGTAGCTGTAGGGCGGATCGTTCCAGGCCGCCGCGGTGACGGCTTCGGCGATCACCCATTGCAGGGCGTTCACCACCAGGACGACGGCTCCCAGCGACAGCCGACGGCTGCGTGACATCGGGACTCCTCACGTTGCGGACCACGCCGACACGCACCACGGTAACACTAACCGGATAGATCTATCCGCTTAGTGGGGTGGTGGGCCACGCGGGGGGCGTCGCCGCACTTCAGGAGGCCGTCCGCCGCGTCCCGGCGGTCACCTCACCTCCGTCTCGCAGCGCAGCACCCGGTCCGGCCCCGACCGCCGTACCGGACCCGTCAGTCGCAGCCGTACGGTGGCCCGGACCTCGGTGCTCGAAGCGCCCACCCGGAGCTCCAGCGCGCCCGGTTCCACCACCCGGGCCCCCTCCCGGTCGGTGAACGCCGAGAGGTCGGTGTGGAAGCGGAAGGTCAGCCGGCGGGACTCGCCCGGCGCCAGGTCCAGGCGCCGGTAGCCGATCAGCCGGACGTCCGGGCGGGTCACCGACGCCACCGGGTCGTGCAGGTAGAGCTGTACGACCTCCGTGCCGGCCCGGTCGCCGGTGTTGCGGACCGCCACGGTCACGTCGTGCGAACCGTCCGTGCCGATCTCGGCCGTGCCCCGCGACACCAGGTCCCACGCGAACGTCGTGTACGAACGGCCGTGTCCGAACGGGTACAGCGGGGTCGGGTCCAGGTTGCTGAGCTCGCCCGCCAGGCCGAGCGGGGGCTGGAGGTAGGTCCAGGGCTGGCCGCCGGGCACCCGCGGGACGCTCACCGGCAGTCGCCCCGACGGGTTGACGCGGCCCGACAGCACGCCCGCCACCGCCGGGCCGCCCTCCTCCCCGGGGAAGAAGGCCTGCACCACCGCGCCGAGCCGGCCCTGCCAGCGGCCCAGTGCGTACGGGCGCCCGGTGAGCAGCACCAGGACCACCGGCACGCCCGTCGACAGGAGCGCGTCCAGCAGGTCGGCCTGGACGCCGGGCAGCGACAGGTCGGCGACGTCGCAGCCCTCGCCGGAGGTGCCCCGCCCGAACAGGCCCGCCCGGTCGCCGAGCACCGCCACGCACACGTCCGCCTCCGCCGCCCGGGCCACCGCCTCCGTGAAGCCCGTGGTGTCCGGGTCGGAGACGTCGCAGCCCTCGGCGAACGTCACCTTCGCGTCCGGGAGTTCGGCGCGCAGCGACTCCAGGACCGTGGGGATGGCGATGCCCAGGTCGACCTCCGGGTGGTGGGTCAGGACATGGGACGGGAAGGAGTAGCAGCCGAGCATGGCCAGGGCGTCGGCCGCGCGCGGGCCGACCACCGCGATGCGGGTGCCGGGGGCCAGCGGCAGGACGCCGTCCGGGTTGTCCAGCAGGACGACCGACTCCTCCGCCAGCCGCCGGGCCAGGTCGCGGTTGGCCGTCGAGTCGAGGTCGACCGAGGCCGGGGGCTCGGGATCCCAGTCCGCGTCCAGCAGCCCCAGTTCGCACTTCTGGAGCAGCACCCGGCGCACCGCCCGGTCCACCAGGGACTCGGGGATCGTGCCCTCCCGCACGGCCGTCACCAGCGGGCGGCCGTAGCACTTGAGGGTCGGCAGTTCGACGTCGATGCCCGCCGCCAGCGCGAGGCGCGCCGCCTCCGCCTCCGTGCCCGCCACCCGGTGCAGCGTCTGCAGGAAGCCGATGCCGAAGTAGTCGGCGACGACGGTTCCCGTGAAGCCCCAGTCGCCGCGGAGCAGTTCGGTCAGCAGGCGGGGATCCGCGGACGCCGGGACGCCGTCCGTCTCGTTGTACGCGGCCATCACCGAGCGGGCCCCGCCCTCGCGCAGCGCCATCTCGAACGGGGGGAGGGTGACGTCCGCGAACTCCCGCACCCCCGCCCGGACCGGGGCCAGGTTGCGGGCGCCGGCCGAGGAGGCGTACCCCGCGAAGTGCTTGAGCGTGGCGATGACCCCGGCCGACTCCAGGCCCCGGACGTAGGCCGTACCGACCGTGCCCACCAGGTACGGGTCCTCGCCGATCGTCTCCTCGACCCGCCCCCAGCGCGGGTCCCGGACCACGTCCAGGACAGGGGCCAGGCCCTGGTGCACGCCGACCGAGCGCAGGTCCGCGCCGATGCTCCGGCCCAGCTCCTCCACCAGCGGCGGGTCGAAGGCGGCGCCCCAGGCCAGCGGGACCGGATAGGCCGTCGCCCGCCAGGCCGTGAAGCCGGCCAGGCACTCCTCGTGGGCGATCGCCGGGATGCCGAACCGGCCGGCGGCGGTGATCCGGCGCTGGGCGCGGGCCAGTGCGCGCGCGCCCAGCGCCGGGTCCACGGGGGCGGTGCCGAAGGAGCGGGTCAGCTGGCCGAGGCCCAGGGTGACCAGCTCGTCCCAGTCGTAGTCGGCGGTCATCTCGCGTTGCAGCGGGGCGACTCCCTCGCCGTCCGTGGCGGCGCCCACCCACACGCCGTAGAGCTGGGCGGTCTTCTCCTCCAGGGTCATCCGGGGGAGCAGGTCGTCGACGCGGGCCGGGGCGGGCAGTGCGGTGTCTCGCCAAGGAGCGGTGGTCATGAAACTCCCGTCACGAATGTTTCGTACAACACACCGAATGTTCCGGGAACCTATGGCGTGCGCAGGTCTTCGTCAAGGGGGAGCGCAGGGATACGATCGCCGTCATGACGCCTCCGAAGCCCGCAGAAACGCAGACGGCGACGCTCGCCGAAATCGCCCGTGAGGCCGGCGTGTCCGCTCCGACTGTTTCGAAGGTCCTGAACGGGCGCGCGGACGTCGCTCCGGCGACCCGCACCCGGGTCGAGGACCTGCTGCGCGCCTACGGCTACCGGCGGCGGCGCGCCGAGGCCTCCCGCTCGCCACTCATCGACCTGGTCTTCCACGAGCTGGAGAGCGCCTGGGCGATGGAGGTCATCCGGGGGGTGGAGAACGTGGCCAGGGACGCCGGGCTGAGCGTGGTGCTCAGCGAGAGCGCCGGGCGGCTCACCCCGGGGCGGACCTGGGCCGACCAGGTGGCGGCCCGGCGACCGCACGGGGTGGTGCTGGTGCTGTCGGGGCTGGACGAGTCGCAGCGGGCGCTGCTGCTGAGCCGGTCGATCCCGTTCGTGGTGATGGACCCGGCGGGAGACCCGGGGCCCGACGTCCCCTCGATCGGCGCGACGAACTGGCAGGGGGGCCTGGCCGCCACCCGGCACCTGGTCGAGCTGGGGCACCGGCGCATCGGGGCGATCAGCGGGCCCTCCCGGATGATGTGCAGCCGGGCCCGGGTGGACGGCTACCGGGCCGCGCTGGAGACCGCCGGGCTCCCCGTCGACCAGCGCCTGGTCAAGGCCGGGGACTTCCACCACGACGCCGGCTACCGGCTCGGCCTGGAACTGCTGCGCATGCCCGACCGGCCCACCGCCGTCTTCACCGGCAACGACCTCCAGGCTCTCGGCCTGTACGAGGCCGCGCGCGAGCTGGGGCTGCGGATCCCGGAGGACGTGAGCATCGTCGGGTTCGACGATCTGCCGGTGGCCCGCTGGGTGGGGCCGCCGCTGACGACCGTACGGCAGCCGCTCACCGAGATGGCCGAGGCGGCGGCCCGGCTGGTGCTGGAGATGGGCCGGGCGGAGGAGGCCACCACCGCGACCCGGGTGGAGCTGGCGACCAGCCTGGTGGTGCGCAGCAGTACGGCGGCGCCCGCGGCTCCGTGAGGGAGGTGGCCGGATGTTGACGTGTTGACGGGTGGTGCGGGCGTCTCCACACTCCTCCGAAGCCAATCGGTTGTACGGCCGAAACTTTCGGAGGCCCCCGCAATGAGATCTCTGAGAACAGGCTTGTCCCCCCGCCTCTCCCTCCGCTTGTCCACGGGCATGTCCCTGGCGGCACTTGTCACCGGCGCCGCGCTGCTGTTCACGGCGCCCGCGGCACACGCCGCCGACACCCCGTTACGCGACCTCGCCGCCGCCAAGAGCAAGGTCATCGGCACCGCGGTCACCGGCTCCAAGCTCACCGGGACGTACGGCGACGTCGCCGGCGCCCAGTTCAGCTCGCTGACCCCGGGCAACGCCATGAAGTGGGGGACGGTCGAGCCCACCCAGGGCACCTTCAACTGGTCCGAGGCCGACCAGATCGTCGCCTTCGCCCAGGCCCACAACCAGCAGGTGCGCGGCCACACCCTGGTCTGGCACAGCCAGAACCCCAGCTGGCTGACGAACGGCACCTGGACGTCCGCCCAGCTGAGCAGCCTGCTGCAGAACCACATCAGCACCGAGGTCGGCCGCTACAAGGGGAAGATCGCGGCCTGGGACGTCGTCAACGAGCCCTTCAACGAGGACGGCACCTACCGCTCCACCCTCTGGTACGACGGCCTCGGCGCCGACTACATCGCCAACGCCCTGACCTGGGCGCACGCGGCCGACCCCGCGGCCAAGCTGTACATCAACGACTACAACGTCGAGGGCGTCGACGCGAAGTCCACGGCCCTGTACAACCTGGTCAGGTCCCTGAGGGCGGCGGGCGTCCCGATCGACGGGGTGGGACTGCAGGCCCACCTGATCCTCGGCCAGGTGCCCGCCACCCTCCAGCAGAACATCCAGCGCTTCGCCGACCTCGGCGTGGACGTGGCGATCACCGAGCTGGACATCCGGATGGCGCTGCCCTCCGACAGCACCAAGCTCGCCCAGCAGAAGGCCGACTTCAAGTCGGTGGTCGCCGCGTGCGTGGCCGTGAGCCGCTGCGTCAACGTCACCGTGTGGGGCTTCACCGACTCCGACTCCTGGGTGGACAGCACCTTCCCGGGGTACGGGGCGGCGACGCCGTACGACGCGAACTACGCGCCGAAACCCGCGTACCACGGCATCGCGGAGGCGCTCGGCGGGACCACGACCACACCGCCGCCGACCGGTGCCTGCTCGGCCGCCTACAGCGTGGGCAGTCAGTGGAACACCGGGTTCACCGGGCAGGTGACCGTCTCCTGCTCGGGCGCCTCCCTCTCGTCCTGGAAGGTGAACTGGACGTACGGTGCCGGGCAGCAGATCACCCAGGCCTGGAACGCCGTCTGCACCCAGTCGGGCGCGGCCGTCTCCTGCGCGAACGCCTCCTACAACGGGACCGTGCCGGACGGGGGTTCGGTGACCTTCGGGTTCAACGCGTCCTGGAGCGGCAGCAATCCGGTGCCGTCCGTGACGCTGGGCTGAACCCGGCCTGAGAAGGGTGAGATTTTCCGAAGAAAACGCTCTTGCGGCACTCGCGCTAACAGTCCCCTAATAATTCGGACTTACGTTCCTGTCTCGTGACGGGACACGAGGAGCAAGGCGGCGCGGGCAGACGGGTGGGCCGGCGGTCGAGAGGACTGAGGATCGTCGGCCTCACCCTGGCGGGCGTCATGACGCTGGGCATCGCGGGCGCGGGGTGGGCCTACTGGCACCTCAACGACAACATCAAGAGCGTCGACATCAACAGCGCGCTCGGCGACGACCGCCCGGCCAGGGCGGTGACCACCCCGACGGCCACCGCGTCCGCGTCGGCGTCCCCGCTGCCCACCGGTTCCGTCAACATCCTGGTGCTGGGCTCGGACTCGCGCAGCGGCAAGGAGAACCAGAAACTCGGCGGCGGCGACAGCTCGGGCGCCCGCTCCGACACGGCGATGGTCGTCCACATCGACGCGGGCCGCACCGGGGCCACGGTCGTGAGCATCCCGCGCGACACCCTGGTCACCCGCCCCTCCTGCCCGCTCTCCTCCGGCGGCTCGACGTCCGTCGCCTACAACGCGATGTTCAACAGCGCCTACTCGGTGGGCGGCGCGGTGTGCGCGGTGAAGACGGTCGAGTCGATCACCGGCGTTCGCATGGACCACTACCTGGAGATCGACTTCTCGGGCTTCGCCAAGCTGGTGGACGCGCTCGGCGGGGTCACCGTGACCACAGACCAGGACATCGACGACGACGACAGTCACCTGCACCTGAAGAAGGGCACCCACCACCTCGACGGCACCACGGCCCTGGCGCTCGCCCGCACCCGGCACGGCATAGGCGACGGCAGCGACCTCGGCCGGATAGGCCTCCAGCAGAAACTGGTCAAGGCCCTGCTCGACCAGATGGCCTCCATCAGCCTCCTGACCAACCCGGCCAAGCTCTACGAGGTCGCCGACGCGGTCACCGCCAGCCTCACCACCGACACGGGCCTGGACTCGCTCAGCGAACTGATGCGTCTCGGGCAGAGCCTCAAGGGCCTGACCTCGGACCATCTCAAGACCGTGATGATGCCGGTGGTGACGGCCCCGTCGGACCCCAACCGGGTGATCGCCGACGAACCCGAGGCGAGCGACCTGTGGAAGTCGCTGCGCTAGGGCGCGTGACCGGCCCTGAGACCGGCCCTGAGACCGGCCCTGAGACCGGCCCTGTGACCGGTGCGGAAGAGCCGCGGAAAAAAACTTCGGGAAGTTCCGGTGCGCGTGTCGATCCGGGGCCGGCGCGTTCGACGCAAGGGTGAGATGCGGGGAGAGACCCCGCACCGCACCGGAATCCCAGGAGTCACCATGCCCCGTTACCTGTCGCTCGTGAAGATCGACGAGAGCGCCGCCCCCTCCGAGGGCCCCAGCCAGGAGCTGATGCAGCGGATGGGCGAGCTGATCGAGGAGATCACCAAGGCCGGCGTGATGCTGGACACCGCGGGGCTCACGCCGACCGCCCAGGGCACCCGGGTGCACTGGGAGGGCGGGAAGATCTCCGTCACCGACGGCCCGTTCACCGAGTCCAAGGAGGTCGTCGGCGGTTACGCGATCATGCAGTGCAAGGACATGGCCGAGGCCCTGGAGTGGACCAAGCGGTTCCTGAAGGTGCACGAGGAGTTCTGGACGGTGACCTGCGAGGTGCGGGAGATCGCGGAGGGCTGACCCTCCTGGCGTACCGCCGTCCGGGGGTGTCGAATGGAGGGCTGTGAGCACACAGCCCTCCGTCGACGCCGATGCCCGGCACGTCATCGAGACCGTCTTCCGCCTGGAGTCGCCCCGTGTGATCGCCGGCGTCGCCCGGATCGTCCGGGACGTCGGCATCGCGGAGGAACTGGCCCAGGACGCCCTCGTCGCCGCACTGGAGCAGTGGCCCCGGGACGGGGTGCCCGACAACCCGGGCGCCTGGCTCATGGCCACCGCCCGCCACCGCGCCGTCGACCTGGTCCGGCGCCGGGAGAACTACGCCCGCAAGCTCGCGGAGATCGGCCGCGGGATGGAGACGGCCGCCCCGCCGGAGGAGCCCGCCGACCCCGACGACATCGACGACGACCTGCTCCGCCTGGTCTTCACCGCCTGCCACCCGGTGCTGTCGCCGGAGGCCCGCACCGCCCTCACCCTGCGTCTCCTCGGCGGTCTGAGCACGGCCGAGATCGCCCGCGCCTTCCTCGTCCCCGAGCCGACCATCGCCCAGCGCGTCGTCCGCGCCAAGCGCACCCTGGCCGCCAGGAACATCGCCTTCGAGGTGCCGTACGGCCCGGACCGCGAGGCCCGGCTCGGCTCCGTGCTCGACGTCATCTACCTGATCCACAACGAGGGGTACGCGGCCACGGCGGGCGACGACTGGCTGCGCCCCTCGCTGTGCGAGGACGCGCTGCGGCTGGCCCGTGTGCTGTCCTCGCTGATGCCGAAGGAGCCGGAGGTGCACGCCCTCACCTCGCTCCTCGAATTCCAGTCCTCCCGCACGGCCGCCCGCACCGGCCCGGACGGCGAGCCGGTCCTGCTCAGGGACCAGAACCGCCGCCGCTGGAACCGCATGCTCATCGCCCGCGGCATCCGGGCGCTCTCCCGCGCGGACGCCACGGCGACGGGCGCCCCGGGGCCGTACGCCCTGCAGGCGGCCATCGCGGCCTGCCACGCGCACGCGTACACCTACGAGGAGACCGACTGGAGGTCCATCGCCACCCTGTACGGCCTGCTGGCGGCCCGGTCCCCGTCCCCGGTCGTCGAGTTGAACCGAGCGGTGGCCGTGTCGATGGCGGACGGTCCGGCGGCGGCCCTGGCGATCGTGGACCCGCTGACGGCCGAACCCGCCCTGCGCGACTACCACTTGCTGCCCAGCGTCCGGGGTGACCTGCTGGCCCGCCTCGGGCGTACGGCGGAGGCCCGCACGGAGTTCGAACGGGCGGCGGAGCTGGCACGCAACGAGCGGGAGCGCGAGCTGCTGCTGGCCAGGGCGCGGGAGTGCGCTTCGTAACCTGGAAGCAGACAGTTGTTCATCCGTAACTCTGTTCCCATGGCAACTAGTTGGTCACTACAGTGACCCGGCCCCTGTGCAGGGGCTGTACAGACCATGGGGGGTCGACAACTTGAGAATGTTCACGCGCCGCCGTGCGGCGGCGCTCGCGACCGCGGCCGTACTGGCCGCGACGGGCACCCTGGCGCTCGCGCCGGGCGCCGTCGCCGACGACGCCGGCAGCTGGCCCGGCACCGAGGGCAAGATCCTCGTCGACGGGGGCATGCTGATCGACCCGGCGACGGGCGGAACCACGCAGATTCCGGGCGTCGGCGGCGACTACGCCGCCTGGGCGCCGGACGGCAGCCGGCTGGTCACCAGCGCGGGCCAGATCTCCAGCTACCGTCCCAGCGGCTCCACCAAGATCACCCTTCCCTGGGCGGCCGGTGTGCGCTCCAGTGCCGTCTACGAGGACCTCGCCTACGGCTGGAGCGGCCGGTACGTCGTCTTCTCCACCGCGGGCCAGCTCGTCTACGGCCCCTCGGACGGGTCGTGGGCCCCCGAGCCGCTGCTCAGCAGCGCCCTGGAGCCGTCCACCGTCTGCGACACCCACCCGACGGTGAACCCGGCGTCGGGTCTCGTCGCCTTCCAGCGCAACGTCAACTACGGCTGCTACGACAACGCCGGCGTCTACGTCTACGACTCGGACGCGAAGACGGTCAAGCGCGTCCTGACCGACGCCGAGCAGCCCGACTGGTCGCCCGACGGCACCAGGCTGGCCTTCGTCCGCAAGGACACGGACGGCAACTACCAGGTGTTCACGGCGAACGCGGACGGCACCGGCGTCAAGCAGCTGACGACGGGGCCGCGCTCGTACGCCAACCCGTCCTGGTCGCCGACCGGCACCCGGATCGTCTTCGACGCGCACACCTCGCCCGACAGCGGCGATGTGCACACCATCGAGTACGCGGACGTGGCCACCGGCGAGCTGACCAAGGTCGCGGACACCGCCGGACAGAACTTCAGCGTCAATCCCAGCTGGCAGCCGGTCCGCAAGAACTCCACCGCCCGGGTCTGGGGCGCCGACGCGAACGGCACGGTCATCGCCTCCTCGCGCTGGAGCTGGAACACCGTCGGCCAGAGCGAGCCGGGCCTGCTGGACGCCAAGTCGGCCGTGCTGCTCAACCAGGACGACTCGGCCGACGCGCCGACCGCCACCGCCCTCGCCGGCAAGCGGCAGGGCCCGGTGCTGACGACCGTGAAGACCGGCCTGTCGACGGCGGTGAAGAACGAGCTGAAGCGCACCCTGAAGAAGGGCGCGAACGTCTGGATGGTCGGCGGGACCTCGGTCCTCACCACCAACGTCTCCACTCAGCTGAAGTCCCTCGGCTACGTCCCGAAGCGGGTGTCGGGCACCGACCGCTACGACACCTCGGTCAAGGCCGCGAGGACGGTCACGACCAGCCCCTCGTACGTCTTCCTGGCCAGCGGCACCGACTACCAGGCGGCGCTCCCGGCGGCCGCCGCGGCCGGCGCCGAGGGCACCGGCAGCACCGGCAGCGTGGTCCTGACCAGCGGCAAGTCGCTGACGTCGGCGGTGAAGTCGTACCTCAACAGCCTCAACCCGGCCAAGACCATGGTCATCACGGTCGGGTCGGACGCGAAGTACGCGCTGACCCACGCGTCGTTCTCCAGGTGGCCGTCGACGTACTACTACTACCCGGTCACGGGGGCCAACAGCGAGGCGCTGTCGGTGGCCGTCGCCAAGTTCTGGTGGACCACCCCCGGCCAGGCCGCCGTCGCCTACGCCGGCTCCTGGCGGGACGGGGTCTCCGCGGGCTCGGCGATGAACGTCTACGGGCCCGTCCTGTGGACCTCCAGGCCCGCCCTGTCCGACGAGGTCAAGAGCTATCTGCTGCGCGAGTCCGCCGGTACCCAGGCCGTGATCGCCTTCGGCGACACCGGCTCGGTGACGGCGGGCGCGCTGAACACGGCCGGCTCGTCGATCAGCGCGAGCGGCAACGACTTCGTGTACCGGCCGTACTTCAACGGCGTCGCCTCGGCCGCGCGCACGTTCGCGCTGCGCACGGACGCCGGTGACCCCGTCTCGGCCGCGACCAAGTCCGCCCGTCCGGCCGCCGGGCCGAACCTGGGCACGCTCAGGACGGCCCAGCACCAGTAGCCGGCCGCGCGGGGGCGCCGACGAGCATGGTCGGCGCCCCCGCCACCCGGGTGAGGAACACGGTCGCCGCGTTCGGTCCCTGCGGCTTGACCTTCCTGCGCAGCTCCTCCGGCTCCACGGCCGAGCCGCGCTTCTTCACGGTCAGCGTGCCGACCTCGCGCTCGCGCAGCAGCGCCTTCAGCTTCTTGACGTTGAAGGGGAGCCGGTCGGTGATCTCGTACGGCGTAGCCCAGGCGGTGGCGCGCAGCGCGTCGGCGGTGATGTACGCGATCGTCGGGTCGACGAGCCCGCCGTCCAGCTCCTCGGCCGCCTCGGCGACCAGATGGGCGCGGATGACGGCGCCGTCGGGCTCGTACAGGTAGCGTCCGACCGGCCGGACGGCGGGGTCGGGCAGGCCCCGGCCGAGCAGCGTGCGCGGGCCGGGCAGCAGGGTGGCGCGGACCGCCCCGGGCGCCGTCCCGAACCACAGCACCGCCTCCTTCACGTCGCCCGCGTCCGACATCCACTCCGCCTCGGCGTCCGCCGGGACCGCCTCGTGCGGGACGCCTGGGGCGATCTTCAGCGCGGCGGCGCGCGAGGCACCGCGGGCCGCCTCGATCGCCCAGGACAGGGGCGGCGAGTAGGCCTCCGGTTCGAAGATGCGGCCGCGGCCGCCGCGCCGGGCCGGGTCGACGAACACGGCGTCGTAGCCGGCCGTGTCCACCTCCGTGACGTCCGCCTCCCGGACCTCGATCAGGCCGGCCAGCCCCAGCGCGTCCGCGTTCGCCCGCGCCGCGGCCGCCGTCGCCGGGTCCCGGTCCACCGCGAGCACCCGGATCCCGGCCCGCGCGAGCGCGATCGCGTCGCCCCCGATCCCGCAGCACAGGTCGGCGACCGAGGTCACCCCGAGCGCCGTCAGCCGCTGCGCCCGGTACGAGGCGACGCTCGCCCGCGTCGACTGCTCGACCCCGTTCGGCGTGAAGAACATGCGGTCCGCGTCCGCCTCCCCGAACTTCGCCGCCGCCCGCTGCCGCAGCCGGGCCTGGGTGAGTGCCGCCGACACCAGCTCGGCGGGGTGCTCGCGGCGCAGCCGGGTGGCCACGGCGAGTTCGTCGGCGGGCGCGGTGCCGCGCACCTCGGCGAGGAGGGCGCGGCCCTCGGGGGAGAGGAGGGGGGCGAGGACGTCGTTCACCGGGTCATTGTCGGCCAGTCGGTGGATGGTTCGCCTCCGGCGGCGGTGTCGGCGCCGGTTCCGGGGGAGGGCCTGGAAGGATCCGACGCCATGCGAGTAGTCGTACAAAATGACAAAAACGGGTTGAAGGCGGGCGCGGCGGGCCTGCTGGCCGTGGCCGCCCTGATGTCCGGCTGCGCGGGGCCGGACACCGGCTCCACCGCCCGTCCCGCCGCCGGTCAGCAGCCGCCCCGGGCGGCGCCCGCCCCCGCCCCCGACTCCCACGCCGCCCTGGTCGCCGCCGCCAGGCGCTGGGGCCTGGACGCGGTCCCGCTGCGGCCCCCGGCCCCGCCGAAGGTGAAGCCGAGGATCACCGCGCGCGACGGCTTCGAGGTGGACGGGCAGGTGGAGGACGACCTGCCCCCGGTCTTCACCACGATCCCGACCAAGCGGAAGGTCGTCTTCCTGACCATCGACGACGGCTCGAACAAGGACCCGCGGTTCCTCCGGATGATGAACGACCTGCGGATCCCCTACACCGCCTTCCTCAGCAACTACCTCGTCAAGGACGACTACGGCTACTTCCGCACGATGCAGTCCGAGGGCCACACCCTCAACAACCACACCCTGACCCACCCCTATCTGCCCGGCCTCTCCTACGAGGAGCAGAAGGACGAGATCTGCGGCATGCAGGCGATCATGAAGAAGCAGTTCGGCAAGGCGCCGACGGTCTTCCGGCCGCCCTACGGCAACTACAACGGCGACACCCTGCGCGCCGCCAAGTCCTGCGGCATCAAGTACGCGCCGATCTGGGACGAGGAGGTGTTCGTCGACCACTGGGAGTACCGCGAGTGGGACCGCGGCCTGCACCCCGGTGACATCGTGCTCACGCACTTCAGGGGCACGGACGACTGGGACGGCACGATGGTCGACGACATGCGCCGCTTTCTGAACAAGGTCACCCGCGAGGGCTATGCGGTGGCGCGCCTGGAGGACTACCTGTGAGCCGGCCGAGGGCGACGGCCGCGCTGCTGACCGCCGCCCTCCTCCTGGCGGGCTGCGCCCAGTCCGTCGACCCGATCGAACGGCTGGGCAAGAAGGCCGCCGACCGGGTACGGCCGCACGGCCCGGCCGGCGAACAGCCGTACCGCCACTGGGGCCTGACCGCGCCGCTGCTCCCGGCCCCGCACCCACCGCTCCACCCGCTCGCCCTCCACACGAGCCTCCCCCCGGTCGTCGACCACGTCACCACCACCGACAAGGTCGTCTTCCTCACCTACGACGACGGTGCCGAGAAGGACCCCCGGTTCGTGGACATGGTCCGTGAACTGCGGCTCCCGGTGAGCATGTTCCTCACGGACAGCGTGGTCGGCCCCGGCTACGGCCACTTCGCCCGCCTCCAGGAGGTCGGCGCGAGCGTCCAGAACCACACCCTCGACCATCCGGCCATGCCCGGCCTGCCCTACGCCGGCCAGCGCGCCGAGATCTGCGGCCAGCAGGAGAAGCTGAAGTCCCGCTTCGGCATCCGCCCCCGCCTCTTCCGCCCGCCCTACGGCACGTACGACACCACCACCCTGCGCGCGGCGGCCGACTGCGGGGTGGCGGCAGTGGTCCTGTGGCGCGCGGCGATGACGGCCGACGGCATCGCGTACCGCCGCGGTGAGAAGCGGCTGGACCCCGGCGACATCGTCCTGGTCGGTCCGGACGAGGCCACGGGCCTGACCCTGCGCGAACGCACGACCCGCCTGCTCCACCGGGTCCAGGAGAGCGGCCTGACGGTGGGGCGGCTGGAGGACTACCTGTAGGACCGGCGGCAGCCCCAGGGGCGGTCACCGCGGCTCCGGCCACCCTTTTTTCGGCGCCGCGCCGCGGGCAATTGGCACTCCGCTTGACCGAGTGCTAATCGCGGTCATAGTCTCGGCTCTGGCACTCGGCAGATGAGAGTGCCAACAACGCGACGGGCAGGTCCGGCACCCGCGACGACGGATCCACCTGGTCGCCACCTCAGACAGTTAACCCCGTGAGATCTCCGAAGGGGGAGGTCGGATCGTGACGACCACCAGCTCCAAGGTTGCCATCAAGCCGCTCGAGGACCGCATCGTGGTCCAGCCGCTCGACGCCGAGCAGACCACCGCCTCTGGCCTGGTCATCCCGGACACCGCGAAGGAGAAGCCCCAGGAGGGCGCTGTCCTCGCCGTGGGCCCGGGCCGTTTCGAGAACGGCGAGCGCCTGCCGCTCGACGTCAAGGTCGGCGACGTCGTGCTCTACAGCAAGTACGGCGGCACCGAGGTGAAGTACAACGGCGACGAGTACCTCGTCCTCTCGGCTCGCGACGTGCTCGCGATCATCGAGAAGTAGTTCACCCCAAGCACATTCTGCTTTGAGCTGCGCCCCTGGCCCCCGCGACCTTATGAAGCCGGGCGTCAGGGGCGCGGTTCGTTTCACCCACGTTTTCCGAGAGGGCTGAACCGCTCCCATGGCGAAGATCCTGAAGTTCGACGAGGACGCCCGTCGCGCCCTCGAGCGCGGCGTCAACAAGCTTGCCGACACGGTCAAGGTGACGATCGGCCCCAAGGGCCGCAACGTCGTCATCGACAAGAAGTTCGGCGCCCCCACCATCACCAACGACGGTGTCACCATCGCCCGCGAGGTCGAGATCGAGGACCCGTACGAGAACCTCGGCGCGCAGCTGGTGAAGGAGGTGGCGACCAAGACCAACGACATCGCGGGTGACGGTACGACCACCGCCACCGTGCTGGCCCAGGCGCTCGTCCGCGAGGGCCTCAAGAACGTCGCCGCGGGTGCCTCCCCGGCCGCCCTGAAGAAGGGCATCGACGCCGCCGTCGCCGCCATCTCCGAGGACCTGCTCGCGACGGCCCGCCCGATCGACGAGAAGTCCGACATCGCCGCCGTGGCCGCGCTGTCCGCCCAGGACCAGCAGGTCGGCGAGCTCATCGCCGAGGCGATGGACAAGGTCGGCAAGGACGGTGTCATCACCGTCGAGGAGTCCAACACCTTCGGTCTGGAGCTGGACTTCACCGAGGGCATGGCCTTCGACAAGGGCTACCTGTCGCCGTACTTCGTGACGGACCAGGAGCGCATGGAGGCCGTCCTGGAGGACCCCTACATCCTCATCAACCAGGGCAAGGTCTCCTCCATCGCGGACCTGCTCCCGCTGCTCGAGAAGATCATCCAGGGCAACGCCTCCCGCCCGCTGCTGATCATCGCCGAGGACGTCGAGGGCGAGGCGCTCTCCACCCTCGTCGTCAACAAGATCCGCGGCACCTTCAACGCGGTCGCGGTCAAGGCCCCCGGCTTCGGCGACCGCCGCAAGGCGATGCTGGAGGACCTGGCGATCCTCACCGGCGCCACGGTCATCTCCGAGGAGGTCGGCCTCAAGCTCGACCAGGTCGGCCTGGACGTGCTGGGCTCCGCCCGCCGTGTCACGGTCACCAAGGACGACACCACGGTCGTCGACGGTGCCGGTGACTCCGGTGCCGTCACCGGCCGCGTCGCCCAGATCAAGGCCGAGATCGAGAACACCGACTCCGACTGGGACCGCGAGAAGCTCCAGGAGCGCCTCGCGAAGCTGGCCGGCGGCGTGTGCGTGATCAAGGTCGGCGCCGCCACCGAGGTGGAGCTGAAGGAGAAGAAGCACCGTCTGGAGGACGCCATCTCCGCGACCCGCGCCGCGGTCGAGGAGGGCATCGTCTCCGGTGGTGGCTCCGCGCTCGTCCACGCCGCGAAGGTGCTGGAGGGCGGCCTGGGCAAGACCGGCGACGAGGCCACCGGTGTCGCCGTGGTCCGCCGCGCGGTCGTCGAGCCGCTGCGCTGGATCGCCGAGAACGCCGGCCTGGAGGGCTACGTCATCACCTCCAAGGTCGCCGAGCTGGAGAAGGGCCAGGGCTTCAACGCCGCCACCGGCGAGTACGGCGACCTGGTCAAGGCCGGCGTCATCGACCCGGTCAAGGTCACCCGCTCCGCCCTGGAGAACGCGGCCTCCATCGCCTCCCTGCTTCTGACGACCGAGACCCTGGTCGTCGAGAAGAAGGAAGAGGAGGAGCCGGCGGCCGGCGGTCACTCCCACGGCCACTCCCACTGAGGCAACGCCCCAGTAGCCGAAGAAGCCCCCGTCCCCGGTCGTCCGCCGGGAACGGGGGCTTCGCCCCTCGCGGGTACTTCCTACTGTCGTACCACTTCGCCGGTCGTACTACTCCACGACAGCTGCCGGTTCAGGTCTCCGGCGGTCCAGCGCTCCGACCGGTTCAGTCACTTCTGCAGCGCGAGTCCAGCGCGCCGACCGGTTCCGCTCACTGCCGCAGCGAGTCGAGCGCGCCGACCGGTTCCGCTCAGTTCTGCAGCGAGTCGAGTGCGCCGACCGGTTCCGCTTAGTGCCGCAGCGAGTCGAGTGCGCCGACCGGTTCCGCTCAGTTCTGCAGCGAGTCGAGTGTGCCGACCGGTTCCGCTCAGTGCCGCAGCGAGTCGAGCGCTCCGACCGGTTCCGCTCAGTTCTGCAGCGTGTCCAGTGCTCCGAGCCGGTCCATCAGCCCGAGCCGGTCGTACTGCAACCAGCCCTCGGTCATCTTCCCGGCGGCGTCGAAGCGGTGGATCGTCGTCCCGGCCATGGTGACCTGCCGGCCGGTGTTCGGCATCCCCATGAACGCCGCCCGCTGCACACCCGTCCAGAGCCACCTGGTGCACACCCGGTCGCCCTGGGAGATCTGGTCCTCGATGAGGAACGAGAAGTCGAAGGCCTCCCGCCACATCTCCAGCTTGCGGCGCATCGCGTCCATGCCGATGGTGTCCTGGCCCTCGACCGGATCGTGGTCGTGGTAGTCCTCGGTGATCAGGCCGTCCAGCGGAACCAACGGGCCGGGCGCGGCGATCGTCTCGAAGAACCGCCGCGCGGTGTCGGCGTACCACCGCTCGTCGCGCACCACGTCCAGATCCGTGAACGTCGGCATCCCCTCGCAGAGTGCCAGCATCTCGTTGAGGACCTGGTCGGTCTCCGGCCGGTTGGAGTTCCGCATCGCCTCCTCGTACGAGGGGAACTCCACGATCTCGACGACGTGCGACGCGTCGGAGCGGTCCTTGCCGACCACCGCGTGCGTCGCCGTCCGCTTTCCCTTGGCCTGCGTGACCCACCTGTCCATCAGCCGGTCCATCTCGGCCGGCCTGCTGGTCCTGCACTCGATGAGCTGTACGAACGTCATGCCGCCGCCTCCGGCCCCCCTGGGTCCGGTACCGTCACGCCCATTTTCCCACCGGCGGCAAGCGGCACCACAGCCGTCACTGCGGCCCGTACTTGCGTCCCGTCCTCGAGGTGATGCCGCCGAGCAGCCCGTGCGGCGCCACCTTCGCCAGACCGGTCAGCACCTTGTACCGCGGGTCCGGGATCGACAGCGACTTGCCGCGGGCGAGGTCGGCGAGCGCCGCCTCGACCAGCTTGTCGGCGTCCAGCCACATCCAGTCCGGGATGTTGTCCGTGCCCATCCCGGCCCGCTGGTGGAACTCGGTGCGCACGAAACCGGGCGCCAGCGCCATCAGGCGGACGCCGGTCCCCGCCAGGTCGCGCGCCGCGCCCTGGGTGAACTGGACGACCCACGCCTTCGAGGCCCCGTAGGTGCCCCGGGGCACGAAGGCCGCCACCGAGGCCACGTTGACGACACCGCCGCGCCCGCGCTCCCGCATCGCCTCGGCCGCCGCCGAGGTCAGCCGCAGCACCGCCTCGCAGTGCACCTTGAGCATCTTCAGCTCGTCGGCCATCGAGACGTCCAGATAGCGGCCCTTGTTGCCGAAGCCCGCGTTGTTGATCAGCAGGTCGACCGGGTTCCTGCGGTCGCCGAGGCGGCCGGCGACCGACTCGATGCCGGTGTCCTCGGCGAGGTCGGCGGTGAGCACCTCCGCCTCGATGCCGTGCCGGTCGTGCAGCTCGGTCGCCTGCTCGCGCAGCCGTTTGGTGTCCCGCGCCACCAGGACGAGGTTGTGCCCGTCCGCCGCCAGCCGCCGCGCGAACGCGGCGCCGATCCCCGCGGTCGATCCCGTAATCAGAGCCGTTGTCATGGCCCAAGGGTAGTTACCCGGACTGACGGCGTCCGCTGCGCGCACCAGCTCTCCCGAAGGGTGAAGCGCCGGTGAACGACCCGGGAGTGACGGCCGTTCAGTCCTGCCTTGCGGCCGCGTACTTCCGGGCCAGTGCCAGCGCCTCCGGGTGCAGCGCCTCGCCCGCCGCGAGGATTCGCGGCAGCAGTTCCCGCTCGGTGGTGGTCGCGCGGAACTCCATCGCCGCCGTCACCCCGTGGGCCGGCCGGTGCACGATCTCGATCGGGTCGCCGGCCCGGATGTCGCCCGGTTCGATCACCCGGAGGTAGGCACCGGACGCACCCTTCCGCGTGAACCTCTTCACCCATCCCCGCTCGCCCAGATGGCCCTGGAAAGTGCGGCACGGGATGCGCCCGGAGGTGACCTCCAGTACGACCCCGGAACCGATCCGCCAGCGCTCGCCGATCAGCGCGTCGGACACGATCAGCCCGTTTGTCGTGAGGTTCTCACCGAAGCAGCCGTTCGGCAGCGGGCGGCCGAGCTCCTTCTCCCAGGCGTCGAGGTCCTCGCGCGCGTAGGCGTACACCGCCTGGTCGTCGCCGCCGTGGTGGCGCAGCTCGCACACCGCGTCCCCGGCCAGTCCGCTGCCCGCGACCCCCTTGGGCCCGGGCGCCTGTACCCGCACCGGGCCGTCCACGGGGCGCTTGTCGATACCGGTCACGCCGTCCTTCTGGTCCGTGTGGGGCGACGGCGTCGGAATTCCGAGGTTCACCGAGAGAAGCTCCATGGTCCGAAGGTACGGGACCCTGCTCAAAGCGTCGACGCATTATGAGGTGCGCTGTCCAAGCCCGCCTTATGCTTCAGGAGTGATAGAGGCCCGTCATCTCCGCGTCCTGCGCGCCGTCGCCACCACCGGATCCTTCTCGGCGGCGGGGCGTGAACTGGGCTGCACCCAGCCCGCCGTCAGCCAGCAGATGAAGGCCCTGGAGACCTCCGTGGGCACCCCGCTGCTGGTGCGCAACGGCCGCGAGATGCGCCTGACCCAGGCCGGCGAGGCCCTCGTGCGGCACGCCTCCGGGATCCTCGCCGGGCTCACCGCCGCCGAGGAGGAGGTCGCCGCGATCGCCGGCCTGCGCGCCGGCCGGGTCCGTCTGGTCTCCTTCCCGAGCGGCAGCTCCACCCTGGTCCCGACGGCGCTGGCCGCCCTGCGCGCGGCCCACCCCGGCACCCGGGTCTCCCTGGAGGAGGCCGAACCGCCGAAGTCCGTGGAGCTGCTGCGCGCGGGTGACTGCGACATCGCGCTGGCCTTCCGCTACGAGGGCGCGGCGGGCGCCGAGGAGTGGGACGACCTGGTGGTGCGGCCGTTGCTCACGGACCGGCTGGTCGGCCTGCTGCCCGAACGGCACCGGCTCGCACGCGCGGAGTCGGTCGCGCTGGGGGAACTCGCCGACGAACCCTGGATCGCGGGCTGCCCGCGCTGCCGTGGACAGCTCGTCCAGGCGTGTGGGAACGCGGGCTTCACGCCCCGCATCGACTTCGCCACCGACGACTACCCGGCCGTGGTCGGCCTGGTCGGCGCCGGTCTTGGCGTCGCGGTACTGCCCCAGCTGGCGATCGAGTCGGTACGCCCGAGAGGCGCGCGCACGGTGGCGCTGGAACCCGCGGTGGTGCGGGAGATCGTCGCCCTCACCCTGCCCGACCTGGCACAGGTACCGGCGGTGGCGGCGACGCTGGAACAGCTGGGCCGGGCGGCCCAGCGGGCCTAGGGGCGACGGGCGGCCCGATCGGCAGCGGTTAGAAGAAACGTTCTTTCAGGCGTGTGCGGGGGAGTCGGTTCTTTCAGGTGTGCGGGAGGGGGTCGCCGCTGGTCGTCGAGGCCGACACCAGCCTGTTGCGCGCCCTCCCCATGAGCTCTTCGCGCTCGTCCTCGGTCAGGCCGCCCCAGACGCCGTACGGCTCGCGGACCGCCAGCGCGTGCGCCGCGCACTCCGCGCGGACCGGGCACCTCATGCAGACCTCCTTGGCCGAGTTCTCACGGGCACTCCGAGCCGCCCCGCGCTCGCCCTCGGGATGGAAGAAGAGCGAGCTGTCGACCCCACGGCAGGCAGCCAGGAGCTGCCAGTCCCACAGGTCCGCGTTCGGTCCGGGAAGGCGGGAGAAATCTGCCATTACGTGACCCCTTGTAGCCGTTCTGGGCGGATACGGTGCCAACGACCGTACATCTCCGGTCTAGAGAGATGAAAATATGACTCATTGCGAATCTAGCCCCAGACACCGTGAAACGGGAAGAAAAAGGTCTAAATGGGGCATTGGATGTGATGAAAAGTTGAGGGTCTGACGTCCATGTCTGCACCGTGTCCGCGCCCTCACGTAGAGTGCCGAAGACGGCAGGCAGCCCCGTAACTCTTTCGAGTGACCGTCGTTGAGAGTGCGGAGGCGGTTGAAACAACAAGCGCTCGGGCAGGCGTCCGAGACGGTCGACCGCACAGGTGACGATTCCGTACCAGCCTGGAGGCTCAAGGTGACGCGCATCAGCTGCGGAGGGCGGTCATGACATCCGTCCTCGTCTGCGACGACTCCCCGCTTGCCCGAGAGGCGCTGCGCCGCGCGGTGGCGACCGTGCCCGGCGTCGAGCGCGTGACCACGGCGGCCAACGGCGAGGAAGTCCTCCGCCGGTGGGGCGCCGACCGCTCCGACCTGATCCTGATGGACGTGCGCATGCCCGGACTGGGCGGCGTCGAGACCGTGCGCCGGCTGCTCTCGGCCGACCCCGGCGCGCGCATCATCATGCTCACGGTCGCCGAGGACCTGGACGGGGTGGCCCTGGCCGTCGCCGCCGGTGCCCGCGGCTACCTGCACAAGGACGCCTCGCGCGCGGAGCTGCGCGCGACCGTCACCCAGGCGCTCGCGGACCCCACCTGGCGGCTGGCGCCCCGCCGGCTCCGCTCGGCCGAGATGGGCGCCGCGCCCACCCTCACCGCGCGCGAGATCCAGGTCCTGGAAGGCATGAGCCACGGCCGCTCCAACGCCGAGATCGGCCGGGAGCTGTTCCTCTCCGAGGACACCGTGAAGACCCATGCCCGGCGCCTGTTCAAGAAGCTCGGTGCCTCCGACCGCGCCCACGCGGTGGCCCTCGGCTTCCGCTGGGGACTGGTCCGTTAGCAGGGCGGTGAGCTGCGCCGCAGCGGGATCGCGGACCGACCGGACGCCCCCGCCTACCCCACGGTGGGCGGGGTCCGCAAGGCGGAGCGCCGGACGCCTGCTGCTCGTTTCGGCGCCGATGCCGCATCCTTGAGGTGTGGAGTCTCTCGGGGACGAGTCGTTCGAGCGGAAGGGGAGGGCGCAAGGGATGAGCTCTGGCGCACCTGCTCATAACGCTTCGGTGCACAACGACGGACGCGGTGCCACACCGCCGACGGCAGCAGGGCACGATGGACCGATGCGCGACGACGAGGCGGTCACCGCCATAGGGACGATCGGCGCTCTCGTCCACCGCGCCGTCGACGGGGACGAGCAGGCCACGCACGACCTGCTCGCCCATGTCCACCCGCTCGCGCTGCGCTACTGCCGTACGCGCCTGTCCCGCCTTCCGGGCGACGCCCGGCACTTCGTGGAGGACCTGGCCCAGGAGGTCTGCGTGGCGGTCCTCCTCGCGCTGCCCCGCTACCGCGACACCGGCCGCCCCTTCGAGGCCTTCGTCTTCGCCATCGCCTCCCACAAGGTCGCCGACCTGCAGCGGGCCGCGATGCGCCATCCGGGCTCCACGGCCGTCCCCTCCGACGAGATGCCGGAACGCCCCGACGACTCCCTCGGCCCCGAGGAGCGGGCGCTGCTCAGCAGCGACGCCGAATGGGCCAAGAAACTCCTGGCCAACCTCCCCGAGAACCAGCGCGAACTCCTTCTCCTGCGGATCGCGGTGGGCCTCACCGCCGAGGAGACGGGCCAGATGTTGGGAATGTCACCGGGCGCCGTCCGGGTCGCCCAGCACCGAGCCCTGAGCCGGCTGCGCGCACTGGCGGAGCAGTAGCCGCACGGTTCGCCACCCCCGATGAACAGGTGTGCGCTCGTTTCCGTACGAACATACGAAGCCTCAAGCTGAGTCGTACCGTGGAATTTGGGGCCTGTGCTTCCCGTTAGCATGGACATCCGCACCGTTCAAGGCCATTTGGGGAAGGTGTCATGACTGCCAACGTCGACGGAGTGCCCGGAAAATTCGCGACACTCGGGCTTACCTACGACGACGTGCTGCTGCTGCCGGGCGCATCCGAGGTGCTCCCGAACGCGGTCGACACCTCGTCCCGCATCTCCCGCAACGTCCGGGTCAACATCCCGCTCCTGTCCGCGGCGATGGACAAGGTGACCGAGTCCCGCATGGCGATCGCCATGGCCCGTCTCGGCGGCGTCGGCGTGCTGCACCGCAACCTGTCGGTCGAGGACCAGGTCAACCAGGTCGACCTGGTCAAGCGGTCCGAGTCCGGCATGGTCACCGACCCCATCACGGTGCGCCCGGAGGCGACCCTCGCCGAGGCCGACGCCCTGTGTGCCAAGTTCCGGATCAGCGGCGTGCCCGTCACCGACCCGGCCGGCAAGCTGCTCGGCATCGTCACCAACCGCGACATGGCCTTCGAGAGCGACCGCTCGCGCCGCGTGCACGAGGTCATGACCCCGATGCCGCTGGTCACCGGCAAGGTCGGCATCTCCGGCACCGAGGCCATCCAGCTGCTGCGCAAGCACAAGATCGAGAAGCTGCCGCTGGTCGACGACGAGGGTGTCCTCAAGGGCCTGATCACGGTCAAGGACTTCGTCAAGGCCGAGAAGTACCCGAACGCCGCCAAGGACGCCGAGGGCCGCCTGCTCGTCGGCGCCGCCGTCGGGGCCAGCCCCGAGGCCCTGGAGCGGGCCCAGGCGCTCGCCGAGGCCGGCGCGGACTTCCTGGTCGTCGACACCTCGCACGGCCACAACAGCAACGCCCTCAGCTGGATGTCGAAGATCAAGTCGAGCGTGGACGTCGACGTGATCGGCGGCAACGTCGCCACCCGCGACGGCGCCCAGGCGCTCATCGACGCCGGTGTCGACGGCATCAAGGTGGGTGTGGGCCCCGGCTCCATCTGCACCACGCGCGTGGTCGCCGGCATCGGCGTCCCGCAGGTCACCGCCATCTACGAGGCCTCCCTCGCGGCCCGCCCGGCCGGCATCCCGCTGATCGGCGACGGCGGTCTGCAG
This sequence comes from Streptomyces sp. NPDC001220, assembly GCF_053597895.1. Classification (NCBI taxonomy): domain Bacteria; kingdom Bacillati; phylum Actinomycetota; class Actinomycetes; order Kitasatosporales; family Streptomycetaceae; genus Streptomyces; species Streptomyces sp. NPDC001220. Next base: position 337,828 of record NZ_JBSFJE010000001.1, read on the forward strand.
TACTCCGGTGACATCGGCAAGGCGCTCGCCGCCGGCGCCGACACCGTGATGCTCGGCAGCCTGCTGGCCGGCTGCGAGGAGTCGCCCGGCGAGCTCCTCTTCATCAACGGCAAGCAGTTCAAGTCGTACCGCGGCATGGGATCGCTCGGCGCGATGCAGTCCCGCGGCCAGGGCCGGTCGTACTCGAAGGACCGCTACTTCCAGGCCGAGGTGGCCTCCGACGACAAGCTCGTGCCCGAGGGCGTCGAGGGCCAGGTGCCCTACCGCGGCCCGCTCTCCAACGTGCTGCACCAGCTCGTCGGCGGACTGCGCCAGACCATGGGTTACGTGGGCGCCGCCACCATCGAGGAGATGGAGTCCAAGGGCAAGTTCGTCCGCATCACCTCCGCGGGCCTCAAGGAGAGCCACCCGCACGACATCCAGATGACGGTCGAGGCGCCGAACTACAGCCGCAAGTAGTCACCACGGCCTTTCCAGGGCGGTCCCGGACACACCGGGGCCGCCCTTGCCGTACCCGTCGGCGATACTGGAAGACGCTGAAACGAAGAGGGAAAGGCCACAGACGTGACTGAGATCGAGATCGGGCGCGGCAAGCGCGGCCGCCGGGCGTACGCCTTCGACGACATCGCCGTCGTCCCCAGCCGCCGTACGCGGGACCCGAAGGAGGTCTCGATCACCTGGCAGATCGACGCCTACCGCTTCGAGCTGCCGTTCCTGGCCGCCCCCATGGACTCGGTCGTCTCCCCGGCCACCGCCATCCGCATCGGTGAGCTCGGCGGCCTCGGCGTGCTCAACCTCGAAGGCCTCTGGACCCGGCACGAGGACCCGCAGCCGCTGCTCGACGAGATCACCGGGCTGCCCGCCGAGCAGGCCACCCGCCGGCTCCAGGAGATCTACGCGGCCCCCATCAAGGAGGAGCTGATCGGCGCGCGCATCAAGGAGGTGCGCGACTCCGGCGTGGTCACGGCGGCCGCGCTCTCCCCGCAGCGCACCGCCCAGTTCTCCAAGGCGGTCGTGGACGCGGGCGTGGACATCTTCGTCATCCGCGGTACGACGGTCTCGGCGGAGCACGTCTCGTCCTCGCACGAGCCGCTCAACCTGAAGCAGTTCATCTACGAGCTCGACGTCCCGGTGATCGTCGGCGGCTGTGCCACCTACACGGCGGCCCTGCACCTGATGCGTACGGGCGCCGCGGGCGTCCTCGTCGGCTTCGGCGGCGGCGCCGCCCACACCACGCGCAACGTGCTCGGCATCCAGGTCCCGATGGCCACCGCGGTCGCGGACGTGGCGGCGGCCCGCCGTGACTACATGGACGAGTCCGGCGGCCGGTACGTCCACGTGATCGCCGACGGCGGTGTCGGCTGGTCCGGCGACATCCCCAAGGCGATCGCCTGCGGTGCGGACGCGGTGATGATGGGCTCCCCGCTCGCCCGTGGGACGGACGCGCCCGGCAAGGGCCACCACTGGGGCATGGAGGCGGTCAACGAGGAACTGCCGCGCGGCAAGAAGGTCGACCTCGGCACGGTCGGCACCATCGAGGAGATCCTCACCGGCCCGTCCCACACCCCGGACGGCTCGATGAACCTCTTCGGCGCGCTGCGGCGGGCGATGGCCACCACCGGCTACAGCGAGCTGAAGGAGTTCCAGCGCGTCGAGGTGACGGTGGCGGACAGCCAGCACAAGCGGTAGGACCCGCAGGACGGGCGAAGGGCCGGACACCCGGTTGGGGTGACCGGCCCTTTCGCATGCCGCGAACCCGTCAGGCGGCGGCCTTCCTGGTGCCCGAGAACGCCGCCCACCCGGCGATCGCGAAGAAGAGGAAGGTCAGCGGGTCGGCCTCTTCCTTCCAGGCGTCCTGGACGGCGCCGAAGTGCTGGAAGAACACTTCGGAGAAGCTCATGTCGAGCTGGTCGGCGCCGATCATCGCCTCGCCGACCAGCTGGCCGAGGTAGACGGAGCCGAGTGCGAGGAGGGTGCTGACCACGGCGAGCAGCGGGTTGCGGCCGCCGAGCCTGCCGGCCGCGAGGCCTATGACGAAGCCGACGCCGACGGCCGCCCAGCCGATCTCGTGCTTGGTGAGGCCGATGACCATGCCGTAGAGAGCGGCGGCGGCCACGGCCGCGACGACGGCACCGATCACGCCGAGGGCGACATTGCCCCGGGGCGGCGCGGGCGGCGCCGCAGGCGGGGGTACGGCGCCGGGCTGGGCGGCGTACGGCGCGGGCGGCTGCTGCCGGGCGAACGGGTTGCCGTCGGCCGGCTGCGGCGGAAGCTCCGGCGCCGACTGGGGCTGCAGCGCCGACTGGGGCGGCGGCGGTGGTGGAGCTGACTGGCTCATGACAGGAAATCCCCCCTGGTGGATCACCGCGCGAACAGCGAGGTGAAAAGACGTGCGCACACCTGTGCGACGAGCGAGGGGAGACTAACAGGAGCCTGTGACAACGCTCCTGGCGATTTCTCCGCGGCCGCGGAGCAGGGCTCAGAGCCGGTGCGCCGCCCCCGTCGGTGTCGCCCCCCGGGTGTCGAGCAGCAGCTGCGCCTTCACCGACAGGCCCTGCAGGTCGTACGTCCGGTGCTGCTGGACGAGGATCGTCAGATCGGCGTCGGCGGCCGCCTCGTAGAGGGAGTCCGCGCGGGGCACCGGGCGGTCCAGGACGTTCCAGGACGCGATGTGCGGGTCGTGGTAGCTCACCGAGGCCCCCAGTTCCATCAGCCGGATCGCGATCTCGCGGGCGGGCGTGGCCTGCTGGTCGGCGAGGTCGGCCTTGTAGGTGACGCCGAGCAGCAGCACGCGCGCGCCGCGGGCCGACTTGCCGTGCTCGTTGAGCAGGGCGGCGGCGCGCTGGACGACGTATCCCGGCATCCGGTTGTTGACCTGCTGGGCCAGTTCCACCATGCGCAGGCCGCGGCCGGCGGCGCCGGACAGGTCCTGGGCGACCCCGTGGCCGCCGATGCCGGGGCCGGGGCGGAAGGCCTGGAAGCCGAACGGCTTGGTCTCCGCGCAGCGGATGACGTCCCACAGGTCGACGCCCAGGTCATGGCAGAGGACGGCCATCTCGTTGACGAGGGCGATGTTGACGTGCCGGAAGTTGGTCTCCAGGAGCTGCACGGTCTCGGCTTCGCGCGGACCACGCGCGCGTACCACCTTGTCGGTGAGCCGGCCGTAGAACGCGGCCGCCGACTCCGTGCACGCCGGGGTGAGGCCGCCGATGACCTTGGGGGTGACGGCCGGGGTGAAGTCGCGGCTGCCGGGATCCACCCGGCTGGGCGAGTAGGCGAGATGGAAGTCCCGCCCCGCGCGCAGGCCCGAGCCCTTCTCCAGCAGGGGCCGCAGGAAGTCCTCCGTCGTCCCCGGGTGGACCGGCGACTCCAGGATCACCGTGGTGTGCGGGCGCAGCCGCTCGGCCAGGGTGCGGGCCGCGGCCTCCACCCGGCTCAGGTCGAGCCCGCCGTCGGCGCCGCGCGGGGTCGGCGCGCAGATCACGGCCGTCCGCACCCGCCCCAGTTCGGCCGGGTCCTTGGCCACCCGGAAGCCCCTCGAGAGCATCCGGCGCAGCTCGGCGGGGCTGAGCGAGCCCGCCTCGGGACCGGTGGCGTACCCGATCGTCGGGATGCCGGCGGCCACGGCGGCCTGGGCGAGGGGCAGGCCGAAGGGACCGAGTCCCATGACGGCGAGGTCTGCGGGCATGGCGTGGGCCGTCCTTCCCAGTAACCGAAGCGGGACAGGTGCGCAAGCCCTGTGGACAGGATGAGCGAAGCGCAATGTCAGACTAGGAGTAAATATGAACGTTATGTGGGATTGTGTACGTGTGTCTTCCGGGGGTTCGGTGAGCGTTGTCCACAGGCTGGGGGCGCGTGGTGGCTGAAGTCGGCCAACGCGGTCAGACTTTGGGCATGGGCCGCGCCCGCCGGGTGTGGCCGATGCGACCGACGACCGACGACGAGCCATGACGCATGGCGGCAGAGCGGGAGGCAGCGGTGAGGACAGCGACACTGGGGCCCAAGCAGCGGGCGGAGTCCTTGGCGGCCATGGCCGAGCGCGAGCTGGACGTGCTGGTCGTGGGCGGCGGAGTGGTCGGCACGGGAACCGCGCTGGACGCGGCCACCCGGGGCCTGAACACCGGCATCGTCGAGGCCCGTGACTGGGCGTCCGGGACCTCCAGCAGGTCCAGCAAGCTGATCCACGGCGGCCTGCGCTATCTGGAGATGCTCGACTTCGCCCTGGTCCGCGAAGCCCTCAAGGAGCGCGGCCTGCTCCTGGAGCGGCTCGCCCCGCACCTGGTCAAGCCGGTGCCGTTCCTCTACCCGCTCCAGCACCAGGGCTGGGAGCGGCTGTACGCGGGCTCGGGCGTCGCGCTCTACGACGCGATGTCGATGGCCCGCGGGCACGGCCGGGGCCTGCCCGCCCACCGTCACCTGAGCCGCCGTCACGCCCTGCGTGTGGCGCCCGCTCTGCGCAAGGACGCCCTGGTCGGCGCGATCCAGTACTACGACGCCCAGATGGACGACGCCCGCTATGTGGCCACCCTGGTGCGCACGGCGGTCTCCTACGGCGCGAAGGCGGCCAACCGCGCGCGCGTGACCGGGTTTCTGCGCGAGGGCGAGCGGGTCGTCGGGGCCCGGGTGCAGGATGTCGAGGGTGGCGGGGTGTACGAGATCCACGCCCAGCAGGTCGTCAACGCGACCGGTGTGTGGACCGACGACACCCAGGCGATGGTCGGCGAGCGCGGCCAGTTCCACGTCCGTGCCTCCAAGGGCATCCACCTGGTCGTCCCCAAGGACCGCATCCACTCCACGACCGGCCTGATCCTGCGCACCGAGAAGTCGGTCCTGTTCGTCATCCCCTGGGGCCGGCACTGGATCGTCGGGACGACCGACACCGACTGGGACCTCGACAAGGCCCACCCGGCCGCCTCCAGTGCCGACATCGACTACCTGCTGAACCACGTCAACTCGGTGCTCGCGGTGCCGCTCTCGCGCGACGACGTCCAAGGGGTGTACGCGGGGCTGCGCCCGCTGCTGGCCGGCGAGTCCGACGCCACCAGCAAGCTGTCGCGCGAGCACACGGTCGCGCATCCGGTGCCGGGGCTCGTGGTCGTCGCGGGCGGCAAGTACACGACGTACCGGGTGATGGCCAAGGACGCCGTCGACGAGGCGGTGCACGGGCTCGACATGCGGGTCGCGGAGTGCGTCACCGAGGACATCCCGCTGATCGGCGCGGAGGGCTACCGGGCGATGTGGAACGCACGGGCCCGGATCGCCGCCCGCACCGGCATCCACGTCGTGAGGGTCGAGCACCTCCTCAACCGGTACGGCTCGTTGGCGGAGGAGCTCCTCGACCTCATCGCCGCCGACCCCGCCCTGGGCGAGCCGCTCTCGGCCGCCGACGACTATCTGCGCGCCGAGGTCGTCTACGCCGCCTCCCACGAGGGCGCCCGCCATCTCGACGACGTCCTCACCCGCCGCACCCGCATCTCCATCGAGACCTTCGACCGGGGCACGCGCAGCGCCCGCGAGGCCGCCGAACTGATGGCGCCGGTCCTCGGCTGGGACAAGGACCAGATCGAGCGGGAGGTCGAGCACTACGAGAAGCGGGTGGAGGCGGAACGGGAGTCCCAACTCCAGCCGGACGACCTGACGGCGGACGCGGCCCGCCTGGGAGCCCCGGACATCGTGCCGCGGTAGGCCTCCCTCCGCGGTCCGGCGGGCCTGCCGTGCGGCGGGCCGGCCGTCGGGTGGGCCACTGCACGTTCGGCACCGCCGGACGCCGCTGTCGGAGCCGAGCAGCGCTGCGGCGCGACGAAAAGACCTGCCCCTGACCGACCGTCCGACCGCACCCGATCGAGGGACCCGGGGTCGGGATCTTCCCCCGGCCCCCGGCCGTTCTACCTACTGCGGGGGCAGAACTCGGCCGTGAGCAGGGCGGGTTCGAGGGCCGGGTCCGCGACCGCCGTCGTGTTCGCGCGGAACGTGAGGACATGCCGGCCGCCGACCGGGGCGGCACTGCGCACATAGCTGCCGGCGATCCGGCCGTTGTGCCCCCACACCGTGATCCCGCACGACAGCTTCACCGGAAAGATCCCCAGGCCGTACGCCCCATGTGCGGCACGGGTGCTGAGCATCTCGCGCAGCCAGTGCGGGGGCAGCAGTTCGCCGCCCAGCAGCGCCGCGTAGAAGCGGTCCAGGTCGTCGAGCGTGGTCACCAGCTCACCCGCGGCGCCGGCCACGCGCGGGTCGACTTCGGTGATGTCGGATCCGTCGGCGGCGTAGGCACGGCCGTGCGGCGCGGGCAGCGAGGCTCTGGCACCCGGGAAGGACGTGCCCGTCAGGCGGAGGGGAGTGATGATGCGGCGCCGTGCCTCGGTGGCGTACGAGTGACCGGTGACCCGGCGGATGACCATGCCGAGGACGACGTAGTCGGTGCTGGAGTACGAGTAACGGCCGAGGCCGGTCGAGGGGAGGGCGAGCGAGACGCGTACGGCCTGAAGCGAGGTCAGGGGGACGGCCCCTCGGGTGACCTCGGTGAAGTCGGCGAGCCCGCTGGTGTGGCTGAGCAGGGCGCGCAGGGTGATCCGCCGCCCGTCGGTGTCCCGTCCGCGCAGCACCCCCGGCAGATGACGCTCCACGGGATCGGACAGGGACAGCCGGTGCTCCGCGGCCAGTTGCAGGACGACGGTGGCGATGAAGGTCTTGGTGATGCTGCCGGCGCGGAAGTGGTCGGTACGGGCGATCCCCGGGCCCGCGGACGCGTAGCGGACGTCGTCGCCGTCGCGGTCCAGGAGTGCCGCGGCGGGTGCCCGGCCTTTGGTGACGAACTGTGACAGGAGCGGGTCGGTGGCCTCCGCCGAGGTCGCCGAACCGGCCGCCGCGGGTGCCAGCAGCAGGGCAAGAGAGACCGGTATGGACACCAGTGTCCGAAGCGTGGGCATCCGGATTCCTCCCTTGTCGCGGCCCATCATCCCGGCTTGCGTGACGCCCTCGTCACCGGGGGTTCCGATCGGCCGCCCCGATGCGCGGTCAGGGGCACCCTGGGCGTCGGGCACTTGTCGGGTGAGGGACAATGAAGGCTCTGTCAGGGCGGGTTGCATGAGGGGACGCATGTCGGAGGCGGAGCGGGCGGGTACTTCTCGTCGGGAGACTCGTCAGGACAACAGTGAGCGTCTTCTCGCCGGGCGGTACCGGCTGGGGCGAGTGCTTGGCCGCGGCGGCATGGGCACGGTGTGGCGCGCCGAGGACGAGACCCTCGGTCGGACGGTGGCCGTCAAGGAGCTGCGGTTCCCGTCGAACATCGACGAGGAGGAGAAGCGGCGCCTGATCACGCGCACCCTGCGCGAGGCCAAGGCGATCGCCCGGATCCGCAACAACAGCGCGGTGACGGTCTTCGACGTGGTCGAGGAGGACGACCGGCCCTGGATCGTGATGGAGCTGGTCGAGGGCAAGTCGCTGGCCGAGGTCATCCGGGAGGACGGCCTGCTCAAGCCCCGGCGCGCGGCCGAGGTCGGGCTCGCGATCCTGGACGTGCTGCGGTCGGCGCACCGCGAGGGCATCCTGCACCGGGACGTGAAGCCGTCCAACGTGCTGATCGCCGAGGGCGACGGCCGAGTCGTGCTCACCGACTTCGGTATCGCCCAGGTCGAGGGCGACCCGTCGATCACCTCCACCGGCATGCTCGTCGGCGCCCCCTCCTACATCTCCCCGGAGCGGGCCCGCGGTCACAAGCCCGGCCCGGCGGCCGACCTGTGGTCGCTCGGCGGCCTGCTGTACGCGGCGGTCGAGGGCGCCCCGCCGTACGACAAGGGGTCGGCGATCGCCACGCTGACCGCGGTGATGACCGAACAGCTGGAGGAGCCCAAGAACGCGGGGCCGCTCAGGGACGTCATCTACGGTCTGCTCACCAAGGACCCGGCCCAGCGGCTGGACGACGCCGGCGCGCGGGCGATGCTCAACGCGGTGATCAGCGCGCCCGAGGAACTGCCCGTCGATGCCACGCGGGTCGTGCCGCTGCCCCCGCAGCCGGACGCGCCGCAGGAGGAGAAGGGCACCACGCCCAGGCGGGGCGAGGAGGCCGGGGAGAAGCTGCGCGGGGCGCTGCGGTCCGTGCGGAAGGCCGCGGGAGCGGCGAGCGCCGCGTCCGCGACCCGGTCGAAGAGCGCCGCCGCCGAGGCGGGCGCCGCCAAGGCCGGCCCGGTCGCGACCGGCTCGGGCTCGGTTTCCGGTTCGACGGAGGCCGCACGTCCCGCCGCCGGTCCCCTCGCCGGTGCCGCCGCCGGCGGGGCCGGTGCGGGCAGCGGCTCGACGGGGGCCAAGTCCGCCGCCGGCAAGGCGAGTTCCGGGTGGCCCGTGGTGCCGCCGCCGGATCTGGACCTGGCGCCCCGGACCGTGCCCCGGGCCCCGCTCACGGACGTGGTGCCGAAGCGGACCCTGGTGATCATCGCCGTGGTGGTGGTGCTCGCGGTGCTCGGTACGGTGCTCGCCCTCACGCTGGGCGGCGGCGGGGACGACAAGGGGAGTGGCAAGAGCGGCGGTTCCAAGGCGGTGGCCACCTCGGGGGCGAGCGCGAAAGCGAGCGCGAGTTCCGGTTCGGGATCCGGTGGCGGGTCCTCCACCAAGGAGGACACGAGCGGCGGCAAGCAGGCGGACGGCGACTCCGGGGCAGCCGCGACCTCGGGGAACTCCGGGGACACCGACGCATCGGACGACGACGGTTCCTCGGCGTCGAACTCCAGTGGCAGTGACGGTGACAGCGCCTCGGCGGTCCAGACGTACAACGGCCAGGGGTACTCGATCGGGCTGCCCAAGGGCTGGAAGTTCCAGACCGGCAGCTCCGCCGGGGACCGGTTCACCGGGCCCGACGGACAGAAGCTGCTGATCGGCCAGACGAGCACGCCCAAGGACGACCCGGTGGCGGACTGGAAGAACCAGGAGCGTTACATGGTGCGCTCCCAGTACCGGAAGATCCGAATAGCGGCGGTGAGCTACCGCGGCTGGAACACGGCTGACTGGGAGTTCACCTACGTGGACGGCGGTACCGAGTACCGGACCGTCGACCGCGGGTTCGTCGTCAGCTCGAACCAGGGGTTCGCGCTGATGTACACCGCGAAGGCCGCCGACTGGAGCAGTGAGCTGCGCGAGGACACCTGGAAGACGCTGACGGCGAGCTTCGAGCCGAAGTGACAAATTCGCATCCCCTCAATACGAATTGCCTCCGGCACGTATCGTGAGTGGTTGCGGACCGTACGCATCCAGGTAGGTATGCGGAACGGGCCGCGAAACGAGCGGATTTGACCACCGGGCGGCCGGGGGAGGCAACGTGGACGACTACGCGGGTCGGGTGCTCGCCGACCGCTACCGCCTGCCCCTGCCCCCCTCCGACGAGTACGAACACACCGAGACCCGGGCCTTCGACACCTACAGCGGGCAGGAAGTGTACGTCCGGCAGGTGCCGTTGCCGGAGGTCGTCGAGGCGGAGGTGCTCGACGCGGAGGGGCTGCCCGACGGTTTCACGGCCCGTGACCGCGGCGCGCGTCGGCCACCGGCCGCCCGCACCGCGACACGCCGGCCGAGCGACCCCGCGGTGCGCCGCGCCGTGGAGGCCGCGCAGGCCGCCGCCCGGATCCCCGACCATCCCCGGCTCGACCAGGTCTTCGACGTGTTCGCCGAGGGCGGTTCGCTCTGGATCGTCAGCGAGTTCGTGGCCGCGCGGTCGCTGGCGACCCTGCTCGCCGAGCGGCCGCTGACGCCGTACCGGGCGGCCGAGGTCGCCTCCGACGTGCTGATGGCGCTCCGGGTGCTGCACGCGCACGGCTGGGTGCACCGCAACATCACCGCCCGCACGGTCCTCGTCTGCGACGACGGCCGCGTGTTGCTGACCGGCCTCGCGGTCGGGGCGGCGGAAGAGGCGCTCTGCGGGTACGACCCGGTGCCCGCCCCGGAGGGAGAGGGCGGCGCGGAGGCCGACGGCCGTCGGCGTGCCGGGCAGGCGGAAGGTTCCGCCACATCCGGCGGTCCGGCCGGTCCCGGAGGCTCGGGGGCCCTCGCTGCCGGGGGCATCGGAAGCATCGGTGGTGCGTCGGGTGGTACGACCGGCGCGCGGACGGCGCCCGGTGTGGCGGAAGTGGATCCCGAGGCCGCCCGGCGCGCCGCCATCCAGGCCCGGGCCGCCGGCGGTTTGCCGGGGGCCGGGCCCGAGGAGGGCTCGGGCGGTACCGGTTCGGGTGCGGTGGAGCGGCGGGCGTTGGAGACCGGTGGGGACATCCGGGCCGCGCGGGCCGGGGCGATCGCCGCGTACCGGGCGGGGGCCAGGGCCGCGGCCCGGGTCCAGGAGGCCCAGCAGAACGGCCGGGCCGCGCTTCCCGGCGCCCGGCCACCGGCCGACGGCGACACCACACCCCCCGCCCCGCAGTCGCCGTATGGGCCGGGGCAGGCCAATGGCGCGG